>NZ_JBFAHL010000017.1:0-224017 GCF_040654155.1 Amycolatopsis sp. NPDC050768
CCTCCGGGGTGGGCCCCCCGCCCCCCCCCCCCCGGGGGTCCCGCCCATTCCGGCCTGGGGGTTTAAGCGGCGCCCCCGGCCCGGGCGCGGGCCGCCCCCCCGGGCCCCCCCCGCTTCCGGTCCGCAGGAGGTCAGATCTTCGAAGCCGCCGAAGCGATCGCGCTCGCGAAGCTCGTCACCTCGGTGTACACGCCGGGCGCGTGGGCGCGGGCGCAGCCGGTGCCCCAGCTCGTGATGCCGACCTGCACCCACTCGCCGGCGGTGTCGCGGCGGAACATGGGGCCGCCGGAGTCGCCCTGGCATGTGTCGACGCCGCCGGCCGAGACGTTGCCCGCGCAGATCTCCGCGTTCGCGATGAGGCCGGAGTAGTCGCCGCCCTGCGCCTTGCACGTCGAGTCGCTGACGAACGGCACCTGCGCCTTCAACAGGTAACGCTGCTGCGCGCCGCCCTCGGTCGCGGCACCCCAGCCCGCGACGGTGAACGTGCCGGTGTTCAGGGAAGCGCTGGAGGCGAGCGGAAGCGTCGGGACGCCGCTGACGGGGCTCGCGAGCTTGATCAGCGCCCAGTCACCGCCGGTCGTGTCATACGTGGTGGACCGGTAGACGTAGCTGGAGCGCACCTTCTTCGCGCTGGCGCTCTGCAAATCGACCACGCCGAGCGTCGCCGTGATCGACGTGTTCGAGCCGGTGCGCGTGACGCAGTGGGCGGCGGTGAGCACGATCTGCGGCGTGTACAGCGCACCGCCGCAGCCCATGGAAAGCCTTACCATCCAAGGAAACTCACCTTGCGCTGCCCGGCTGCCGCCCACCACCTGGGTGCCGTTCGTCGACGGCGGCGGGCCGGCCACGGCGGGGGTCGCGAGCCCGACCGCGGCGGCCAGCGCCGTGACGCCGACGAGAGCTTTTCCGAGCAGGGTGAACCGTCTCTTGAAGGTCATGGGGGTTCCGTCCTTCCGGTGTCCACATGGGAACGGGGATACGGGGAGTGATGACTCGACTACATCAGACCCCGAGCAACCGGACAACCAACTTTCTTCGGATCTTTCGGGCGAACGGTCCTCTCGCGTCACAGAACCGGTTCAGTGCCGGCCGGTGGCCCGCCGCACGGCGTAGGCCAGCGCCCCGAGCGCCAGCGCCGCGCACCCCGCCACCACCGACGGCCACGGCAGGCTGAACGCCAGCACCGCACACCCGACGAGCCCCAGAATCGCGACGACCCGCGGCGCCGGGTTCTCGTCCGCCCGCAACCGCAACGCCGCCGCGTTGGCGATCGCGTAGTACGCCAGCACCGCGAACGACGAAAACCCGATCGCCCCACGGAGATCCACTGTCGTCGCGAGCACCGCCACCACCACGCCCACCGCCAGCTCCGCGCGCTGCGGCACCTCGAACCGCGGGTGCACCACGGCGAGTCCGCGCGGCAGGTGCCCGTCACGGGCCATCGCCAACGTCGTGCGCGAGACGCCGAGCACCAGCGCCAGCAACGAACCCAGCGACGCCAGCGTCGCGCCGGCCCGCACGACCGGCGAGAGCCACGGCGCCGCCGCTTCCGCGATCGGGTCCGCGCTCGCCGCCAGCCGCTGCGGCCCGAGCGTGAGCAGCAGGGCGACGGCGACCACGGCGTAGACCACCAGCGTCAGCCCGAGGGCCAGCGGGATCGCTCGCGGAATGGTCCGCGCGGGGTCTCGCACTTCCTCCCCGAGCGTCGCCAGCCGCGCGTACCCGGCGAACGCGAAGAACAGCAACCCCGCCGCCGTCAGAACGCCGCCGCCGTCAAACGGTGCGAACGGCTCGGCCACGAACCCACCTGAGGTCGCACTCACGACCGCCACCGCCAGCACCACCAGCGTGACCACCACGATCACCCGCGTCGCCAGCGCCGACCGATGCACCCCGAGGCAGTTGACCCCCGTCACGGCCGCCACGACACCGACGGCGATCACCGCGCGCCACGGCTGCCCCACGCCGGGCGCCGCGTAGGCCACGACCGTCAGTGTCATCGCCGCGCAGCTCGCCGTCTTGCCGGTGACGAACCCCCAGCCCGCGAGGTACCCCCAGAACTCGCCGAGCCGCGCCCGCCCGTACACGTAGGTGCCGCCCGATTCAGGGTGCCGCGCCGCCAGCCGCGCCGACGACGTCGCGTTGCAGAACGCCACCACCGCCGCGATCCCCAGCGCGGGCAACAGGCCGGCCCCCGCGGCGCCGGCCGCGGGCGCGAACGCCGCGAACACTCCCGCGCCGACCATCGACCCGAGTCCGAGGAACACGGCGTCGGTCAGCCCCAACCGGCGTGCGAGCGGCATCGTGGGTTCCTCTCACCGGTGACGGGCAGCGACAGCCAACCACAGCGGACGGCCGACAGAGGTCGACAAATCACCTCTGTCACACCTCGCGGCTCTCCCTCGTTCCCTCCGCGACCGCCCTTCGAAGGGAGACCCCATGAACGCCGCACTCTGGGCTGGGCAGATCGTCCTGGCCCTGCTCTTCGCCCTGTCCGGCTCGCTCAAGTCCACGATGTCGCGCGAGCGGATGCTCGAAACGGGCCAGACCGGCGCCGCCGCCTACCCGCTGCCAGTGGTCCGGTTCACCGCGATCTGCGAGCTCATCGCCGTGGCCGGCCTCATCCTGCCCCAGCTCACGGGTGTCGCGCCGAGTCTCACGGGCTGGGCCGCCGCCGGCCTCGTCGTGGTGATGATCGGCGCCATGGCCATGCACGCGCGCCTCGCGATCGTCCAGCACAAGGCCGCGGAGTGGCGCAACGTCACGGTCAACGCCCTGATCCTCGCCGTCGCGGTGTTCGTCGCCACCGGCCGCCTCTGACGGATACAACCCCGAGTCACTCCACCGCACGTCTTCACTCTCCGTTCCCCACCGCGAAACTCCCCATTCCCACCGCTGAACGACTGTGGCCCTCGTGCGAATCCTCATCGTCGGTGGCGGCGTCCTCGGCACGATGCACGCGTGGCAGGCGATCCACCGCGGCCACGACGTCGTCCACCTCGAACGCGAGCCCGAAGCCCGCGGCGCCTCCGTGCGCAACTTCGGCCTCGTCTGGGTCAGCGGCCGCGCGGCCGGTCCGGAGCTCGCCACGGCGTTGCGCGCTCGCGAGCTCTGGCAGACGATCGCCGAGCAGACGCCGGCGCTGGGGTTCCGGGCCAACGGCTCGCTCACGGTCCTGCGCACCGAAGCCGAGCGTGCCGTCGCCGAAGCCGCGACCACGAACGCCGACGCGGCCGAGCGCGGCTTCAAGCTCCTCACCCCGGCCGAGACCCGCCGGCTGAACCCGGCACTGCGCGGTGACTTCACGGCCGCCCTGTGGTGCGAGCGCGACGCGGCCGTCGAACCCCGCACCGCCCAGCCCGCCCTGCGCGCGGCGCTGCGAAAGACCGGCCGCTACACCTGGCTGCCCAGCCGCGAAGTCCGCACGCTGACCAACTCCGGCGTCACCGACGACCACGGCGACCACCACGAAGGCGACGTCACGATCTTCTGCACCGGCGCCTGGCTCGGCGGTCTCGTGCGCGAGCTCGCCGGCGAGGTCCCCGTCCGCCGTGTGCGGCTGCAGATGGCACAGACCGAACCCCTCGGCGAGACGCTGACCACGAGCGTCGCCGACGCCGACAGCTTCCGCTACTACCCGGCCTTCCGCGGCGACGCGCTCGCCGAGCTCGGCCGCACCCAGCCCCAGGGCGACGTCGCCGCCGCCCACAAGATGCAGCTGCTGATGGTCCAGCGCCTCGACGGTTCTCTCACCATCGGCGACACGCACGAGTACGACCAGCCCTTCGGCTTCGACGTGACCGAAGACCCGTACGAGCACCTCGCCGAAGTCGCCAGCGCTCTGCTGGGCCGGCCGTTGCCGCGCATCCGCCGCCGCTGGGCCGGCGTGTACGCCCAGGCCCTCGACCCGGCCGCGATCGTGCACCGGGAACGCTTGGCGGACAACGCTTTCCTCGTCACCGGGCCTGGCGGGCGCGGCATGACGTGCTCGCCGGCGATCGCCGACGACACCGCGCGGGAGCTGGGCCTGTGACGACCGAGCTCGTGGTGCTGGACCTCGCCGGCACCACCGTCGTCGACGACGGTCTCGTGGTACGCGCCTTCACGGCCGCGATCGCGAGCGCCGGAGTGTCCGAAGTAGACGAACGCTTCCCGGCGATGCTCGCCCACGTGAACGCCACCATGGGCCAGTCGAAGATCACCGTCTTCCGCGCCCTGCTGCCGACCGAGGACCTCGCGCAGCGCGCCAACGCCGAGTTCGAACGCGCCTACGCCAACCTCGTCGCGGCGGGGGAGTGCGAGCCCGTGCCCGGCGCGGAGGACGTGATCCGCGGGCTGCGCCACGGCGGCGTGAAGGTCGCGCTGACCACCGGCTTCGCGGCCGTTACGCAGCAAGCCATCCTCGAGGCGCTGGGCTGGCGCGACCTCGCGGACCTCGCGCTCGCCCCGGGCGAGGGCTTGCGTGGCCGCCCGTACCCCGACCTCGTGCTCACGGCCGTGCTGCGCCTGGGCGTCACAGACGTGCGTTGCGTCGCCGTCGCCGGGGACACGCCGTCGGACGTGCGCACCGGCTTGTCCGCGGGCGCGCGCGTGGTGGCCGGGGTGCTGACCGGCGCCGGAACGCGCGCCGAGCTCACCGGGGCCGGGGCGACGCACGTGCTGGACTCCGTGCGCGACCTGCCGGACGTGCTCGACTGAAGTTTCCGAAGTTTCCGGCCGGCCCGTGCAACCACCCCGGCCCGGATTCCGTCCGCACGGTATGCGGACAACGGTGAAAGTCCTGGGTGTGAGCGTTCTGCTGCTTTCGGCCGCGGCGTGCGGCGGCGGAGGGGCCGCGCCGGCGGGACCGGGCGCGGCGAGCTCGTCGCCTTCTCCGGCGACGTCGTCGGTGCCGTCGGTGCCGCCGTCAACCACGCTGCCCCCGCCGATGCCGCTGCCGTCCCCGTCCGGCCCGCCGCAGACCCATCCGACGCAGGGCCCGCCGCCCGGCGACACGGCACCGGCCGCCGGCCAGATCGACGCGTCGGCGCTGCCCGCCGGCTACCCCCACGACGTGACACTCGCGCAAGGCGGCAAGGTCGTCGTGATCCACGCCGACGAAGCCGGCTGCGACCACATCATGGCCGCCGCCGGCGGGGAGACCGCGCAGCAGGCCGTCGTGGTCGTCACCGTCACCAAGGCGCCTCACGGCCAGATGTGCCCCATGCACGTGCGCGAGGTGTCGCTGCCCGTGCCGCTGGCCGAGCCGCTCGGCGGCCGCCAGCTGGTGCTGCGCCCCGGTCCGTGAGCGGATGCAACCGGATACGGCCCCCGTTCCGTCCTTGGCTCATGAGGTACTTGACGAAGCTGGTCGGCACAGGCTTGATCCTCGCCACGGTGACAGCCTGCGGCGCCCAGGGGACCATGGCCACGAACCCCGCGTCCGGAGGCGACTCCGTGGCGCCGAGCGGCAGCATCTCGACCTCGCCGTCGCCGGTGCCGAAGCCCCTCCCCAACCCGCCCGGCAAACCGCGGCTCGAGGTGCCGGCCGGCAGCACGCCGGTGCCTGCGGACAAGGTCGATGCGAAGGCCCTGCCGCCGGGCTTCCCGCACGAGGTCTACACGGCCAACGGCGGCACGATCATCAACGTCCGCGCCGAAGAGGGCGGCTGCGGCCACGCCCTCGGCGAGGCGATCGAGCAGACCGCGCAACACGTGGTGCTGGATCTGAGCGAGACCAAGGCGCAGACCGGCCAGATGTGCACGATGGACCTGCGTTACCCCTACATCTCCGTCGCGCTCGCCGCGCCGCTCGGCGAGCGGACGGTGGTCCTGAAGCAGTCACCGCCTCGGTGACGGCTTCACGAAGGCCGGCGCTGCGCGGCTCGCTCGGGGGGTTACCGGCCCGAGCCGCCGGGCACCGGCCGGGCGATCACCCGGGTGCCACCTCCCACCGTGGCACCTGGGTGATCTCCCTCGCGGCGCCCGCCGGCCGAATCGTGGGCGCACCGGCGGAGCCCTAGTCTCACCGGGCATGGGTACCCGCCAGATCTCGCGCACCGCCGTTGTCGCCGCCTCTCCGAAGCAGCTCTTCGACCTGCTCGCCGATCCCGCCAACCACCCGCTGATCGACGGGTCCGGCACCGTTCGCGCCGGCCGTGACGGCGCTCCCTCGCGGCTTTCGCTCGGCGCGACGTTCGGGATGGACATGAAGATGGGCGCGCCGTACCGGATCAGCAACACCGTGGTGGAGTTCGAGGAGAACCGGCTCATCGCGTGGCGCCACTTCGGGGGCCACCGCTGGCGCTGGCTGCTGGAGCCCGCGGGCGACGGCCGGACCACCGTGACCGAGACGTTCGACTACTCCACCGCCCGGTCACCGCTGG
This sequence comes from Amycolatopsis sp. NPDC050768, assembly GCF_040654155.1. Lineage (NCBI taxonomy): Bacteria > Bacillati > Actinomycetota > Actinomycetes > Pseudonocardiales > Pseudonocardiaceae > Amycolatopsis > Amycolatopsis sp. NPDC050768. The sequence goes on from NZ_JBFAHL010000017.1 coordinate 6,366, forward strand.
CACTGAAGCTGATGGGCTACCCCAAGCGCAACGCCGACGGCATCGAGAAAACCCTCGCCCGGCTTACGAAGATGTTCCCCGGCTGACCGCAATGCGGAGTGAGCTGTACCGCGTTCGGCGGTAGGCGCGGACAGTTAGTTGTAGTGTGCTAAATGTTAGGATTCTACAACTACCTTCCGACTTTGAGGGGTGCCGTGCCGGAGCTCAGCCGTCGGCGGCGGCAGATCGTGCTGGCGGTCTGCTGCATGAGCCTGTTCATCGTCGGGCTCGACAACACGATCGTGAACCTGGCGCTGCCCTCCATCCAGCACGACCTGGGCGCGTCGGTGTCGAGCCTGCAGTGGACGATCGACGCCTACACGCTCGTGCTCGCGAGCCTGCTGATGCTGTCGGGGTCGACGGCCGACCGGCTCGGGCGGCGGCGGACGTTCCAGACGGGCCTCGTGCTGTTCGGCGTCGGCTCGCTGCTCTGCGGTGTCGCCCCCAGCGTGGGACTGCTCATCGCGTTCCGCGCGTTGCAGGCCATCGGCGGCTCGATGCTCAACCCGGTGGCGATGTCGATCGTCACCAACACCTTCACGGACCCGAAGGAGCGCGGGCGCGCGATCGGCATGTGGGGCGCCACGATGGGGCTGTCCATGGCCGTGGGCCCGGTGCTGGGCGGTGTCCTCGTGGGCGCGGCCGGCTGGCGGTCGATCTTCTGGATCAACGTGCCGGTGGTCATCGCGGCGGTCGTGCTCACTGCGGTGTTCGTGCCGGAGTCGCGCGCGCCGCGGCCGCGCCGGATCGACCCGGTGGGCCAGCTGCTGGTGATCGTGTTCCTCGCCGGGCTCACCTACGGCATCATCGAAGGCCGCGACCTCGGGTACGGCTCGCCGCGGATCCTCGTCGCGTTCGTGCTCGCGCTGGTCTCGCTGGCCGTGTTCGTGCCGTACGAACGAAGGCGGCGGGACCCGTTGCTGGAGCCCCGGTTCTTCCGCAGCGCGCCGTTCTCGGGCGCGACACTCACGGCGGTGTCCGGCATCGCGGCGATGGCCGGGTTCCTCTTCCTCAACTCCCTGTACCTGCAGGACACCCGCGGCTACAGCGCGCTGCACGCGGGCCTGTTGACCCTGCCGATGGCCATCATGTGCGCGATCTGCGCGCCCATCTCCGGCCGGCTCGTGGGCACCCGCGGCGCGCGGCTGCCGCTGGTGGGCGCGGGCATCGGCACCGTGATCGGCGCGCTGCTGATGCTCGACCTGTCTTCGACCACGCCGCTGTGGCGGTTGGTCATCGCCTACGTCGTGTTCGGCATCGGGTTCGGACTGGTCAACGCCCCGATCACCTACGCGGCGGTGTCCGGGATGCCGCGGGCGCAGGCCGGTGTGGCCGCGGCGATCGCGTCTACAAGCCGGCAGGTCGGCACGTCACTCGGTGTGGCGGTGATCGGCGCGGTCGTCACCGCCCGCGTCCACGGCTCGTTCGCCGAGGGCCTCGCGGCCGCCAGCCACGCCGGCTGGTGGATCATCGGCGGCTGCGGGCTGCTGGTGATCGTGCTCGGACTCGTCACCACCACGCCCTGGGCGTACGCCACGGCGCGGCGTGTGGGCGTCGAAGAGGAAGCCGACACGGGACTGGTGAAGGCCTGACATGAGCGCCGACGACCACGAGATCGCGACCCGTGTATGGGCCCGGCTGCGGGCGCTCGTCCTCGACCGGCACGAGCGCAAACGCGAGGTGTGCGAGGCGCTAGGCATGAGCTTCATCAAGATCAAGGCGCTGCGCCGGGTCGCGGCGCGTCCGCTCACCATGAGCGAGCTCACCGAGCAGCTGAACACCGACCGGCCCTACACCACGCACGTGGTCGACGAACTCGTCCGCCGCGGCCTCGTGCTGCGCGAGCCGCACCCGGAGGACCGGCGCAGCCGGGTCGTCACCGTCACGGCCCCGGGCGCCGTGGCCGCGGAACGGGCCGAGCGCATCCTGGGGGAGCCGCCGAAGTCGATGCTCGCGCTGTCGTCGGCGGAGCTGGCCGAGCTCGACCGCCTCACGGCGCAGATCACCGACGACTGACACAGCCGCGCCCCGCTCACCGGGCTCGGTGGGCGGGGCGCGGCTGTGTTCGGCTAGCGGAAGCTGATCTGCAGCACCGGTTCGCTGGTGGCGGCGAAGAAGTCGTTGCCCTTGTCGTCGATGACGATGAAGGCGGGGAAGTCCTCGACCTCGATCTTCCACACGGCTTCCATGCCGAGCTCGGGGTACTCGAGCACGTCGACCTTCTTGATGCAGTCCTTGGCCAGCCGCGCGGCCGGGCCGCCGATCGAGCCGAGGTAGAAGCCGCCGTGGTTCTGGCACGCGGCCGTGACCTGCTTGGAGCGGTTGCCCTTCGCGAGCATCACCATCGAGCCGCCCGCGGCCTGGAACTGCTCGACGTAGGAGTCCATGCGCCCGGCCGTGGTGGGGCCGAACGAACCGGACGCGTAACCGTCGGGCGTCTTCGCCGGGCCGGCGTAGTACACCGGGTGGTCCTTGAGGTACTGCGGCATCTCCTCGCCGGCTTCGAGCCGTTCGGCGATCTTCGCGTGCGCGATGTCGCGCGCGACGACCAGCGGCCCCGACAGCGACAGCCGCGTCTTCACCGGCAGCTGCGAGAGCTGCGCGCGGATCTCGTCCATGGGGCGGTTGAGGTCCACGCTCACGACCTCGTCGGACAGGTCGTCCTCGGTCACGTCCGGCAGGAAACGCGCGGGGTCGCGTTCGAGCTGCTCGATGAACACGCCGTCGGCGGTGATCTTGGCCTTGGCCTGGCGGTCGGCCGAGCACGAGACGGCGATACCGACCGGGCAGCTCGCGCCGTGGCGGGGCAGGCGGATCACGCGCACGTCGTGGCAGAAGTACTTGCCGCCGAACTGCGCGCCGATGCCGAACTGGCGCGTCATCTCCAGCACCTGCTGCTCGAGGTTCGGGTCGCGGAACGCGTGCCCCAGCTCGGAACCCTCGGTCGGCAGCGTGTCGAGGTAGCGCGCCGAAGCGAGCTTCGCGACCTTCAGGTTGAACTCCGCCGACATGCCGCCGACGACGATCGCCAGGTGGTACGGCGGGCAAGCCGCGGTGCCGAGGCTGCGCAGCTTCTCGTCCAGGAACCGCGCGAGCCGCTTGGGGTTCAGCACGGCCTTGGTCTCCTGGTACAGGAACGTCTTGTTCGCGCTCCCGCCGCCCTTGGCCATGAACAGGAAGTCGTAAGAAGGATCTGACGATTCCCCGGCTGTGTTGTCCTTGTGGTAGAGCTCGACCTGCGCCGGCAGGTTCGTTCCCGTGTTGCGCTCGTCCCAGAAGCTGGTCGGCGCCATCTGCGAGTAGCGCAGGTTCAGCTGCTGGTAGGCGTCGAAGATGCCCTTCGACAGGGCCCGCTCGTCGTCACCGCCGGTCAGCACGCCCTCCGAGCGCTTGCCGATGACGATGGCCGTGCCGGTGTCCTGGCACATCGGCAGCACGCCGCCGGCCGAGATGGCCGCGTTGCGCAGCAGGTCCATCGCGACGAAGCGGTCGTTGCCGCTCGCCTCGGGGTCGTCGACGATCGCCCGCAGCTGCTGCAGGTGTGACGTACGCAACAGGTGCTGGATGTCCGTGATGGCCGTGCGAGCGAGCGTGCTCAGCGCCGCGGGGTCGACCTTGAGGAACTTCCGGCCGGCCGCTTCGACGGTTTCGACGCCGTCGGCAGTGACCAGCCGGTACTCGGTGGTGGTGTCCTTGCCGAGCGGCAGGACTTCGGTGTGCTGAAACGTGGTGGACGGCACAGCCAGGCTCCTTTGCCCTGATCGGGATCCGACCACGGTACTCAGCGGCCCCCGGTTCCCCGCACACCCGCGCGGCGACTGTGTTGCAGGGCACTCGGCCCGGGTCGTTCGCGGCGGTTTCCCGGCCGTCCGCGCGGCCCCCGGAGTTTGGTTCGGGAGGCCGGGTCCACCCCGACGGACCCGACCTCCCGGGGAAAGCGGACGGATGCGTACACCCGTTCCGCGTGGCTCACCTGGCGTTCCGTTCGCCTAGCACGACAGTCTCGTGACGTAGGTCATAAGTCAACGCGGCCGAACGGGTGCTGCCCACACCTTGCTACCCAGTCACCAACCACCTCAAACGCCGGTGATCGTTTCCCGGTCCGCGTGGGGAACCGGGAAAACGCCGAAGGCCCCGCGGACCGGTGGTCCGCAGGGCCTTCACTTCGACACGTTCGCTTTACTCACCAAGGTGACCACCTTGGGGGTCCAGGGGGCTTGCCCCCTGGCGGGGGTCTGGGGGTTCGACCCCAGGGGACACACTGAAGCGGGTCTGGGCGAGCGTTCTCCGCGAGCACGGCTCGCCCTAACCCCCGCTTCAGCTGGCGTACGCGCGGAGCCGGTCGGCCCGCTCGCCCTGGCGGAGCTTCGCCATGACCTCACGCTCGATCTGACGCACGCGCTCGCGTGAGAGACCGAAGTGCTTGCCGATCTGGTCCAGCGTGCGGGGCTGGCCGTCGTCCAGGCCGTAGCGCAGGCGGATGACGTGCTGCTCGCGGTCGTCGAGCGTCGCGAGGACGCGGCGCAGGTCGTCCTGCAGGAGACCGGAGATGACGGCGCTCTCGGCGTCGGTCGCTTCGGAATCCTCGATGAAGTCGCCCAGCGGGGCGTCTTCCTCGGCGCCCACGGGCATGTCGAGGCTCACCGGGTCGCGGGACTGGTCGAGCAGGTTCGCGATCTTGTGGACCGGGATGCCCGACTCGGCGGCCAGCTCGTCGTGCGTCGCGTCACGGCCGAGCTGCTGGTGCAGGTCGCGGCGGATGCGGGCGAGCTTGTTGACCTGCTCCACGAGATGGACCGGCAGCCGGATGGTGCGACCCTGGTCGGCCATCCCCCTGGTGATGGCCTGGCGGATCCACCAGGTGGCGTAGGTCGAGAACTTGAACCCCTTGGAGTAGTCGAACTTCTCCACCGCGCGGATCAGACCCAGGTTCCCCTCCTGGATCAGGTCGAGCAGCGGCATCCCCCGGCCGGTGTAGCGCTTCGCGAGCGAGACCACGAGGCGGAGGTTGGCCTCCAGCAGGTGGTTCTTCGCCACGTGCCCGTCGCGCACCAGTGCGGTGAGCTCGGTGCGGCGTTTGGTCGTGAGGTCTTCGGCGGAGTCGAGCATGTGCTGCGCGAACACTCCCGCCTCGATGCGCTTGGCCAGCTCGACCTCGTCGGCCGCGGTAAGCAGCGCCGTCTTGCCGATGCCGTTCAGGTACACACGCACCAGATCGGCCGCCGGGCTTTGGGCATCGAGGTCGGCGTCCGTGAGCGTCCCCACACTCACGGGCTCCTCGTTCTGCTGTGCTGGAATCCCACGCTCGCGAATCCCGCGCGCTTCGCGTTCGAGAGTCTGGACTGACATTCTCTGCCTCCCCGGTCACGGGCTGAACGTGTCTCGCCGGTGCTGTGCCTTCGGTGTCGGGCCCTGTGGAAACCCTGGCCTCCGGCCCAGCCGGCTTAGCTGGACACTTGTGGTAACGCGCCGGGTTTCCAAAACGTTCCCGGCTTCTGAAGAAAGGACGGGCACACCCGTCGCCCGGTTGCTCCAGCAACACTGAGCTTTTGCTGAGAAGCGCGCCACAGCGGGAATAATCATGAGAATTCCATGAGAATCCGCGCACGGGGTGAACCATTCGGTGCCCGGTTACGTTCCCGGGCACCGAGAGTGGCAGCGTGACAGTGGTCTAGACCTCAATGAGAACGGTGAACGGACCGTCGTTCACGCTCTCCACGGCCATCATCGCGCCGAAGCGCCCGGTGGCCACGGATGCCCCACGGTCACGCAACTCCTGCACCACGGCGTCCACCAGGGGCTCGGCCACTTCCGGGCGCGCGGCGGCGACAAAGGACGGCCGGCGGCCCTTGCGTGTGTCGCCGTAGAGCGTGAACTGGGACACCACCAGCAACGGCGCGCCCGCACTCGCGCAGGACTGCTCGTCGCGCAGGATCCGCAGTTCGTGGAGCTTGCGGGCCATCGTCGCCGCTTTCACCCGATCGTCGTCGGCGTGAATTCCCAGCAGCACCAACAGTCCCGGTTCTTCGAGGGCGCCCGTCACCGCTCCGTCGACCGTCACACTCGCCCGGGTGACGCGCGCCGCGACGGCCCTCACTGTGACGTCAAAGTCGAAGCAGAAGCCGGCACCAGCATCCCGTGCCGAACGAGTTCGCGCACCACGGGCAGAGCGGCGGCGGCCAGCTCGGCCGGGTCGAGGCCCTGCGCGGCCGCCAGCAGCTCGACGAGGTCCTCCAGCGCCAGCACGCCCCGGCAGCCCGCCAGCAGCCGCGTGGCGAGCTCGTCGACCTCGTGCTGCCACCCGGGCCCGTCGGTGCGGTGCAGGCGCCGCACGGTGGTCTCCCAGCCCTCGTCGCCGGGGGAGTCGACGCGTTCCAGCAGCACGCTGTCGGGCACGCGGAAGGCGGTGCCCATGAGCTCGTCGCCGTGCGTGCGCAGCCAGTCGACGCGGTCGAGCCAGTTCGCCGCCTCCGGGCCCAGCGGGTCGTCGTAGGCCTGGCGCAGGTCTTCGCACACCACGGTCGGCGTCTTCCCGGCCGCGCGGCGCAGCGTGACGAAGCCGAAGCCGATGCCGTGCACGCGGTTCTCGGTGAACCAGTCGAGCCACGCGGCGGCCTTCACCCGGCCTTCGGGCGAGCGCGGGTCGATGCCCTCGTCGCGCAGCCAGGTGCCCACGTACAGCGCGGGGTCGGCGACATCGCGCTGCACGAACCACGCGTCCGTTTCCGCCGGCAGCCAGCGCGCCACCCGATCGGCCCAGTCCTCGCCACCCGTGTGGAGCCAGGAAGCCAGCAGCTGCCCGGTGCCGCCGTCGTTGAGGAACCCCGGCAGCTGGCGCACGACGAGCGCGCTGGCGTCGTCGCCGGCCAGGCCCGAATCGCGATAGGTGTAGTCCACGCGCGGTGGTCCGACCACGAACGGCGGGTTGCACACGATCTGGTCGAACCGGCGCCGCGCGACCGGCGCGAACCACTCGCCGCGCACCAGTTCCACGTCGAGCTCGTTGAGCCGGAACGTGCCGGCGGCCAGCGCGAGCGCCCGCGCGGAGACGTCCGTGGCCGTCACGCGCTGGGCGTGGCGCGTGGCGTGGAGGGCCTGCACGCCGTTGCCGGTGCCGACGTCGAGCAGCGTGCCGACCGGGCGCCGGCTGGTGGCGCGGATGAGGCTGAGTGACGCGTGGCCGACGCCGAGCACGTGGTCCTCGGGCACGACGTGGCCGAGCAGGTCGGCGTCGAGGTCGGCCACGACCCACCAGGAGCCCTCCTCGTCGCCGTGCGGGCGGATGTCGAGGGCGGCTTTGTACCCGTCGCCGTCGGCCGCGAGGATCCCCGCCGCGACGGCGGCTTCCGGTGTCAGCGGCGAAAAAGCGGACTCAACGGACTTTTCGGACTCGGTGAGCCCGAGCAGGAACAGCCGCACGAGCGTGCCGAGGTCGCCCGCGTCGAGGCTCGCGCGCCGGGCGGGCTCGGGCTCACCGCGGCCGAGTGCCGCGTGGGCCGCGCCGCCGAGGGCGTCGACCACCCCGTCGGCGTCGTAGTCGGCGCGCCGGAAGGCCTCGCGCAACCGCGCGCAGACGTCGTCGGACAGGTCGGGCAGAGGCGTGTTCGTGCTCACGGTGGGTAAGCCTGCCACGATGGGTTCTGTGACCTCCCATGCAGTCGAACGTGTCCTCGCCCCGCTCGCCACGGCCCTGCCCGGCCTGGAGGCGCTCTACGTCGACTTCCACCGCCACCCCGAGCTGGCGTTCGCCGAGACCCGCACCGCGGCCGAGCTGGCGCGCCGGCTCGAGGCCGACGGGTTCGAGGTCCACCCCGGCGTCGGCCGCACCGGCGTGGTCGGCGTGCTGCGCAACGGCGAAGGCCCCACGGTGATGCTGCGCGCCGACATCGACGCGCTGCCGGTCGAGGAGAAGACCGGCCTCGAGTACGCGAGCACCGCGCGCGGCGTCGACGAGTCGGGCAACGACGTGCCCGTGATGCACGCCTGCGGGCACGACATGCACGCCACCTGGCTGTCGGGCGCCGCGAGCCTGCTCGCCGCCGCGCGCGAGGACTGGTCGGGGACGTTGCTGGTCGTGTTCCAGCCCGCGGAAGAGGGAAACGGCGGCGCCTCCGAAATGATCGCCGACGGGCTGTTCGACCTCGCCGGTCGCCCCGACGTGGTCTTCGGCCAGCACCTCGTGCCCGGTCCGGCCGGCTGGGTCCTCACCAGGCCGGGTGTGCTCATGGCGGCCTCCGACACGCTGCGCATCACGCTGCACGGGCGCGGCGGCCACGGCTCGCGGCCCGAGACCACCGTCGACCCGGCCGTGATGGCGGCGTCGGTGGTGCTGAAGCTGCAGACGGTGGTCTCCCGTGAGGTCGCGGCCACCGAACCGGCGGTGGTCACCGTCGGCTCGCTGCACGTCGGCTCGGTCGGCAACGTCATCGCCGACGACGCCGTGCTCGAAGTCAACACCCGCGCGTTCGGCGACGGGGTGCTGCTGCGGCTGCGCGCGGCCATCGAGCGCATCGTGAACGCCGAGGCCGTGGGCGCGAACGCGCCGAAGCCGCCGACGATCGAGCTGCTCAACTCCTACCCGGCGACCTCGAACGACGAGACCGCTTCCGACGAGCTCACCGAGGTGTTCCGCGGGCACTTCGACGACGGCACCGTGCTGCCGGCGCCGCTCGTGACCGGTAGCGAGGACTTCGGCGAATTCGGCGCGGCGGCCGGGGTGCCGTCGGTGTTCTGGCTGGTCGGGGGCCTCGAACCACAGGAAGTGATCACGGCGATGACCGAGGGGCGGTTCGAGAGCGACATCCCGTCGAACCACTCGCCGCGCTTCGCGCCGATCCTGCACCCGACGCTGCGCGCGGGCGTCGAAACGCTCGTCGTGGCCGCGTTGTCACGGATGTCCCACCCGGGTGTCGGATGACGGCCCGGAGTGGGAGCATGAGCGGTGGAGGTGGTGCTGTGAACGAGCCCGCCCGAGGTTCCGATCCCCGCCCGGCTCCGGTGCTGATCACCGAGGCAGAACCGTCCTACGACGATCAGCTGGCCGCACGGAAGAAGAAGTACATCATCATGATGGTGTGCCGCATCCCGTGCCTGATCCTGGCCGGGCTGACCTACCACACGTGGTGGCTGGCGCTCACGTTCCTCGTGATCTCAGTGCCGCTGCCGTGGATCGCGGTGCTGATCGCCAACGACCGGCCGCCGCGCAAGACGCAGAACGTCAACCGCTACGAGCGGGAGGCGAAGCAGATCGAGAACCGCGAACACCGGGTGATCGACGGCTGAAGGCCGCTCGTGGGTGCTGCCGCCGGTTCTCGCCGGCAGCACCCACGGGTTTTCAGGCTGAGGGCTGGGGGCCGAGGCGGCTCACGGCCAGCGCGCCCAGCCGCGTCCCCGCGCGCAGGACGTCCACAGTGGACTGCCCGGCGAGCCAGGTGGTGAGCACACCCGCGTCGAACGCGTCGCCCGCGCCCGTGGAGTCCACGCACACGGCTTCGACCGCGGGCACGGTGGTCACGCCGTGGGCGTCGACCCAGGCGGCGCCGCCGAGGCCGGCCGTCACGACGACCGCGCCGACCGTGCCGAGCAGTTCCTTGGCCGACAGTGGATCGGTCGAACCCGTGAGCGCCACCAGTTCCTCGGTGTTGGGCATCAGCAGGTCGGTGCCGCGCACGTCGTCGAGGAACGCCGCCGGGTCGTGGATGTGCGCCGCCGCCTGCGGGTCGACCGACGTGGTGAGCCCGGCTTCCTTCGCCGCCGCCAGCGCCGCGAGGCCCGCGGGCCGCGACGACGGGTCGAGCAGCACGTAGCCCGACAGGTGCAGGTGACTCGCGCCGGCCAGCGCCTCGGGCGTCACGTCCTCGGGCCGGAACCGCTTGTTCGCGCCGCGGTCGGCGAGCATGCTGCGCTGTCCTTCGGCGTCCACCATCACGACGACGCAGCACGTGGCCGCCTCGGGGTCGACCGCGAACGCGCAGCGCACGCCCGTCGCCTCCAGTTCGGCCTTGATCAGCCGGCCGCCCGAGTCGTCGCCGATGCGGGCCACCAGCGTGGTGTCGGCGCCCAGGGAACGCAGCCACAGCGCGGTGTTCGCGCCCGCGCCGCCGCCGGTGAAGCGGATCTGCGCGCGGGCGTCGCCGCCGTGGGGGAGCGGTTCGTCGTGGCGGGCGACCACGTCGAGGCCGGCGTCGCCGACCACCACGATGCCGGTCACGCGCGCACCGCCAATGCGACGGCGACCTCGGTGGCGAGCTTGGCGTTGTTGAGCACCAGGGCTTCGTTGGCGTCGATGCTCACGCCGCCGCTTGCGGTGTGGAAGTGCTCCAGCAGCACGGGTGTCACGTCGGAGCCGTGCACGCCGCCTTCGCGCAGCTTCGCGAGCCCGTCGGCCAGCAGCCGGTCGTGCACCTCGCGGTCCATTTCGGACTCTCCCGGGATCGGGTTCGTCAGCAGCACACCGGAATTCGCGTACGCGCGGTGCGCGGCGATCACGGCGGCGGCTTCCTTCGCGTCGTCCACGCGCCAGCCGACCGGGTGGCCCGACGAGCGCAGGTAGAACGCGGGGAACTCGTCGGTGCGGTAGCCGAGCACCGGTACGGAGTTGGTCTCCAGCACTTCCAGCGTCGCCGCGATGTCGAGCACCGACTTCACGCCGGAGCACACCACGACCGTCGGCACCTTCGCGAGCACACCGAGGTCCGCCGACACGTCCCAGCTCTGCGCCGCGCCGAGGTGCACCCCGCCGAGGCCGCCGGTGGCGAAGACGCCGATCCCGGCCGCGGCGGCCAGCGCCGACGTGCCGGCCACGGTGGTCGCGCCCGAGCGGCCGAGGCCGACGGCCGGGCCGAGGTCGCGCAGCGAGAGCTTGTCCAGCCCGGCGCCGGGCGCGCACACGCGCTCCAGCTCGGCGGGCGACAGTCCGATCACCGGACGCCCGTCGAGCACGGCGATCGTGGCCGGCACGGCGCCGCCGTCGCGCACGACCTGCTCGAGGCGGTGGGCGACGTCGAGGTTGCGGGGGTGGGGCAGCCCGTGGGAAAGGATGGTGCTCTCGAGGGCGACGACGGGGTGGCCGTCACGCAACGCCGAGGCGACCTTCTCGTGGAGGAAGAGTTGTGTGGTCACGGACGGACATCATCGGTGATCGCCGGCGTGCTCCCGCCGGCGGGTCAGCTCGGCCGCCAGGTTGCGCCGCGCGGCCGTCTCCCAGCGTGCCCGCGCGGTTTCGCTGCGGTACAGCAGGGGCCGGGCCAGCAGGTTCGCCAGCACCGCGGCGCGCCCGGCGGCCCAGGCCGGGTCGTCGTACTTCGCGTACTCGCGGCGGACGGCGGCGGCGTACCCGGCGTAGACCGCGGGCGTGGCGCCGAGGATGGCGAGGTCGGCGTCGAGCACGGCGGTGGCCGCTTGGTCGTCTTCCGGTGCTTCGTGGGCCGCGGTGGCGAGCACGAGGGCCTCGGCGCGCGCGACGTGCTGCGCGCCGGCGCCCGCCCGGGTGAGCCAGTGGCACAGCCAGGCGGCGCTCGCGCGTTCGTCCTCGCCCGGCACGGCGTCGTAGACCACGTCGTGCGCCCACGCGGCCAGCGCGACGGCGGCGCACTCGTCGGGGCCGAGTCCGGCTTCGGCGGCCAGCTGCGCACCGTCGCGCGCGACGGCCGTGGCGTGGGCGAGGTCGTGGTAGTGGCGGTGTGGTTCGCCGTAGCGCGCTTCAAGCTCGCGCCAGGCTTCGCGGGCCACGTCCTCGTCGCCGCCCACGTGCGCGACCGCGGCGCCCCAGGCCGTCACGACGTGAACTCCCAGCGCGTCGGGGAAGTCGTGAAGTCCTTCTCCCGCAAGGCGAACACCGTCTCGGGCCGCACCCGCACAGACGCGTTCACGGCCGGGTCGAGGAAGTCGATCCCGTACGCCGTCTCGTACTTGGCGTTCATCGCGTCGAGGAATTCGCGGATCTCCTTCGCGTCGGCGACGAGCTCGGCCGGGCCACTGACCACCACCGGCTCTTCGGGGTCCTCCGTCGCGACGGACACGGCCGAGCCGGCCGCGACGTTGCGCGCCTTCACCGAGCGCAGCGACGAGGAGAACCACAGCACCTCGCCGGTCCACACGGCCCACACCGGCATGAGGTGGGGGAGGCCCGCGGGCGTGACGGTGGCGAGCCAGTAGTCGTGGGAGGTGCACAGCCGCTCGTCGGCCCAGCGCCACGGCAGCAGCCCGGCCGAAGCGGGTGCGATGCCGTAGCCCGGCATGTGCGGCCTGGTCGCGATCGGTCCGTCCATGACGCGGCTCCCGCCGTCCGGTGCCCTCGGCGCTCCTGGGGCACTGACGATAGTCCCGCGGCCGGTGATTCCGGCACCCGCGCGACTGAGGCATGATGGACGCGTGAGCACCGAGACGCTGACGAAGCCGGAGACCGACAGCACCGAGTCGACCGACGACGACTCCCCGAAGATGTTCCACTACGTGCGCAAGAACAAGATCGCCGAGAGCGCGGTCATGGGCACGCACGTGGTGGCGCTCTGCGGCGAGGTCTTCCCGGTCACGAAGTCGCCCAAGCCGGGTTCCCCGGTCTGCCCGGCCTGCAAGGAGATCTACGACGGCCTTCGCCCCGGCAAGGACAAGTAGGCACCACGAGCAGGTCCCGACGACCCGCCCCGGGCGTGGCCCCTCAGGCACGCCCGGGCGAACAAACGTGAAAATCATTCACCCGGTGGCTGTGGAGCCGGGAAAGAACTGGTAGATCTGCGATCCCGCCAGTTCCTTCCCGCAGCAGGAGACCTCCACATGCGCAGAACCGGGATCGTCCTCGCCCTCGTTGTGGTGCTCGCGGCCGCCGTGCCGTGCCTCGCCCAGGCCGTCACCGGGTGGACCGCCGTCGGGTCCGACCGCGCCCGCCCGCTCGACGAGAGCCAGGGCCTCGCCACGATCGTCCGCCCGTCGGGCACCACCATCCGCTACACCGGCGTCGCCACGGTCGACGTCGGGCTGGCCGTGCAGGGCTGGAACCACGTCGGCGACCCGGGTTCGGCGCAGGGCTGGTACGTGGAGCCCTACCAGCGCGACGACCGCGGCGCGAAGCTCTTCCGCGTGCAGGCGCCCGACGGCACGCAGACCGACTACAAGCACGCGCTGGAGCCGTGGGAGGGGAGCAACAACTCCTTCGCCGCCGTCTCGCCCGACGCGCGCTGGCTGGTGGCCGGCGAGTGGGGCACGATGGACCGCCTCCTCGTGCACCCCATGCCCGGCGTCGCCTTCACCGACCCGTCGCAGAACCTGCCCTACGCCTCCGCGATCCGCCTCGACCACCAGGTCCGCGACGTGCAGGGCTGCGACTTCGTCACGGCCACGCGCCTGATGTGCGCCTCCGACGACCCCGAGGGCAGCCTCTTCGGCACCACGAAACCGCTCCTGCAGGTCGACCTCGACGCGCCGCTGTCCAGCTCTGACGTGACCGGCCACGTGACGTCGCTGGGCCAACTGCCGCTGCAGAGCGGGTGCGGCGGCACCTTCGAGGTCGAGGGCATCGACTTCGACGAGCGCGACAGCACCCTGCGCGTGATCGTGATGTCGCCGAGCGTCTGCATCGCCGTGGACAGCAAGACCTGGCGGTTCCAGCGGCGGTGACCGAAGTCCGTGAGGGGCACCGCTACGGAGCCGGGGTGCCCTTCACGGCAGCTTGCGCACGGCGTCGTGACCGGACTGGTCGGGCAGCTCGCCCGCCGCGTCCTCGTCCGGAACCGCTTCCTCGTGCGGCTCTTCGGGTTCGGCGTCCGCGGCACGTTTGGGGCGCCGCAACGGGATCGTGGTGCGGTCCCAGAGCGTGCGCCCCTCCTCGGCCCGCATCCGCTCGTTGGCCCGCTCCATCTCGAGCCGGCGCCACTTGCGGCGCTGGCGCCGGGTCGCCTTGGCGGGCCACAGTTCCTGGATCGCGCTGTTGAAGTACGCGCCGCCGACCACGGCCAGGCCGATGAAGAACATCAGCAGCAGGAACGCGATCGGCGCGGCGAGCGCGCCGTAGGTGTAGCCGGTCTTGGTGATCCAGTTGAGGTAGATGCGCAACCCGATGCTGGAGACCAGGAACACGAGCATCGCGAGCACCGCGCCCGGCAGCCCGCGGTGCCAGGGCAGCCGCCGCGGCAGCGCCAGCTTGTACAGCGTGGTCAGCGCCAGCACGATCATCACGCCCAGCACGGGGTAGTAGAGCGTGCCGACCCACGCCGACACCGTGTCGCGCCAGGCGAGGGGGAAGAACTCCGGCAGCAGGTCCGGCCCGATCGCCAGCAGCGGCAGCCCGACGACGAGGATCACGAGCCCGCACAGGTACAGCAGCAGCGCGAAGATCCGTTGCCACACCTCGTTGCGCACGCCGTACTGGTCGTGGGCCACGGTGATGGCGTCGACGAACGACGACATCGCCGACGAGCCCGCCCACAGCGAGATGACGAAGCCCACCGACACGATCTCGCCCTTGCCGACCGTGAGGATGCTGTTCACCGTCGGCTCGATGATCTCCTGCACCGCGTTGGTGCTGAAGATGGTGCGGCTGAAGGTGATGATGCGGTCGTGCACGGCCGCGACCACGCCTTGGCCGAACCACTCGCCGACGAAGCCGAGGCTGCCCAGCAGCCCGAGCAGCAGGGGTGGGAGCGAGAGCGTCTGCCAGAACGCGGCTTCGGCGGCCTCGGAGAAGATGTTGCCGTCCCAGGCCTTGGCGAAGGTGCGCGTGATGAGGCGCCACGGCCCTTTGCGTGCCGTCTTCGTCGCCGTCGCCGCCTCGGCGTCCGGTCTCACCTCACCCATGGTGGGTCCCAGCATGGTCCATTCGCGGGAATTTGGCTCGTCGCGGGTCCCCTCCCCGGGCGTGTCGGGGGACATCACCCGTGGCGGTGCCGGGCGCCGCGGGGCCCGGAAGGTAAGCTGCCCGAAGTGCCCTCACCGCAGTCGCCGGCGTCGAAGCCGGTACCACAGTGGGGGTTTTCGCACGTCACGGCCGCGACTCGCGGCCTGGGGAGGGGGTGAGCGAGGTTGTCCGAGACGACGACGCAGGGGGTCCTCGGGGCACCACCCGCCGAGCAGGACACCACCGCGCGGCCGCTGCGCGCGTGGCAGCGCCGGGCGCTCACGAAGTACCTCTCGAGCAAGCCGAAGGACTTCCTCGCGGTCGCGACGCCCGGTGCCGGCAAGACCGTGTTCGGTCTCCGCATCGCCGCCGAGCTGCTGTCGGACCGCACCATCGAGGCCGTCACGATCGTCACGCCGACCGAGCACCTCAAGCACCAGTGGGCGGGTGCGGCCGCGGCGGCGGGCATCGACATCGACTCGAACTTCCGCAACACCACCGGCGTCACGTCGTCGGACTATCGCGGCGTCGCCGTGACCTACGCGCAGGTGGCCGCGCACCCGACGCTGCACCGCGTGCGCACGGAGAACCGCAAGACCCTGGTGATCCTCGACGAGGTGCACCACGCCGGCGACGCGAAGTCGTGGGGCGACGCGACGCGTGAGGCGTTCATGCCCGCCGTGCGGCGCCTCGCGCTCACCGGGACCCCGTTTCGTAGCGACGACTCGGCCATCCCGTTCGTCACCTACGAGCCCGACGAGGGCGGCTTCCAGCGCAGCAAGTCCGACCACAGCTACGGCTACGCCGACGCGCTCGCCGACGGCGTGGTCCGGCCCGTGGTCTTCCTCGCCTACTCCGGCGAGGCCTCCTGGCGCACGAGCGCGGGGGAGGAGTTCACGGCGCGCCTGGGCGAGCCGCTGACCGCGGAGCAGAACGCGCGGGCCTGGCGCACGGCGCTCGACCCGTCGGGCGAGTGGATCCCCTCGGTGCTGCAGGCCGCCGACACGCGGCTGTCGCAGGTGCGCCAGAGCGTGCCCGACGCGGGCGGGCTGGTCATCGCCACCGACCAGGAGTCGGCGCGCGCGTACGCGAAGATCCTGGAGCGCCTTTCGGGCCAGACGCCCACGCTCGTGCTCTCGGACGACCCGAAGGCCTCGGGCCGCATCAAGGAGTTCTCCGACTCCACCGACCGCTGGATCGTCGCGGTCCGCATGGTCTCCGAAGGCGTCGACGTGCCGCGCCTGGCGGTCGGCGTGTACGCCACCAGCGCCTCGACCCCGCTGTTCTTCGCCCAGGCCATCGGCCGCTACGTGCGGGCCCGCAAGAAGGGCGAAACGGCGAGCGTCTTCCTGCCCAGCGTGCCCGTGCTGCTGGAGCTCGCCAGCGAGCTGGAGGCGCAGCGCGACCACGTGCTCGGCAAGCCCCACCGCGAGAAGGACGGCTGGGACGACGAGCTGCTCGCCCAGGCCAACCGCACGGAGGACGAACCGGGCGAAGAGGAGAAGGCGTTCACCTCGCTCGGCGCGTCGGCCGAGCTCGATCAGGTGATTTACGACGGTAACTCGTTCGGGACCGCCGTCTTCTCCGGCTCGGACGAGGAGCAGGAGTACCTCGGCCTGCCCGGGCTGCTCGAACCGGACCAGGTCCGCGCCCTGCTGCGCAAGCGGCAGGAGGAGCAGCTCTCCGACGAGAAGCGCCGCAAGCCCGAGGCCGAGAAGGCCGCTCCGGCACCCGCGCGGCCCCAGTCGGTGAGCGAGCGCCTCGGCTCGCTGCGCAAGGAGCTCAACGCGCTGGTCGGCGTCTACCACCACCGCACGAAGAAGGCCCACGGCGCGATCCACAACGAGCTACGCAGGGTGTGCGGCGGCCCGCCGACCGCCATGGCGACCGTGGAGCAGCTCGAAGAGCGGATCGTCACGCTCCGTTCCTGGTGAGGCTTGCTCCGTTCGAGGGCGCCCGGGCGACCGTCCGGGGACCGGGAGCCGGGCCGACCCGCGGGATGGCTCGGCCGGTGCCCGAATCCTGCCCGCCTGACCGTGGCGCGTAGATCGGCAGCGTGTAACGGGATTTGCGCACCTAACGTGTCCGGGGGACTCCGCTGCGGCGCCGAGGGGCGCTCGGCTCACGAAGAGTCAGCGAAGTCGATCTCATCACGCTCGGTGCGCACTGGCGATCACTCCGTCAGTGGATTTACCCTTTCCGGGCTGTGGTCGGGCCGTGTTGCGAAACCGTGTCCAATTGGTGTCATTTAATCGATCCAGCTATCTTCCGCGAAGCTGCTCAGCGGCATATGTTGTCGGCCACAACATATGCGCGTCGGTGCGCCGGGTCTTCCGGATCACCGCCCCGCGAGCATGATCCGGAAGGAACGAGGATGCGCAGCAGAACCCTTACCCTCCTTGCCGCCACGGTGAGCGCCGGCCTGGTGCTGACCGCGTGCGGTGCCAACTCGAACTCCGGGGGCACGGGGGACAGCTCCGCCTCCGGCTCGGCCTCCGCCCCCGCCGGCGGCGGCGCGAACGGCAAGGTCGGCGTGATCCTGCCCGAGACCGCCACCTCCGCCCGGTGGGAGGCGTTCGACAAGCCGATGCTCCAGGCCGCTCTCCAGGCCCAGGGCTTCACGGCCGACATCCAGAACGCCCAGGGTGACAACCAGAAGTTCTCGACCCTGGCCGACGGCTTCATCAGCCAAGGCGTGAAGGTCCTGGTCATCGCCCCGTCCGACCCGGCCGTCGGTGCCGCGATCGAGGCCAAGGCGAAGACCGCGGGCATCCCGGTCATCGACTACGACCGCCCGAGCCTCGGCGGTTCGGCCGACTACTACGTCTCGTTCGACAACGAGAAGGTCGGCGAGATCCAGGCCCAGGGCATGGTCGACGCGCTGAAGAACAAGCCGGGTGCCTCGGTCGTCCAGATCGAGGGCGCTCCGACGGACAACAACGCCACGCTGTTCGGCGACGGCCACGACAAGGTCCTCAAGCCGCTGTACGCCTCGGGCGCGCTGAAGCTCGTCCGCAAGCAGGCCATCAACGACTGGGACCCGCAGCTCGGCGGCACGACCTTCGAGCAGATCTTCACCTCGGCCGGCGGCAAGGTCGACGGCGTCGTGGCGGCGAACGACGAGCTCGCCGGCGCGGTCATCACCGTGCTGCAGAAGAACGGCCTCAACGGCAAGGTCCCGGTCACCGGCCAGGACTCGACCGCGGCCGGCCTGCAGGCCATCCTGCGCGGCGACCAGACGCTGACGATCTTCAAGCCGATCAAGCAGGAGGCCGAGAACACCGCGAAGCTGGCCGCCGCTCTGGCCAAGAATGACAAGGCCGCCGCCGACGCGATCGCGACCGGCACGCTGCACGACCCGCAGAACAACCGCGACCTCAAGTCCGTTCTGCTCACGCCGGAGCTGATCACCGTCAACGACATCAAGACCGTGGTCCAGCAGGGCTACGTCAAGGCGTCGGACATCTGCACCGGCGACCTCGCCGCCAAGTGCACCCAGTACGGCATCTCCTGAGCTGACTGAGTAGCACACCCCAAAACAGCCGGGCCGGGATGCGTTCCCCGACAACGCATCCCGGCCCGGTACCCACGCGAGAGATATGCGAACCCCATGAGCGAGCCCATTCTCGACATCAAAGGTCTGAACAAGAGCTTCGGCCCGGTCCACGTCCTCCACGACGTGGACTTCGCTGTGCGAGCGGGTGAAGTGACCGCGCTCGTCGGCGACAACGGCGCCGGCAAGTCGACGATGGTCAAGTGCATCGCCGGCATCCACCCGTACGACACGGGAACCGTGCGGTTCAACGGCCAGGAAGTCCACATCCACAGCCCGAAGGACGCGGCCGATCTCGGCATCGAGGTCGTGTACCAGGACCTCGCGCTGGCCGACAACCTCGACATCGTCCAGAACATGTTCCTCGGCCGCGAGCGCGGCAGCCAGTGGCTGCTCGACGAGGCCAGCATGGAGAAGGCCGCGCGCGAAACGCTGGCCTCCCTGTCGGTGCGCACGGTGAAGTCCGTGCGCACGCCCGTCTCCGCGCTCTCCGGTGGTCAGCGCCAGACGGTCGCGATCGCCAAGTCGGTGCTGTGGAACAGCAAGGTCGTGATCCTCGACGAGCCGACCGCCGCCCTCGGTGTCGCACAGACCCGGCAGGTGCTGGACCTGGTCCGCCGGCTCGCGGAGCAGGGCCTCGGCGTGGTGCTGATCAGCCACAACATGGCCGACGTCTTCGAGGTCGCCGACCGCATCGACGTGCTGTACCTGGGCCGGCTCGTCGCCGAGGTCCAGACCAAGGATGTGACCACGAGCCAGGTGGTCGAACTCATCACCGCCGGCCGGTCGGGCGATCTCGGCTTGGCCCGCCCCGAAGCCGTCGTGCTGTGAGCAACGAGAAAGAATCGCAGATGACTGAGACCCCAGCCAAGGCCCCGCAGCCGGACCAGGCGAACGCGATCGCCGACTTCGGTATCGACACCACGTCGATGTCGACGGGCGAGGCGATCAAGGACTACTTCGCGCGGATGAAGGACGGCCAGCTCGGCTCGGTCCCGGCCGTGCTCGGCGTGATCGTCCTGGCGATCCTCTTCAGCGCCCTCTCGAGTGACTTCTTCACGCTTCGCAACATCGCGAACCTGCTCGCGCAGGGCGCGGGCCAGACCATCATCGCGATGGGCATCGTGTTCGTGCTGCTGCTCGGTGAGATCGACCTGTCGGCCGGTACGGCCTCCGGTGTGTGCGCCTCGCTGATGGCGCTGCACTACGTGCACAACGGGAACCTGCTGGGCACCATGGGCGGCGGCGTGTTCATCACGTTCATCGCCGTGCTCGCGCTCGCCGTGATCCTGGCCGTGCTGCAGCGGATCTGGGCCGGGGCGGTGGTGGCGGGGATCGGCATCGTGGTGATCCTCATCGGTGTCCCGGTGAACGCGTGGCTCGAGATGCTGATCGCGATCTGCACCGGCACGGCCATCGGCTGCATCACCGGTTTCCTCGTCTCGAAGATCGGCATGCCGTCGTTCGTCGTGACCCTGGCGCTGTTCATCGTGTGGCAGGGCGTGATCCTGCAGTTCATCGGTGAGGGCGGCACGCTGCCGATCAGCACGAGCCAGACGCTGAACGCGGTGGCCAACGGAAACCTGTCGGTGCTGGGCAGCTGGATCCTCTTCATCGTCGCGGCGGGTGGTTACGCGCTCGTGGCTCTGGGGCAGCACTTCTCGCGGCTCAAGCGCGGTCTCGTGGTGCAGCCGACGCCGATCGTGCTGTTCAAGGTCGGCCTGGTCGCGGTGATCGCGGGAGTCGCGACGTACCTGCTCACCGTCAACCGCTCGTCCAACAACCTCGTGGTGATCGAGGGCGTGCCCTACGTCGTCCCGATCGTGCTGGCGCTGCTCGTCGCGGGCACCTACGTGCTCAACCGGACGCGCTACGGCCGGCACCTCTACGCCGTCGGTGGCAACCAGGAAGCGGCCCGCCGCGCCGGTATCAACGTGCCGAAGCTGCGCACCAGCGTGTTCGTGATCAGCTCGACGTTCGCGGCGATCGGCGCGATCGTGTACTCGTCGAAGATCGGCTCGGTCAACCCGCAGTCCGGTGGCCTCAACACGCTGTTGTTCGCGGTAGGCGCGGCGGTCATCGGTGGTACGTCGCTGTTCGGCGGCAAGGGCCGGGTCATCGACGCGGTGATCGGTGGTGCCGTGCTGGCGATCGTGAACAACGGCCTGGGCCTGCTCCAGCAGACCGCCGCCGTGGTGAACATCGTCACCGGTCTCGTTCTGCTGCTCGCGGCCACGGTCGACGCGCTGTCGCGGCGCCGAGCGGCTGCGTCGGCACGCTGACGCCCGATGCCACGTTCAAGCCGGTGACGAGCTCGTCCGTCGCACGACCCGACGAGGTGCGCCGGCACAACCGCACGACCTTGCTCCGCTTGCTGCACGTCGGCGGGCCGAGCACCCGGGCGACCCTGGCCGCGGAGCTGGGGCTCAACCGGAGCACGATCAAGACCCTCGTCGACGGGCTCGCGGAAGCGGGCGTCGTCGAGGAGAAGGTGCCGAGGCCGGGACGAGGGGCGGGCCGCCCCTCGCTCCTGGTCCTGCCCCAGCCGCACGCGGCGGTCGTGCTCGCGGTCGACCTGCAGGTCGAGCACGTGGCGATCGCGCTCGTGGGGCTGGGCGGCCAGATCCTCGGCCGCAACAGCTGGAACCTGCGCGGCCGGATGCGCGAGGCCGACGAGGTGATCACGCACGTGATCGAGTCGGCCGCCGTGCTGGCCGGCGACCTCGGGGTAACGCCCGTGGCCGTCGGGGTGTCGGTGCCCGGGGTCGTGCGGCGCGCCGACGGCCACGTGCACGAGGCGCCGAACCTGCGCTGGACCGACGTCGCCCTCGGCGAGCGCCTGACCAGCGTGCTGCGCATCCCCGTGCTGGTCGGCAACGACGCCGAGCTCGGCGCGGTCGCCGAGCACCTGCGCGGCGCGGCCCGCGGGTCGTCCGACGCCGTGTTCGTGTCCGCCGACGTCGGAGTCGGCGGCGGCGTCATCGCCCAAGGTTCGTCGCTGCGGGGCGGTGCGGGCTACGTCGGGGAGATCGGCCACATGGTCGTCCGCCCGGGTGGACGCCCCTGCTACTGCGGCAGCAGCGGCTGCTGGGAGACCGAGATCGGCGAGGCGGCCCTGTGCCGGGCCCTGGGCCTGCCGGAGGACACCGCACGGGGCGCGATCCTGTTCGAGCTGCGTGAGCTGGCCCGCGACCCCGAGGCGGCGCTCTCCCGGCTCGAGGAGTTCTCGGAGTGGCTCACTCTCGGGCTCGTCAACGTGGTCAACCTGCTGGGCCCGCAGCTCGTCGTGCTGGGCGACCTGCTCACGGTGCTGCCGGACTCGGTGATCCGCGCGGTGGCCGCCGAGGTCCGCCGGCGCAGCCTGGTGAGCCGGGCCGTCGGCGGGACGCGGATCGTGAGCTCGGCGCTGGGCGCGGACGTGAAGCTGCTGGGCGCCGCCGAGGTGGCGTTCGAGGTCGTCCTCGACACGGTCTAGGCAGGTTCGTGAAGGGCACCTTGCCGGACTCCGAGTCCCGCAAGGTGCCCTTCCCGGACTTCCCGGCGATTGCCACGGGGAATTGCCGGGTGTGGCGTTTGCCACTGAAGTGCCTGGTATTCGGTTTCGGTGCGGTTTCGAACCGGACAGGAATTGTCAATTCAGCACCCGGTGCAAAACGTGAAGTTGCAAGTGGTGAAGTCGCCGGGGTCTCGGTTTCACCGCGAATGGGTCTCGATACGCCGAAGGCGGCAGGTGCATCGGGCACCCGCCGCCTTCGGGCCGAGTCGTTCGTCTCGGCGTGGTCTCTCGAGACCCCTACTTCTGGATCTCCGCGGCCAGTTCCTTGAGCTTGGCCTCGTGCTCACGGGCGTGGTGCCCGCAGAAGAGCAGCTCACCTCCGGAGCTGAGGACGGCGCGTACCTGAGCCGCAGCCCCGCACCGGTCGCATCGGTCGACGGCGGTCAATTCGGGGCGGGTGAGCGTGGGTGATGTCATGGGGGTCTCCCTCCGTCCCGGTACTGGTTGCCCAGTACCTAGATCCAGCTACGCCCACTTCGGAACTGACGCCCTCGGCGGGATCGCCTCCGGCTCCGCGGTGTTCGTGCTTCCACTGTTCCAGACGTTTCGCGGCCCGCAAGTGTTCCCGCGCCGGTGGGACCTGTGTCACGCCGATTTACCCCAGTTGTCGTAGTCCCATCCCGCTCCTTAGGACAAGGGTGCCTGTGCGTAGTCGTTTTCCGAGGTCAGGCACCATGCGCGAGTGGGTTCTGTGCTATCCGGAAAACGTGCGACGGCCATTCCGGCCCCGGTCTTGTTCGTTCTCAGCGGAATTTCGATGTATGCCGGGGCGGCCATCGCGGTCGGGCTTTTCGGGCACGCCTCCCCCTCGGGGGTGGCCTGGCTGCGCTGCCTGGGCGCCGCTGTGGTGCTGCTCGCGTGGCGCCGGCCCGCCCGCGCTGCGTGGCGGGGCCGGCGGTTCCTGCTCGCCGCCGCGTTCGGCGTGGTCACCGCCGTCATGAACGTGGCCTTCTACGAGGCCATCGCCCGCCTCCCGCTCGGCACGGTCGTGGCGCTGGAGTTCGCCGGGCCCGTGGTCGTGGCGGCCGTGGGGTCGCGCACGCGCCGCGACCTCGGTGCACTGGCGCTGGTGGCCGTCGGCGTCGTCGCGATCGCCGACGTGCGGCTGGAGGGCAGCGCGCTGGGCGTCGTGTTCGCCCTGGCCGCGGCGGCCGCGTGGGCCGGGTACATCGTGCTCGGCAAGCGCGTCGCGGTGGCCGGCGACGGCGTGGACAGCCTCGCGGTGGGCTTCGCCGTGGCCACGGTCGTGCTCTCGCCCCTGGCGCTCGGCACGGGTGAGGTGTGGTCTTCGCCACGTATGCTGCTGCTCGGCATCGGCGTGGGCGTGCTGTCGACGGTGGTGCCCTACGTGCTCGACCAGTTCGTGCTGCGGCGCGTGGGCCGGGCCGGCTTCGCGGTGCTGCTGGCGCTGCTCCCGGTCACGGCCGGAGTCACGGGGTACGCGCTGCTCGCGCAGGTGCCGAGCCTGCCGGAGGCGCTGGGCACCCTCGCGGTGGTCGCCGGGGTCGCGCTGCGCCGCAGGGACGAGCCCACGTTCGACGATGTCTCGCCTGAGCCGCGATACTGACCCGAACCCCCGGAGGTGGCGATGACCAAGGCGGCGTCGGCGGTCGCGAAGGACCTGGCCTTGTCCGGGGTGGGCGGAGTGCACCTGTCCTGGGCCGACAACAACGGCATCCCGCGCTCGCGCATCGTGCCCATCCACGGCCTCGCGGGCGCCGCCGCCCGCGGCGTGGGCGCGACCTCGCTGTTCGCCGTGTTCGACAGCCACGACGCCATCACCTACGGCCACGCGGGCCTGGCGACGCCGTCCGGCGACATCCGGCTGGTGCCGGTGCTGGAACGCCTGCGGCGTCTCGCCGGCCAGCGCGCGCTCGCCTGGGCGCCCGCGCGGCAGGTCGCCGCCGACGGCTCGCCCTGGCCCTACTGCCAGCGCTCGGTGCTGGAACGCCAGGTAGCCGAGGCCGGCCGCCGGGGGCTGGAGTTCCTGGCCGGCTACGAGCTCGAGTTCGCCGTGACGCCCGCCGGCAGCACCGACGTCGTCGCGGCACCCGGGCACCCCGGCCCCGCCTACAGCCCGCACGCGCTCGTCCGCCTCGACGGGTTCGTCGCCGCGCTGCTGCACGACTTCGCCGCCAACGGCCTGGAGATCGGCCAGCTGCACGCCGAATACGGCCCGGCCCAGCTGGAGCTGTCGCTGGCGGCCACCGACCCCGTGTCGGCCGCGGACGACCAGCTCCTGGCCCGCCAGACCATCCACGCCGCCGCGCACGCCCACGGCCTCGCCGTGAGCTTCGCGCCGCTGGTCAGCCTCGCGGCCGCCGGCAACGGCTGGCACCTGCACACGTCCGTGCGGCGCCGCGGCCGCAACCTGCTCGCGGGGGAGGGCCGGCCCGGCGATCTCGCGGGCGAGGGTGCCGCCTACCTCGGCGGCCTGCTGCGCGACCTGCCCGCCCTGACGGCCGTCACGGCCCCGAGCGTGCCCTCCACGCTGCGGCTGCGCCCGGGCTACTTCGCCGGCGCGTACGCGTTCTGGGGCGTGGAGAACCGCGAAGCGCCCCTGCGGTACGTGCCGGACTCGGCCCTGCTCGGCCCGGACCACGCGAACGTCGAGCTCAAGGCTTCCGACGCGTCGGCCAACCCGTACCTCGCGCTGGCGGTCGTGCTGGCCGCCGGGATGGCCGGCATCGAGGACGGCGCCCCGCTGCCCGAACCGATCGCCGAGGACCCGGGCGGCTGGACGGCGGGCGAACGCGAGACCCGCGGCGTCCTGCCGCTGCCCGCGAACCCCGCCGACCAGGCCGCGGCGCTGCTCGCGTCGCCCCGCGTCTCGGGCGCCCTCGGCGACGAGCTGCTGGGCGCGTTCCGCGCGGTCCGCGCGTCGGACGCGGCGTGGGCCGCGGACCGCACGCCGGAGGAGATCGTCGCGGCCCACGCTTGGCGGTACTGACCGCGTGGCCGCGGCCGAGCTCTCCGCCGTGCACTGGCTGCCCGGCGCCGCGCGGCTCATCGCCGAAGCGCGCGCCGAGCTGCCGCAGAAGGACGGGCTCTCGGCCGCCTTCGCGGCGCTGGCCGTGCTGCGGGCGGCCGGCTGCGCCGTGGCGGACCAAGACGAGGTCGCCGTGGCGGCCGGCACCGTGCGCGCGCCGGGCGAACCGCCGGCCGGGGCGAAGAACCGGGACGACTTCCGGCTGCCCGTCCCGTGCGACGCCGCGACGGCGGGTACTGAGCCACAAGCGCTGGCCGCCGCCGTGGAAGCGTTGTCGGGCAGGCGGTTGCGGGTCGTTCCGGCGACGGGGGAGTGGTCCCCGCAAGCCTTGGTCGACCTGCTCGTGGCGCTGTGGGACCTGCCGCGCGTGGCGGTGCTCGCGCGGCTGGACCCGGCCGAGCTGGGCTCGCCCGACACCCCGGAACGCGCGCTGCTCGACTACCTCCACACGGGCGTCCCTCCCTTGTGGACGAACCGGTGGCGCCCGCCGGGCCACCACCACGTCCTGGTGGCCGGCGTGCGGATCGGCGCCGAAGGCACGCTGCTGTCCGTTGTGGACACCTATGCCGTGCTGGGGGACAACGGGATCCACGACCAGCCGGCGGAATGGGTCACGGCCGCGCTGGCCGCCTCGGGAGTGCTGCTGCTCGTCGCGGACGCGGCCCACGCCGGCGAGCTCGCCGAAGCGGTCGCCGGCGCGGGCCTGCGGCCCGGCTTCGCCTAGGTGGGCGACCCGGCCCGGTTGCCCGGCGCGAGGCGGGAGTGCTTGCGGCCGTAGAAGAAGTAGATCAGCAGGCCCAGCACGAGCCACGCGGCGAAGCGGATCCAGGTGAGCACGTCGAGGTTCAGCATGAGGTAGAAGCACGCCACCGCGGCGATGATCGGCACCACGGGGGAGAACGGCACGCTGAACGGCCGCTTCAGGTCAGGGCGGCGCTTGCGCAGCACCGGCACGGCCAGCGCGACGATGATCATCGCCGAGAGGGCGCCGATGCTGACCATGTCCGACAGCGCGGAGATCGGCACGAACGCCGCGAGCGCCGCGATCAGGATGGCGCCCAGGATGGTCATGCGGTGCGGGGTGCCCCAGCGCGGATGGGTGGTGCCGATGGCCTTGGGCAGCAGGCCGTCGCGGCCCATCGCGAAGCCGATGCGGCCGATGGTCACCAGCTCGACCATCATCACCGACGTCAGGCCGGTCACCGCGCCGAGCGAGATCAACGCGCCGACCCAGTGCTGGCCGACGCTGTCGAACGCGGCCGCGAGCGGGGCGCCGGTGTCGATGTCGGTGAACGGGATCATGCCCGTGAGCACGATCGAGACGGCGATGTAGAGCACGGCGCACACGGCCAGCGCGCCGAGGATGCCCACGCGCAGGTCCTTGCGCGGGTTGATGGTCTCCTCCCCGAGGTTCGCCAGCGCCTCGAAACCGGTGTAGGCGAAGAACACCACGGCCGCGGCGGTCACGACACCCGCGATGCCGTACACGGACTGCTCGAGGCCGAGCGCGGCCTGCACCACCGGCTGTTCCAGCACGCCCGAGCCACCCGAGGGCGGCTGCGCCGGCGGGATGAACGGCGTGAGGTTGGCGCCCTTGATGAAGAACACCCCGACCACGATGATCAGGATGCACACGGCGACCTTCACGCACACCAGCACGTTGGTGAGCCACGCGGATTCCTTGATCCCCAGCACTGCCACCACCGTCAGCACGGCGATGATGATCACCGCGCCGATGTTGACCTTCGCGTCCTCGCCGAACCACGTGGGCGAGAGGCCCAGCAGGTTCGCGAGGTACCCGGACCACCCGCGCGACACCACGGCTGCGCCGAGCGCGAACTCCAGCAGCAGGTCCCAGCCGATGATCCACGCGAACACCTCGCCGAGCGTGGCGAACGCGTAGGTGTAGGCGCTGCCGGCCGTCGGCACGCTGGAGGCCAGTTCGGCGTAGCAGAGCGCCGCGAGTCCCGCGACGACCGCGCCGATCACGAACGACAGCGTGACCGCCGGGCCCGCGTGGGTCTTGGCCTCGACGCCGGCGAGCGTGAAGATCCCGGTCCCGATGATGATCCCGACGCCGAACCCCACCAGGTCGCGTCCCCTGAGCCGCCGCTTCAGCTCGCCCGAGTCCTGGCGCTTCAGGACCTCGTCCACGTCCAACGTTCTCCGCACACCCATGGAAGAACGTTAGAAGCTCACGGGCCGGCCTGCAGATCGGCTGCTCGACGCGGACTTCAGTTCAGCGCGAGCCCGGCTTCCTGCGCGAGGATCGCGACCTGCACCCGCGAGCGGAGGTCGAGTTTCGTGAGCACGCGCGACACGTGCGTCTTCACCGTGGTCTCGCCGATGTGCAGGCGGGTGCCGATCTCGGCGTTGGACAGGCCGGCGCCCAGGCAGCCCAGCACCTCGCGTTCGCGGTCGGTGAGGTCGTCCAGACCAGAGGGCGCGGTGACGGGTTTCCCGGCCGACTGCGCGAAGGCCGTGATGAGCTTGCGCGTCACCTGCGGCGCCAGCACCCCCTCGCCCGCGGCGACGAGCTTCACGGCCTCGATCAGCCGCGGCGCTTCGACGGACTTGAGCAGGAAACCCGCGGCACCGGCGCGCAGGGCGGCGTGCACGTACTCGTCGAGGTCGAACGTCGTGAGCACGAGGGCCTGCGCCAGCCCTTCGGCGACGAGCTCGCGGGTGGCGGTGATGCCGTCGGTGCCGGGCATGCGCACGTCCATCAGCACGACGTCGGGCCGCAGCGCCCGCGCCTGCCGGACCGCGGCGGCCCCGTCGGCGGCCTCGCCGACCACCTCGATGCCTTCGGCGTTGCCGAGGATCAGCACGAGGCCCGCCCGGATCGCCCGTGGTCGTCGGCCACCAGCACCTTGACCGTCACGCGTGTCCGACCACCAGTGGCAGCTCGGCGCGGACCACCCAGTCCGAGCCCGACGGGCCCGCGCTCAGCGTTCCGCCCACGGCACTCGCGCGTTCGCGCATGCTCAGCAGCCCGTGGCCCGTGCCACCGGTGCGCGCGGCCGCCGAACGCAGCTCGTTGCCGATCTCGACGGTGAGTATGCCGCCGTCGCAGCGCAGGTCCACCACCACCCGCCCGCCCGGCGCGCGCTTCACCGCGTGGTGAGCGCTTCCTGCGCGATCCGGTACGCGGTGAGGTCGACCGCGGCGGGCAGGCCGGCAGAGGAGTCCACTGTGGATTCGACGACGACCTCCATCCCCGTGGCGCGCGCGGATTCCACGAGCCGCGACAGCTCGGCGAGCCGCGCGGGGCGGTGGTCTCGTATTCGTCGTCGCCCGTCTCCGACGCGGCGCGCAGCAGGCCGATCATCGTGCGCATCTCGTCGAGCGCGCTCACGCTGTTCTCCCGCACGGCCTCGAGCACCGCGCGGGACATCTTCGGGTCTTCGGCCATCGACAGCGCCGCCTCCGACTGGATCGCGATGGCCGAGAGGTGGCCCGCGATCACGTCGTGCAGGTCGCGCGCCATCCGCGCCCGCTCGGCGGCCACGGCGGCGCGCTGGTCGAGCTCGGCGATCTTCGCCAGCTGGTCGGCGTTGGCGCGTTCGGTGGTGGCGATGTCGCGCTGCTGGCGCACGTTCGCCGCCCACCACACCGGCACCAGTAGGAACGGCAGGATCCCCAGCGCGCCGATCACGGCCACGCGCCACTGCGCGGACACGGCCAGCGCGGCGACCAGCACGCCCAGCGCGGCTGTGGCCGCCACGCCGATCATCACCCGGCTCATGCGGCGCGACCCGTAGAGCGTCGCTGCGTAGAGGAAGTCGGTGTACACGGCCACGACCGGCAGCGACGGGCCCAGCACCAGGTCGACCGCGAGCACACCCGTGACCAGCAGCAGGCCGCCCGGCACCCAGCGGCGCAGGAACGACAGGCCGCACAGCACCGCGAGCTCCACGAGCCGCACCCACAGCCCGAAGTGGTCGGGGCCGGGGATCAGGCGGTGCTGCACATCGCGGAGAGCGCCGTGCTGCTCGCGGTGGGCGCGGCCGTGCTGTTCGCCGGACAGGCTCGCAAACGCCGGCGCGATCACCTGTGACGCGGCTTACACTGGACGCGTGGCCGACGCGACCGGCAGCGTGGCCGGGCCTCTCGTCCTCTTCGCCGTGGTCAGCTTCGCTCCCTCGGCCCTTTTCTGGTGCGCGCTGCGCGTGCCCACCCTCTACCGCTGGCTGCGCGACCGCCGCCGCGAGCAGCTCCAGCCGGCGGGCCCGCCCGTCGAACGTCTCTCCGCGGACCTTCGACGCGTGCACCGCGTGCTCGCGTCGTACCCGCCCGGCACTCCGGCGGCCCGGCGCATCGGCACCCGCCAGGCTTACGACGAGCTGCTGCAGACGGCCTGCCGCGCGGTCGGCGTCGAGCACCGGCTCGAGTCGCTGCCCGAGGGCATCGACCGCGATCTCGAACGGCTGCGCATCGAGGAGTCGTTGAGGCGCGAGGGTCTGGCGGTGCCCTGAGCGGCCGGGGTGCGGAGTGTGATCGAGTGCCGCTGACGGGCCTGCCAGGATGAGCCCATGGACTTTCGCCCCCTCGACCGCCCGATCGGGGCGTTCCAGCAGCAGCTCGGACCCGAACAGATCCAAGCGGTGTGCGAGCGCGTGTTCGGGCCCGCCACCGTGGTCCGCGCCGCGATCGAGCTGGGCTGGGGCGGCTACAACACGACCTACCGCGTGGAGCTCGCCGACGGGCCGGTGATCCTGCGCGTGGCCCCGGCGCCCGCGCGCCAGGCGCGGACCGAGTGGCAGTTCATGCGCAACGAGTACGTCGCGGCGCCCTACTTCGCGCCCATCGCGCACCTGCTGCCGCGCACGATCGCGGCCGACTTCACCCACGAGGTGCTCCCGCGCGACTACGTGGTGCAGGCCGTGCTCACCGGCCGCGCCGGGCCCGACGTCCTCCCGACGTACCCGCCGGCCGAGCGCGGGCCGTTCTACCGCGAGCTGGGCCGCCTGACGCGCCTGGTGCACGACGTGCGCGGGCCCGGCTTCGGCCCGGTCGCGGGGCCGCACTTCGCCACGTGGAGCGAAGCGCTGGTCGCCTTCTTCGCCGACAACGCGCTCGACCTGGAGGACCGCGGCCTCGACGCCGCCGACGTGCGGGAGATCGGCAAGCTCGCCGCCCGCGACTCGGCGCTGCTCGACGAGGTCACCGAACCGCGCCTGCTGCACGGCGATCTGTGGACGATCAACGTGATGCTCGCCGACGATCTCCGCGTCACCGGCGTCTACGACCACGACCGCAGCTGGTGGGGTGACCCGGCGGCCGACTGGCCGATCCGCATGGCGCTGGCCAAACCCGGTACGGAGCGGGACACGTTCTGGGAGGCCTACGGCCCGCTCGACACCTCGCCCGGGGCCCGGCGGCGCATGCTCTACTACCGCGCCCGGCACCTCGGCGCGCTGCGGCTGGAGCGCCACCGCCTCGACCAGGCGGAGAAGCTCGCGGACTCCTACGACGAGCTGGCCGCCGTCCTCGGGGAGCTGGGCTCAGACTGACGGGTCGGAGCCGCGCAGCGCGGCCCACCAGAACCCGAACGCGGCGACGAGCACGGTGACCACGAGCCACCCGCTGAAGCCGCTGCCGTCGACGAAGGCCCAGAACACGCCGACCACGGGGGCGACGGCCAGCACCGGCAGGTCGGCGCGGAACTGGCGCGCCAGCGCCACCGGGCGCGCCGCGGCGAGCGCGCGTTCCTCGTCCGGCTCGGCGGGGTTGTCGGTACGGCGGCCGCGCGGCTCGGTGGCCCGCACCGAACCGGCCGAATACAGCAGTTCGTCGCCCACCTCGACGGCGACGAACCGGTCGCGGCGCACGTCGCCGCGGACCACGACCTTCGTCGGCGCGGGCAGGCCGATCAGCGTGGGGGAGAAGTACACGGGGATCCACCGTGGCGACGCCGTCTCGGTTTCGAGCCAGGACCGCGTGAGCAGACCGCGTTGCACCTTCACCCGCCGCACCGGGATCGGTGACGTCGACGCCGCGGCTCGCGCGGGCCGGACGAAGCGCGTGAAGAACAGGAAGAGGTCGACGGCCAGCACCGCCGCGGCCGCGACCACGGTCACCGTGGCGTAGGTCGTCGCGCGGTCGGCGGTCACGATCGGGGTGGCATCGCGGATCAGCGCGCGGGACGGCTGCGCGGGGTCGTACAGCACGGGCACGCTCGTGCCGGTCTTCGGCGCCGAGCTGTCGAGCGCGACATCCGCCGTCGCGACAGACCCGCCGGCCACCGGGAAGCGCACGGTCGCCGAGCCTTCGCCGCCGCGCACCACCGTGCCCGTGGCCTGCGCCGTGATGCCCCGGACGTCGGCCTGCGCGTGGGAGAACTCCAGCAGCTGCAACACGAACACGGCCGCGCACGCGAGCAGCACCACGCCGCTCGTCACAAGGATGTGGCGCACCGGGCGCAACCGCAGGAAACTCCGCATGAGTGCCACCTTAGGTGTCTACAAAGGAAAGAGCGGCGCGGGCCGGGGCCCGCGCCGCTCTCCCCGGGGGGTACAGCGTTACTTCACGAAGCCGATCTTGGTGTAGTCGTACGGGGTGTTCGCGTAGCCGGGCGAACCGAAGTTGCCCAGGGTCTTGCGCACGGCGAAGGCACCCGGCGACTGGAAGATCGGGAGCTGGTGGCCCAGGGCCCAGATCTCCTTGTCGGCGGCGTTGATGTCCGCGGCCCGCTTGGTGTCGTCCAGTTCCTGGGCGGCGGTGTCGAGCAGCTGGTTCAGCTTGTCGTCACCGATGCGACCGTAGTTCTGGTTGATGTTCTTCGGGTCGAGGTAGTAGATGCCCTTGCTGCCGCCGATCGGGAACGAGTTCGACAGCCAGCGGAACAGCGTCAGGTCGAAGTTGCCGACGTTGACGTAGTTCTTGAAGAACTCGGTGCTCGGCACGGCCTGGATGTCCAGCCCGACACCGATCGCCTTCAGCTCCGACTGCATGATCTGGCCGGTCTGCTGGCTGATCGGCGTCGCCGAGGGGATCACCAGGCGCAGCTTGAGCTGCTTGCCGTCCTTGGCGCGCAGGTCACCGGACTGCTTCCAGCCCAGCTTGTCGAGCTCGGCCTTCGCGGCGGTCGCGTCGAACTTGTACGGCGCCGAGTTGTCCTCGTAGGTCTTGGAGCCCTTGAGGTACAGGTGGTTGCCGATCGGCGTGGTGTCCTTCTGCATCTGGCCGAGGATCGCCTTGCTGATCGAGACCGTGTCGATGCCCTTCATGATCGCCACGCGCAGATCCTTGTCGGCCAGGATCGAGCCCGCCGCGCCGTTGAAGGTCACGTGCGTGTAGTCCGGGTTGTTGGACTGGCGGACGACCGCGTTGGGGTCGGCCTGTGCGCGCTTGAAGGCGTTGATGTCGTTGTTCAGGTTGTAGAAGTCGATCTGGCCGTTGGCGAAGGCGTCCGGCAGCGCGGCGCGCTCCACGACCTTGTAGGTCACGGTGTCCAGCTTCGGCTTCGGGCCCCACCAGTTCGGGTCCTTCTCGAAGACCACGGTCTTGCCGGTCGCGTCGATGCTCTTGACCTTGAACGGCCCGGCGGTGATCAGCGGCTTGGCGGCCCAGGCCTTGTTGAACGTGTCCGGGTCGGCGTTCAGCTCCTTGGGGTAGAGCGGGCTGAACAGCGACTTCCACTCCGCGAACTTCTTCGCGAAGGTGATCTTCACGTCCTGGTCGTCAGTGCCCTTTTCGACCTTGGCGATGTCCTCGTAACCCGTGGTGCCCGACACCTGGTAGGCCGGGTCCTTACCGTTGAGGACCTTGGCCTGCGCGGCGTAGTCCTCCCACGAGAACTGCCGGCCGTTGCTCCACTTGGCCTTCGGGTTGATCTTCAGCTCGACGACCTGAGGGTCGGTGCTGATGACCTCGGCCGAGGTGAGGTAGCTCGGGTCGACGCCCACCGACGCGTCCGCGTTCTGCGGGAACGGGTAGGGGATGATGGCGCCGTCCATGTAGGCGCCGTCGGCGACCGTGCCGTCGACCTCGTTGTAGTTCCAGTTGTCCGGCAGCTGGTCGACCGGCCACTTGAAGTCGCCGCCGTCTTTGATCTTGTCGAGCGGCATCGCGTTGATGTCCGCGGTCTTGACCTGCTGGGTGCCGGCGTCCTGTAGTCCGCTGTTACCACTGCTGGAGGAGCCGCCGCCGCAAGCGGCGAGCAGGAGCCCCAGAGCGGCAACGGGAGCCACGAGTGCGGCCATTCTCCGTCGCATCATATTTGCCTTTCTTTCCCTGTGTGCCAACGGATGCGTGGCTACACGACTTCGCGGGTCTTGGCGTAGTGGCAGGCGACGTCGTGGTCGTCCGCGCGGGACTCGCGCGGCGGCTCGACGTCGATGCACTTCTGCTTGTCCTGTTCGGACAGTTGCGAGAACACGAAACAGCGCGTGCGGAACCGGCAGCCCGACGGCGGGTTCGCCGGGCTGGGCAGGTCGCCGGTGAGGATGATCCGGGTCCGCTCGCGTTCCTTGATCGGGTCCGGGATCGGGATCGCGGACAGCAGCGCCTGCGTGTACGGGTGCTGCGGCGCGTCGAAGACCGTCTCCACGTCGCCGATCTCGACGATCTTGCCGAGGTACATCACGGCCACGCGGTCGGCGATGTGCCGGATCACCGAGAGGTCGTGGGCCACGAACAGGTACGACAGGCCGAGCTTCGCCTTCAGCTCGTCGAGCAGGTTGATCACGCCGGCCTGGATCGACACGTCCAGCGCGGACACCGGTTCGTCGAGCACGATCAGCTTCGGCTCGAGCGCGAGCGCCCGGGCGATGCCGATGCGCTGGCGCTGCCCGCCGGAGAACTCCGCCGGGTACCGGTCGGCGTGCTCCGCGCGCAGCCCCACGAGCCCGAGCAGCTCAGGCACGCGTTTGGCGATGTGCGCCTTGCCGTAGCCGTGGGTCACCATCGGCTCGGCGATGATGTCGCC
Organism: Amycolatopsis sp. NPDC050768; assembly: GCF_040654155.1. Classification (NCBI taxonomy): domain Bacteria; kingdom Bacillati; phylum Actinomycetota; class Actinomycetes; order Pseudonocardiales; family Pseudonocardiaceae; genus Amycolatopsis; species Amycolatopsis sp. NPDC050768. The sequence continues at coordinate 40,265 of NZ_JBFAHL010000017.1, forward strand.
GATCGGCAGCCGCGGGTCGAGCGCGGCCATCGGGTCCTGGAACACCACCTGCAGGTCGCGCCGGATCTCCTTGCGCCCCTTGCCGTTCAGCTTCGCGACGTCCCGGCCGAGCACCGCCACCGACCCGTTCTGTGGGGCGGCCAGCTCGAGGATCTCCATCAGCGTGGTCGACTTGCCACAGCCGGACTCGCCGACCAGGCCCAGTGTCTCGCCCTCGACGATGTCGAAGCTGACGCCGTCGACCGCCTTGACCACACCGGCCTTGCGCTTGAGCACCGCGCCCTTGGTGATCTGGTAGTGCTTCCGCAGGTCCTGCACGTCGAGCACGGTGGTGCGCTGCGCGCGCGGCAGCTTCGCGACCGCCGCCTCCTCGATCACCTCGGCGCCGTAGACCTCGGCCGCGTCGGCCTTGGGGCCGGCCAGCTCCTCGGTGCGGATGCAGGCGGCTCGGTGCGTGGTGTCGACCGGAGCGTTCGGGTTGCCCGGCGTGATCGTGAACAGCTCGGGCTCGGCCTGGTGGCACGCGTCGATCGCCAGCGGGCAGCGCGGCGCGAACGGGCAGCCCGAGGGCAGGTTCACCAGCGAGGGCGGCTGGCCCTCGATCGGCACCAGCGGCTGCTTCTCGTGCGCGTCGACGCGGGGGATCGAGCCCAGCAGGCCCAGCGTGTACGGCATCCGCGGCTGGGCGTAGATGGTCTCGACCGGGCCCTGCTCCACGGCGCGCCCGGCGTACATGACCATCAAGCGGTCGGCGAACCCGGCGACCACGCCGAGGTCGTGGGTGATGATCACGATGCCGGCGCCGGTCACCTCCTGCGCGGTCTTCAGCACTTCCAGCACCTGGGCCTGCACGGTCACGTCGAGCGCGGTGGTCGGCTCGTCGGCGATGATCAGGTCCGGGTCGTTGGCGATCGCGATGGCGATCACCGCGCGCTGGCGCATGCCGCCGGAGAACTCGTGCGGGAACGCCTTGGCGCGCGCGGCGGCGTTCGGGATGCCGACGAGGTCGAGCAGCTCCACGGCCCGGTTGTTCGCCTGCTGCTTGGTCATCGAGCCCTTGGCGTGCACCAGCAGCGCCTCGGCGATCTGCGCGCCCACGGTGTACACGGGCGTCAGCGCCGAGAGCGGGTCCTGGAAGACCATCGAGATCTTCTTGCCGCGCAGCTTGGACAGCTCGGTGTCGGACTTGCCGATGAGCTCGCTGCCCTGGAACCGGATGGAGCCGGAGATGCGCGCCTGCGGCGGGAGCAGGCCCATGACCGCGAGCGACGACACCGACTTGCCGGAACCGGACTCGCCGACGATGCCCAGCACCTCGCCGGCCGCGACCTGGTAGGAGAGCCCGCGGACCGCGTGCACGCGGCCGGACTCGGACGGGAACGAAACGTCGAGGTCGGAGACTTCCAGGACCGTGCCGGTGGGCTTCTCGGTCTCCGCGCCCAGGGTGAGTGCGGCGGTCATGCTGTGACTCCTGTGGTGCTGGGGGACTTCGTCTTCTCTTCGATGCGCTTGCGTTCCTTGCGCCGCGAACGCGACGACGACGGGTCGAGCGCGTCGCGCAGGCCGTCACCCGCGTAGTTCACCGCGAGCACGGTGACCACGAGGAAGCCCGCCGGGATGTAGAACAGCCAGGGGAAGGTGCGCACCGCGTCGGTGCCGCTCGCGATCAGCGTGCCGAGCGAGACGTCGGGCGACTGCACGCCGAACCCGAAGAACGACAGCGAGGTCTCGGTGATGATCGCGACGCCGACGTTGATCGTCGCGTCGATGATCAGCAGCGAGGCCATGTTCGGCACGATGTGCTTGGCGATGATCCGCCACGACGGCTGGCCCATGAACTTCGCGGCCTTCACGAACTCGCGTTCGCGCAACGTCAGCGTCATGCCGCGCACGATGCGGGCGGTGATCATCCACTGGAACAGTGCGATCAGGCCGACCAGGATCAGCCACGTCTTGCCGCGGAAGGCGGGCGAGAGGATCGAGATGATCAGGAACGGCGGCAGGATCAGCAGCAGGTCCACGACCCACATGGCGATGCGGTCGGTCCAGCCGCCGAAGTAGCCGGCGGCCGCACCGACGATCGAGGCGACGCCGGTGGAGAACAGCGCGGCCAGCAGGCCGATCGTGAGCGACTTCTGCAGCCCGCGCATGGTCTGCGCGAACATGTCGCCGCCGATCTGGTTCGTGCCGAACCAGTGGTTCCCGTCCGGCGGCAGCAGGTTCGACAGCGGGTCGAGCTCGTCATACGACCACGGCGAGTACCAGGTGTAGGTGAAGGCCAGCACGTAGAACAGCACGATCACGGCCAGCGAGATGACCGCGAGCTTGTTGCGCAGGAAGCGGCGCAGCACGAGCTTTCCGCGGCTGGAGGACTTGCTTTCGGCCTCACTGCGCGGGTCGACCGCCAGCACGGCGGAATCGGCGATGTCGGCCTCGTTCACGGGAGCGGCCATCAGATCCTCACCCTCGGGTCGAGCGCGGCGTAGAGCACGTCGGCCAGCCACCCGGCCAGCAGCACGCAGATCGCGATGAACAGCGTCACGGTCGCGACGATGTTGGTGTCCTGCTTCTGGATCCCGGTCACCAGCCAGTCGCCCATGCCGTACCAGCCGAAGATCCGCTCGGTGAAGATGCCGCCCGTGATGAGCAGGCCGAAGCCGAACGCGAACAGCGTCGCCATCGGGATCAGCGCCGTGCGCAGGCCGTGCTTGAACAGCGCGCGCCGGCGGGTGAGGCCCTTCGCCTGAGCGGTGCGCAGGAAGTCGGAGCCGAGCACGTCGAGCATCGCCGAACGCTGGTAGCGGCTGTAGTACGCGACCTGCGTCAGCACGATCGCCAGTGTCGGCACGATGATGTGCTGCAACCGGTCGAGCAGCACGTCGCCGAAACTGCCGTCGATCCCGCTCGTCTCGCCCTGCACGATGAAGAACTGATACCCGCCGAGCAGGTTGTCGTTCACCGACTGGGCGCCCGCCTTGAGGATCGTGGCGATCACGAAGACCGGGGTGGACAGCACGACGAACGAGAACGTGGTGGCCACGTAGTCGCTCACCTTGTACTGCCGGATCGCGCTCACCACACCGACGAGCACGCCGATGATGATGCCGATCGTGATGCCCAGCAAGAACAGCCGAAGGCTCACGCCGGCACGGCGGAAGAGCTCGTCGGTGATCGGCTGGTCGGCGACCGTGCGGCCGAAGTTCCCCTGCAGCACTCCGCCGAGCCAAGTGAAGAAGCGCTCGGGGATGGGCTGGTTCAGGTAGAGCTCGGCCGCCTTGGCGTCGATAGTGGACTGCGGAGCCGGTGGGTTCCGCAGCTTCAGAGCGTCGAGCGGGCTGAAAGCCAGCGACGCCAAGGAAAAGGCCGCGAAGGTGGCGACCAGGCACAATGCCACGTAGTTGACGAGGCGGCGGAGGAGGAAGCCGATCACGGTTTCCTCGATTCACCGGGAACGGAGGTTCCACTCCGTGCCGACGGCCACGCCTGACTCTCGCCCCATTGAGTTTTCGTCGAAAACACTAGCCGGTGCTGCCTTCCGAATGCTGCTGACGCTCGTTGTCGGCGCAGCATAATCCGGAGAAGGCCCTCCGATCTTCGTTCCCAGGCAACCAAATAATCACGATTTCCGCCGCAGGCACGTGAAGGACCGACTTTCGGCTGTTGCGGTGGACGGGGGCCGCGAGGTATTCACTACGTGCGGTTCGTCGCGGTGGGTGTGTGGGCGAATACCGCGGATCACGTTCCGGAAATGTTTCCGGGGGCGGACGGAAATGTTGAAGACGGCCGCGGAACACTGGAAACGGACATACCGGTCATGGTTTGGACCTTTGCGCCTGCCGGTGACCCGCAGGCAGAGGTCCAGTCCTGTGCGCCGGCCCCTCTTCGTCCACAGTGGCCGGTCGAGCCGGTGCTTGATCGAAGCGTGCCGAGCGGAGCGTGCCCGATCGATCAGTGCCGATCGATCAGCGCCCGATCGATCAGTGCCCAGTGGATCTTCGCGCACAGCAAAGAACCCCGTCACCGGATTCCGGTGACGGGGTTCCTCGTCGAGACCGAGCGATCAGTCCAGGTAGTCCCGGAGGACCTGGGATCGCGACGGGTGCCGCAGCTTCGACATCGTCTTCGACTCGATCTGGCGGATGCGCTCACGCGTGACGCCGTAGACCTGGCCGATCTCGTCGAGCGTGCGGGGCTGTCCGTCGGTGAGGCCGAAGCGCAGCCGGACCACGCCCGCCTCGCGCTCGGACAGCGTCTGCAGCACCGACTGGAGCTGGTCCTGCAGCAGCGTGAACGACACCGCGTCGACCGCGACGACCGCTTCGGAGTCTTCGATGAAGTCACCGAGCTGCGAGTCGCCCTCGTCGCCGATGGTCTGGTCCAGCGAGATCGGCTCACGCGCGTACTGCTGGATCTCCAGGACCTTCTCCGGCGAGATGTCCATCTCCTTGGCGAGCTCCTCGGGCGTCGGCTCGCGGCCGAGGTCCTGAAGGAGTTCGCGCTGTATACGGCCGAGCTTGTTGATGACCTCCACCATGTGCACCGGGATGCGGATGGTGCGGGCCTGGTCGGCCATCGCGCGCGTGATCGCCTGGCGGATCCACCACGTGGCGTACGTCGAGAACTTGTAGCCCTTGGTGTAGTCGAACTTCTCCACCGCGCGGATCAGGCCGAGGTTGCCCTCCTGGATGAGGTCCAGGAACGCCATGCCGCGGCCGGTGTAGCGCTTCGCCAGCGACACCACGAGCCGGAGGTTCGCCTCCAGCAGGTGGTTCTTGGCGCGCTCGCCGTCGCGCACGATCCACTTGAGATCGCGGCGCATCTGGGTGACGAGCTTCTCGCCCTCATCCTCGGCGGTGCGCACGCGCTCGGCGGAGTAGAGACCCGCCTCGATGCGCTTGGCGAGCTCCACCTCCTCCTCGGCGTTGAGCAGCGCGACCTTGCCGATCTGCTTGAGGTAGGCGCGCACCGAGTCGGCCGAAGCGGTGAGCTCGGCGTCCTTGCGCGCCTGGCGCAGCGCCTCGGACTCCTCCTCGTCCCAGACGAAGTCGGGGTTGTCCGAGGCGGACTTCGGCCCCTTCTCGGCGGCTGCGTTGCTACGGCGGCGCGCGGCGGGCGTCTCCGTCCCCTCGGCTTCTTCTTCCGAGTCGTCGGAGTCTTCTTCGGCGGCCTCGTCGTTGACCGTCTCGTCGACGACGTCGACCTCGACCTCTTCCAGGTCGGACAGGTCCGGGCTGTCGAGTTCGGCCTCGTCGAGGTCGACCGGGCCGTCCGGGTCGCCGTCTTCGGTCTTGGACGCCTTGGTGGTGGCCTTCTTGGCCGGCGCCTTTTTGGCCGGAGCCTTCTTCGCGCCGGCGGTCTTGGGTTTCGCCGCGCCGGTGGCTGCCTCGTCGGCCGGCTCGCCGGCTGCGGTCGCTGTCTTCGTCCCGCTTCGGGTTGCGGTTCTTGCGGCTGCCACTTACGCCCTTTCGCAGCGGTCGATCATGACGAGCCGAGGTATCGCCACCTCGGCTGCCTCACATTCGGGGAACACGCCTCGGCCTGCGGTTTTCACTCCCGCAGCCGTGGGCCGCGTTCCATTGTAACGACGGCCGGGCAGTGCGTCGCGAAGCGATCACCCTCCGGCCTGCCGCACGGTACCTGCACGTGACCTTCCCGTGACCCGCGCGTAGGTTTCGCGGCCGTTCACGGGCGGGTCCGGGTCAGTGCGCGATGCCCTCGACCGCCGCCGCGGCGGCGCCGACGATGCCCGCGTTGTTCTGCAACGAAGCCACGATCACCGGGGTCCGGACGTCCAGCAGCGGCACCCACTTCTCCGCCTTCTTGCTCACGCCACCGCCGACGATGAACAGATCCGGCCAGATCAGGTTCTCCAGCACGGTCAGATAACGGTGTACCCGCTTGGCCCACTGGTGGTAGCTCAGGCCCTCGTTGTCCTTCACCGACGCCGCGGCGCGCTTCTCCGCGTCGTGGCCGTCGACCTCGAGGTGGCCGAACTCGGTGTTGGGCACGAGCTTGCCGTCGTGGAACACGGCGCTGCCGATACCGGTGCCGAAGGTCAGCAGCGCGGTGACGCCGGTGCGCGCGGCCTCGTCGCCGAAGCGGATCTCGGCGATGCCGGCCGCGTCGGCGTCGTTGAGCATCGCCACGTCCGCGACGCTCTTGCCGAGCCGCTTGGCGAACAGCGCGTCGGCGTCCGTGCCGATCCAGGCATGGTCGATGTTGGCCGCGGTGTGCGCGACCCCCTTCTTGACCACCGACGGCAACGTCACGCCGACCGGTCCGTCCCACTCCGCGATGTGCACGATCTCGGCCACCACGTCCGCGACGGCTTCGGGCGTCGACGGCTGCGGCGTCTCGATCCGGTGTCGCTCGCCGATGAGCTGTCCCGTTTCCAAATCGACCAGCGCGCCCTTGATCCCGCTGCCGCCGATGTCGATTCCGAAACCTCGGGTCGCCGTCACTGACGTGGTCCCTTCTCGCACGATTCAGATGTCTGCTCCGGAGACTTTAACCGGATGTGGTGACATGTCCGACGTGGGAGCTGACGAGTCGTTGCTGAAAAGCGTTGCGGAGCAGGTGGCGGTCGAGGCGGCCGGGCTGGTGCGGGCGGCCTGGACCGCCATGCAGGCGGGCGGCGTGGTCCGCGTGGACACCAAGTCGGCGGACACCGACGTGGTCACCGCGATCGACAAGGAGTCCGAGGAGCTGGTGCGCGAGCGGCTGGCCGAGCTGCGCCCGGGCGAACCGGTGCTGGGAGAGGAGGGCGGCGGCGCCGCGGCCGGGTCCGGCGTGACGTGGGTGGTGGACCCGATCGACGGGACCGTGAACTTCCTCTACGGGCTGCCGGCGTTCGCGGTGTCGCTGGCCGCGCAGGTCGACGGGGTGTCGGTGGCCGGCGCGGTCGTGGAACCCGTCAGCGGCCGCCGCTGGACGGCCGCGCGGGGCCAGGGTGCCTGGCTCGACGGCCGGCGTCTCTCGGCGTCCTCGCCGACGCGCCTGGACCTGTCACTGGTGGGCACCGGGTTCGCCTACGCGCGCGATCGTCGCGTGCGCCAGGGCTCGCTCGCGGGCGAGCTGCTCGGGCACGTGCGGGACATCCGCCGCGGCGGAGCGGCGTCGCTGGAGCTGTGCGCGGTCGGCGCGGGCTGGCTCGACGCGTACTTCGAGCACGGCCTGCACCGCTGGGACTGGGCCGCCGGGGCGCTCGTCGCGGCCGAGGCCGGCGCGACGATCCTCCTGCCGGGCTCGGCACCCGATCTGGGCGAGGACGTGACCTTCGCGGCGGCGCCCGGCATCGCGGAGCCGCTGCGGCAGGTGCTGGCCTCGCTGGACGCCAAGAGCGTCTGACGCCCGCCCTGGACCCCCGCCCGGGGGTCCAGGGTCAGCAGGCGACGTCGCGGGCCGCGGCGAGCAGCGTCTGGTCGATCACGGGCGCGCCGGGGCCCGAGGACTGCTCGTTGCCGCCCCCGCCCTGGTGGGACTTGGACCAGTCGGCGAGCTTCTGGAGGATCTGGCGCGCCTCCGGGCGCGGGCGGACGTCGTCGAAGAGCGTGCCGGTGACGAGGTCGACGCTGGCGTCCTTGCGGTTGTCGCGCACGAGTTCGGCGCACGGCACCACGAGGCTCACCGTGCGGGCGGCCGCGGCGCCGTTCTCGCCGTAGCGGATCTGGCCGCGGCACCTGGCGTCGCCCTTGGGGTAGGCCGGGTCGTTGGCCGGGTCGCCGATGGCGGTGAAGCCGAGCTCGCGCAGGGCCGTGGTCGTGATGCCGCCCTGGCCGCGCGTGGTGCTGGCGTTGAGGACCTTCAGCGCCACCTTGTCGGGCGGCACGGGGGAGCGGTCGTCGAGGCCGTTGTGCGCCACGGTCGTGTAAGTGGTGCCCGGAGGCGGAGTGGGGGCCGGCGTGCAGAGCACGGCCTCGTCGACGTCTCCTCGATCGACCACGGCGTTCACCCACACGAACACCGCGCCGAGGGCGAGCACCCCGATCACGATGAGCGCGGGCAGCGGCCGGTGCTTGCGATAAGGCCGCGCACCACGGTCCCCCGAGCCGTTCCCCGACGCCACCTGCCCCGTCCCTTCCCGAACGCGGAAACCCCGTCCGCGGACCCCGCCCGCGGGACCCCACAACCCCGTGGCGCCGCGCGCCCGGTCGATGTCGTCCCCCGGTGTCGTCCCCGGTGTACCAGGCGACGCTGTGAGGGCCGCCGTGGCCGCCCAGCCTAGGCGTTCCGCGCCGCACCCGGTGGCGCGGGTCACCCTGTGCCCGCCCCGTCCCCGCCGAGGCCGGGCCGCGAATCGCCGGTCCGCCGATCGCACCACGGAGACCTCCGCGGGAGCAAGCGGACAACGCTGCCGGGTGATCTTCGCGACCCGTGGGCAACCTCAACGGACGCCAGCCGTCTCACCTGCGGATTCCCCCTGTCGGGTGACGAAATTCAAGCAATGCGCGACTCGGTGCGGAGCTCGGCGAACGGTGAGCTACCCTTCCCGGGCTCCGGCCGCAGGAAGAGGGGCACCTGGCTGAGACCTCGGTCACTGCGGGCGCCGGGCACAAACAGGGGCCCTGGAACGTTGACCAGCGGCACGACCGGCTCACGGGTACGTCCGGGGGACCGGAAGAACAAGACAAGCTGATTCGCAGGGGTGAGGGACACATGGCTACCGACTACGACGCTCCGCGCCGCAGCGAAGCCGACGAGCTGGCCGAAGACTCGTTGGAGGAGCTGAAGGCCCGGCGGAACGAGAACCAGTCCGGCGTCGTCGACGTCGACGAGGACGCGAACGCCGAGAACTTCGAGCTTCCTGGTGCCGACCTTTCCGGGCTTTCCGGTGAGGACATGACCGTGAAGGTCGTGCCGAAACAGGCTGACGAGTTCACCTGCTCGGTCTGCTTCCTGGTGCACCACCGCAGCAGGCTCGCCGAAGACAACGGCGGCCGGCTGATCTGTCGCGACTGCGCCTGAGCACAGCCTGCGCCTGACGGCGTACGGGGATCTCGTACAGGACTTCAGGGAAACACAGGTTTTTCAGGGGAAACACAGTCGCGGCGGTCCGGGGAAGCTCGCTCGCGAGCTGGGTAAAGGGGGTCGGCCCACCAGGCCGGCCCCCTTCCGCGTCCGCGGGACCGGTTCCGCGAACGAGAGGCGCGCTCGCTCAGGAACGGGCGCGCAGCAGTTCGGCGACGCGCTTCGGCTTGCGCGTGCTGAACAGCCAGTACGGCGTGGGGTCGGCCGGATCCGTGAGCTGCACGCGGACCGCCGGGCCCACCCAGCCGCGGTGCAGGACGAACGCGGCCGGGTCGCCGTCGCGCCCGAGGGCGCGGCGCTTGTCGTCCTTCTCGAGGATCTCGACCACGCCGGCGAAGCGCAGCGGCAGGTGCGCGTCGCCGACCCACAGCTCCGGCTCGTCACCGCCCGTCACGCGCACGCGGGAGCGGCCGAGCGACAGCACCAGCGCGGCCATCACCACGATGGCGATGGGCAGCGGGATCCACACCGGGATCGAGGGATAGCCGAGGTGGATCTCCACGCCGAGCAGGATCGCGCCGAGCATCGGCAGCGGCCAGCCCCACCACGGCACGTACAGCCGTTCGGAGTGCGCCAGTCCGCGCTTCACGGCGGTGTTCACGGTGTCAGCCACGCGACAAGGGTAGTCTCGCCGCCCGTGTCCAGCGTTCAGGTACTCCTCACCCGGCTCGACCCCGGCGTCCCGTTGCCCGCGTACGCGCGGCCCGGCGACGCGGGCGCCGACCTCGTCACCACCTCGGATATCGTGCTCGGGCCCGGCGAACGCGGGGTGGTGGGAACCGGTGTCGCGATCGCGCTGCCGCCGGGGTTCGCGGGGTTCGTCCACCCGCGCTCGGGACTCGCGGCCCGCGTGGGGCTTTCGGTGGTGAACACCCCCGGCACGATCGACACGGGGTACCGCGGTGAGATCCGGATCTGCCTCATCAACCATGATCTCCAAGAGCCGGTGGTGCTCGCGCGCGGCGACCGGATCGCGCAGCTGGTGATCCAGCGGGTCGAGCAGGCCGTGTTCGTGGAGGTCGCCGAGCTCGGCGACACCGAACGTGGCGCCGGTGGTTACGGCTCGACGGGCGGGCACGCCACACTGGTCCCGGACGTGCCCGGCGCGGACGCGGGCACTGGGGAAGGAACGGAGAAGTAGTGGGGATCTTCGGACGCAAGCGCAAGTCCGACAGCGGGGTCGACGGGGCGACCGAGTCCGCCGACGGCGCCGCGGGCGACACCGGGGCGGACGCCGACGACGCGATCGAACCCGAGAACCAGCTGTCGGAGACCGAGCAGGGGCCCTTCGACGTCGCCGACGCCGAAGAGGACGGCATCCCGCGCATCGACCTCGGTTCGGTGCGGGTCCCGGTCCCGGACGGCTCGCAGGTGCAGGTCGAGATGGACCCGGAGGCCGGCGGTGTCCGCGCGGTCCACGTGGTGACCGAGCAGGGCCAGATCACGGTCAGCGCCTACGCGGCGCCGCGTTCCGGCGGTCTGTGGCGCGAGGTCGGCACCGAGCTGGCCGACCAGCTGCGGGCCGACGGCGCGAAGGTGACGGTCGGTCGCGGCGAGTGGGGCCTGGAGCTGTCCGCCATCGTCGGCGACGTCGCGCTGCGCTTCGTCGGCGTGGACGGCCCGCGCTGGATGCTGCGCGGCGTGATCGCCGGCCCGCAGTCGCAGTCCGCGCAGGCTCCCGATGTGCTGCGCATGATCGTGCGCCACACCATCGTCGACCGTGGCGACTCCCCGATGCCGGTGCGCACCCCGCTCCCGATCACGCTCCCGGAAGCCGTCGCGCAGCACATCGCCGAGCAGCAAGAAGGCTGACAGCCAAGCGAAGGACGGCCCCGGCACTCACCCGTGCCGGGGCCTTCCTTCATTCATTTCTTTTCACCACCTGGTTTCATCGCAGGTCTCCGGCGGACCCGAACCAGCCCTTCAGGAACCCGATCAGGCTCGCGCGCCCCAGCACCTCGCGGTCCCGCCCGAAGGCGGCCAGCTCGACCACGCCCAGCTCGCCCCTCGGCAGCACCCCGGCCCACTCGCGGGCCACCGTCACGGGGTGCACCAGGTCCCCGGCGCACCCGCCGATCCCGGCCGGCACGGCGACCGTCGCGAGCTCCGTCAACGACGGCGCCCGCCGTCCCACCGCGACCCGCAGCCCCGCCACCAGCTCGTCGCCGTGCCGTCGCCAGGCCCGCGACAGCTCGTCGACCAGCCACCCCGGACTCCCGGCGGCCACCGCGGCCAGCGCGCCGTCCACCCCCTGGGAGGCCACCAGATCCGCTGAGGCCCGCGCGGCGACGGCCGCGGCCGCTGATCCGGGTTCGCCGTTCCAGGCCGGGAGCGCGCACACCAGCCCCTCGCAACGGCCCGGGTTCGCCGCCGCCCACTCCGCGGCCAGGTGCGCGCCGAACGAGACGCCCCCGACGACCAGCGATCCGTGGACGCGCGCGAGCCGGTCGAGCTCTTCGAGGTACCCGTCGGCGAGCGCGGCGCCGGGTGGCGGGGGCGGCGCGATCAGCCGGGCGCCCACCAAGGCCAACGGGCCGGTGAACACCGACTGAATGAACACCTCGTCGGACCCCGTACCGGGCAGCAGGACCACGGGGAGGTTCCGGATTGCGGACGTCACGTTGCGATCTTGGCGCAAACCCGTTTCGCTGATGTGAACCACAGCTACGCTGGATTACGCACGGGCCGCGAAGTCGGAGGCCCCGGAGCACAGGAGCACACCATGTCCGCCAAGGACGGCGGCTACTTCAGCCGGTTGGTTCGCAAGCTGACCAGCGACGTCGAGGACCTCGACGCCGACGAGATGTCCGAGAGGTCCGGGGCCGAGGGTGCTCGCCGCGCCTGTGACTGCCGGTCCGGCGAAGAGGCGACAGTGCTCGGCAGGCTTCGCAGCGTCGAGCTGTGCCCGAGCGAGGGAACTCCGACGCTCCAGGCCGAGCTGTTCGACGGGACACAGGGCGTGACGCTAATCTGGCTGGGCCGACGCCGGATCCCCGGTATCGAGCCGGGTCGGACCATCAAGGTCCGCGGCCGGATGGCAGAGCGTGACGGCCAGAAGGTGCTGTACAACCCGTACTACGAACTCCAGAGCCCGGTAGGTTGATCGACTCCCGTGACTGAACCCGCTCCCCGCGACGAGACGCACGTGCCCGAAGGCGGGGACGAAAAGCACGACACGGACAACGACACCGAGAAGCCCGAACCCACGTTGCTGGAACAGATGGGCGGCGTGTCGGGCCTGTTCTACTCGTCGGTACCGGTGATCGTCTTCGTGCTGGTGAACGCCTTCTTCGGGCTCACCGCGGCCATCTGGGGCTCGGTCGGCAGCGCCGTGGCGATCACGGTGCTGCGGGTCGTGCGCAAGGAGCCGCTGCAGCCGGCGATCTCGGGCTTCTTCGGGGTCGCGATCGCGGCGTTCATCGCGTTCCGCACGGGTTCGGCCAAGGGTTTCTTCCTCTTCGGCATCTGGGCGAGCCTCGCCTACTGCGGCGTGTTCGTGCTGTCGATCCTCGTGCGCTGGCCGATCGCCGGCGTGGTGTGGAGCGCGCTCAACGGCGCCGGCCAGGCCTGGCGCAAGGACAAGCCCTCGCGCTACGGCTACGACGTCGCCACGCTCGCGCTGGCCGTGATCTTCGCCGCCCGGTTCGTGGTGCAGCGCTGGCTCTACAACAGCGACTACACCGGCTGGCTCGCGTTCGCGAAGATCGCCATGGGTTACCCGCTCTACGCGCTGGGCCTGCTCGTGGTCGTCTGGGCGGTCCGCCGCTCCGACAAGCGGCTCAAGGCGCTGGCCGAGACGGAACCGAAGCCGGAGACCGACGCGGAGGTCGAGGCCCGGCTGCGCGAGAAGTACGCGCAGACGCCGACTCCGGAGGCTTAACGGCCTGCCCCAAGACACAGGAAAGGCCCCTCACTCGCTCGTGAGGGGCCTTTCCTGTGTGCCTCAGTATCCCAGGGCCGTGCGGATCTCCGGCTCGACGTCCGACGTCGCCACGAACAGCAGCTCGTCACCGGCTTCCAGCGGGTCCTCCGGCTGCGGCACGATCACGCGGTCGCCGCGCAGGATCGTGACGAGCGCGGAGTCGCGGGGCAGCGCGATGTCGCTCACGGGCTTGCCGGCCAACGGGGTCTCCTCGGGCAGCGTGAGCTCCACGAGGTTCGCCTGGCTCTGGCGGAAGGTCATCAGCCGAACGAGGTCGCCGACGCTCACGGCCTCCTCGACCATCGCGGCGAGCATGCGCGGGGTCGACACGGCCACGTCGACGCCCCAGGCGTCGGTGAAGAGCCATTCGTTGGCGGGGTTGTTCACGCGGGCCACTACGCGGCGCACAGCGAACTCCGTCTTCGCGAGCAGCGACACCACGAGGTTGGACTTGTCGTCGCCGGTCGCGGCGATCACCACGTCGCAGCGCTCGATGCCGGACTCCTCGAGGTTCGAGAGCTCGCACGCGTCGCCGAGCACCCAGTCGGCCTGCGGCACGCTGTCGGGCTCGAACTGGTCCGCCTCACGCTCGATCAGCATCACTTGGTGCCGCCCGTCGATCAGCTCGACGGCGATGGAGCGCCCGACGGCGCCGGCACCCGCGATCGCGACCCGCATCAGTTCTCCTCCTCCGGAGCGCGAGCGGCCACGCTCGTCACGTCGCTGACGGTGCCGGAGCGGGCCGCGGCGTACACGACGTCGTCGGCCTGCACCATGGTCTTGTTGTCCGGCAGCACGCCGTTGCCGAACCGCATGATGAACGCGACGCGCGCGCCCGTGGCGTCCTGGAGCTCGCGCACGCTGCGCCCGACCCAGCCCTCGTTCAGCGGCAGCTGCAGCAGCGCGACGTTGCCCGACGGATCGCGCCACACCGACGCGACGCCGTCCGGCAGCAGGGTCCGCAGGAAGCGGTCGGTGGTCCACGGCACCGTCGCGACGGTGGGGATGCCCAGCCGCTCGTACACCGCGGCGCGCTTGTGGTCGTAGATCCGCGCGACCACGTGCTCGATGCCGAAGTTCTCGCGCGCGACCCGCGCGGAGATGATGTTGGAGTTGTCCCCGCTGGACACGGCCGCGAACGCGCCGGCCTCTTCGATGCCGGCTTCGATCAGCACCTGCCGGTCGAAACCGACGCCGACGATCTGCTGGCCGTGGAAGTCGTGTCCCAGCCGGCGGAACGCCTGGGGGTTCTTGTCGATGACGGCCACCTCGTGGCCGAGACGCTCCAGCGCCGCGGCCAGAGATGCGCCGACCCGGCCGCACCCCATGATCACCACGTGCACGCCTTGCCTCCTCGTAGGTGGGGGTAAACCCGTCCGTAGGTACCCTCGCGCACCAGCGCCGAACCTACCCTGCGGGGTGGCAGTTACGCTTCCGTGGTGTCGAAGTTCCCGACCGTGTTGAAGCGCCTGGTTCTCGGACGTCCGTTCCGCAGTGACAGGCTCGGCCACACGCTCTTGCCCAAGCGCATCGCGCTGCCGATCTTCGCCTCGGACGCGCTTTCCAGCGTCGCGTACGCGCCGGAGGAGATCTTCCTGACCCTGAGCTTCGCCGGGCTGTCGGCGTACGCGTTCGCGCCGTGGATCGGGGTGGCCGTGGCGCTGGTCATGCTGACGGTCGTGGCGTCGTACCGGCAGAACGTGCACGCCTATCCGAGCGGTGGCGGTGACTACGAGGTCGCCGGCACCAACCTGGGGAGCAAGTTCGGCCTCACGGTGGCGAGCGCCCTGCTCGTGGACTACGTGATGACCGTCGCGGTGTCCACTTCGTCCGGTGTCGCCAACATCGGCTCGGCGATCCCGTGGGTCGCCGAGCACAAGGTGATCACCTCCGTGGTGATCGTCGCGGTGCTGACCGCGCTGAACCTGCGCGGAGTGCGCGAATCGGGCAAAGCCTTCGCAATCCCCGTCTACGGGTTCATCATCGGCATCCTGGTCATGGTCGTATGGGGGCTGATCGAGGCCGCGACGGGCACGACGATGCGGGCGGAGAGCGCCGGGTTCACGCTGCACTCCGAGGGCACGTGGACCGGGTTCGCGTTCGTCTTCCTGATCCTGCGGTCGTTCTCCTCGGGCGCGGCGGCGCTGACCGGGGTCGAGGCGATCAGCAACGGCGTGCCGGCGTTCAGGAAGCCGAAGTCGAAGAACGCGGCCACCACGCTGCTGCTCATGGGCGTGCTCGCGGTGACGATGCTCATTGGCATCATCACGCTCGCCGTGATCACCAAGGTGAACTTCGCCGACAATCCGGCCGAGCAGCTGCAGGGCGCGCCGCAGGGGTACCAGCAGAAGACGATCGTGACGCAGATCGCCCAGGCCGTGTTCGCCGGCTTCCCGCCGGCGTTCTACTACATCTCCTTCGCCACCGGCATCATCCTGCTGCTGGCGGCCAACACGGCGTTCAACGGTTTCCCGGTGCTCGGCTCGATCCTGGCGCAGGACCGCTACCTGCCGCGGCAGCTGCACACGCGCGGCGACCGGCTGGCGTTCTCCAACGGCATCCTGTTCCTCTCGGTCTTCGCGCTGGTGCTGATCATCGCGTTCGACGCGGAGGTCACGCGGCTCATCCAGCTCTACATCGTGGGTGTGTTCGTGTCGTTCACGATCAGCCAGACCGGCATGGTTCGGCACTGGAACCGCTTGCTGGCCAAGGAAACCGACGGCGCGGTGCGGCGGCGGATGCGGCGCTCGCAGACGGTCAACGCGATCGGTCTCACGATGACCGGCACCGTGCTGATCATCGTGCTGATCACCAAGTTCCTGCTCGGCGCGTGGATCGCGATCGCGGCGATGGTGGCGATCTACGCCTTGATGACGGCGATCCGGAAGCACTACGACCGTGTTTCCGAAGAGCTGAAGGAGCTCGGCGACACCCCGACCGTGCTGCCTTCGCGCAACCACGCGATCGTGCTGGTGTCCAAATTGCACCGCCCGACGCTGCGTGCACTCGCCTACGCCAAGGCGATGCGGCCCGACGTGCTCGAGGCCGTGACCGTGAACGTCGACGACGCCGACACCCGCCGGCTCACCGCCGAGTGGGAGGCGCACAAGTTCAAGGTGCCGCTGAAGGTCGTCGAGTCGCCCTACCGCGAAATCACGAAGCCGGTGCTGGACTATGTGAAGCGCGTGCGCGGCGACAATCCGCGCAACGTGGTCACCGTGTTCATCCCGGAGTACGTGGTGGGCCACTGGTGGGAGCAGGTGCTGCACAACCAGAGTGCGTTGCGGCTCAAGGGAAGGCTGCTGTTCCAGCCGGGCGTCATCGTCGCGAGCGTGCCGTGGCAGCTCGAGTCGTCGGCGAAGGCGGCCGAGCGCGGTCGCCGGGCCCGGCCCGCGGCCGGTGACGTGCGGCGCGGGTTCGCGGCGAGCGGCGGCGCAGCGGCCGCGAAGCGTGTGGAAACCCCGAAACAAGCCAAGGAACCTGCTGAATGACGGAAAACTGGCTCGGCCGCGTGCTCGAGCTCGAGATCGGCCCGGTCGCCCACGGCGGCCACTGCGTGTCGCGTGTGGACGGACGGGTGGTGTTCGTGCGCCACGGGTTGCCGGGCGAGCGCGTGCGCGCCGAGGTGACCGAGGACAAGGGCGGTTCGTTCTGCCGGGCGGACGCGGTGGAGGTGCTCGACGCTTCGGAGCACCGCGTCACGCCGCCCTGCCCGCTGGCCGCGCCGGGTGGCTGCGGTGGCTGCGACTGGCAGCACGCCGACCCGGAGTACCAGCGCGCCCTGAAGGCGGCCGTGGTCGCCGAGCAGCTGGAACGCCTGGCGGGCATCACGCGCGACGTCGTGGTCGAGCCGCTCGAGGGCGGCCCGCTCGGCTGGCGCAGCCGCGTGCGGCTCGTGGTCGGCCGCGACGGACGCGCCGGGCTGCGCGCGCACCACAGCCACCGCGTCGTCGCGCTCGACGACTGCCCGATCGCGGTGCCGGGCACGCTCGAAGTGGCGCTGGCCAAGCGCTGGCGCCCGGGCACCGAGCTCGAGACGACCACCGACGGCGACGGGCACACGCACCTGCGCGAGCTCTCCACCGTCCACGGCCGCAACAAGTCGCGCCAGCTGTCCGGCGGTCTCGCCGTGCAGCACGCGGCAGACCGCGACTGGCGTCTCGACGCCCACGGCTTCTGGCAGGTGCACCCCTTCGCGGCGGACACGTTCGCGCAGCTCGTGCGCGAGTGGGCCGAGGCCCCGCGCGGCGGGGTCGCGTGGGACCTCTACGCCGGCATCGGGTTGTTCGCCTCGGTGCTGGCCGAGCAGGTCGGGCCGGACGGCCACGTGCTCGCCGTGGAGTCCGGCCGCCAGGCGGTGACGGACGGCGAGCGCAACCTCGCGGACCTGCCGCAGGTGTCGTGGCGCGAGGGCCGGGTCGAACACGCCCTGGCGGATGCGCCGAAGCCCGTCGACGTGGTCGTGCTCGACCCGCCGCGCAAGGGCGCCGGGCGCGCGGTGGTGGACGCGATCGCGGCGGGTTCGCCCGACCGGATCGTGTACGTCGCCTGCGATCCCGCGGCGCTCGCCCGGGACCTGGCGACCTTCGCCGACCACGGGTACTCGCTCACGGACCTGAGGGCGTTCGACGCGTTCCCGATGACCCATCACGTGGAGTGCGTGGCGCTTCTCCAGTAACCCCCTTCCGCACCCACGGCGCGAGATCGCGCCGGCTTGTGGATCGAGTGGTGCGATCGGCCGCCAGGCCGATCCGACCGCTCGATCCACAAGCCGGCTCAAAGGCGATCTCGCACGCCCCGCCGGAGGCGGGGCCAAATCACAGTGCGCGCGGTGGTCAACCACCTCGCGCACGGCAACGCGCGCGTCGCGGAATGGGCCGGCGCGGGCCCGGCCGCGCCACCCGGCGACTACCTCGGCGCCGACCCACCCGGCGCGTTCACGGCCTCCGTGGCGCGGGCGCGCGAGGTGCTCGCCGAGCCCGGCCTGGCCACGCGCCTGGTGACGACGCCGCTCGGCGACGTGCCGGGCTCACTGCTGGTCCACATGCGGCTCAACGAGTACCTCGCGCACGGCTGGGACGTCGCCGACGCCACGGGCCAGCCCACGGACTTCGTGCCCGACCTCGCGGAGCAGGCACTCGAGTCCTGGCGGACGCGGTTCGGCGACCAGGCCGGCCCCTGGGCGGTCCGTTCGCGCCGGAGCAGCCGGCGCCCCCGGACGCGGCGGCGGCCGACCGGCTGGCGGCGTTCCTCGGGAGGACGCCGGTGCGCGCGTGAGCACTCAGGTCTTGATCGCACCCGGCGATCTTCGGCACGGCCTCCTGCGGCCTGTGCGGCAGGGGAACGCCGAGGGGAACGCTAATGCGTGGCGCTACTGCAGCAACTCTGTTCCGTAACCACGGAGCGAGATCGCGGGCTCAAAGGCGATCTCGCGCACCCCGCCGGAGGCGGGGCCAAATCACAGCGCACCGGCGATCTTCGGCACGACCTCCTTCAGGCCGTAAGGCACCGATAGCGCCGACGGGAATGCCAGCGCGATCGCCGTGGTCAGGTCGAGTGCGACGTACGAGCCGCGGCGCACGGCGGGGAGCTGCTGGAACAGCGGCAGTGCCTCGGTCTGCGCGCGGCTGCCCGGTGTGGTGTAGGTGAGCACGAGGACGTCGGCGTCGATGAGGTCCAGGCGTTCCGGGCTGATCTGCGAGCGGCCCGGGATCGAGGTCTGGGGCAGCGACGTCACCTTCGGCGAGAGCACCAGGCCCAGCTGCGCGAAGAACAGGGCGGACGCGTCCTGGGCGCTGCTGATCGTGGTGATCGTGCCGTCGCCGGTGACCGGGCCGATGGTGAACGTGCGCCCGGCGAAGCTCGGGTTGGCGTCCTTGGCGGCCTTGATCTGGGCCTCGACGTCGGTCACGAGCTTCTCGGCCGCGTCAACCCGGCCCAGCGCCGTGGCGACGCGGCGCGTGGTGACCTGCCAGGTGTCCTTGTTGTACCCGGAGACGGACGACAGCGTCGGGGCGATCGCGCTGAGGGTCTTGTAGTCCTGGGCCAGCGTGGACCGGTCGGTGCCGAGGATCAGGTCGGGCTTGAGCGCGGCGATGCGCTCGAAGGGCAGCTGCGTGTCGGCGAACAGCTCCGGCGGGTGGGCGCCCGCCTTTGCCTTCAGCCACGGAGACATGCCGCCCGGCAGGAACTTGCCCAGGTCAGGGGTGATGAGCGGCACGACACCCAGCGCCACGGCCGCGTCGGAGTCGCGGTACTGGCCCACCGACACCACGCGCTGCGGCGGCCCCGGGATCGTGGTGGTGCCCTCGACGCCCTTCACGTCGACCGGGAAACCCGGCGCGGACGGGCCGCTCGGCGAAGCCGCCTCTCCGGTGCTCGAACAGGCCGCCAGTGCCAGTCCCGCCGACACCCCCACTGCGGCTTTGAGCACCCCACGCCGCCCCACCAGGCCAGAAGTCATGCGGGGATATTAGGTAAGCATTGCCTACTCTTGCAATGCGTCAGCGGCGCTTCGCGGCGAATCCGGCTGCGAGCCCCATCACGGTCAGCAGCACGCCCACGCCGAGCAGCAGCCACGCGCCCAGCGCCGGCCGGACTTCGGCGGAGGGGAACACCTCGGCCGCCGCCGGCAGCGTCCGCACGAGGTAGCGCACGGCGATGCCGCACACGATGAGCCCCGGCAGCGTCGCGAACGCCAGCGGCTCGTCGCTGTGCCGCCGCAGCGTGACCCACGCCAGCGCGAACGCCGCGGCCATCGCCACCGCGCACACGAGCCGCAGCGCCAGGTCGAGCTCCGGGCCGGGGGCGATGTCGGTCAGCCGGTCGGACAGGGCGTGGGCTGTCGGCATCACGAGGGCCACCACGCCCGCCACCGCGGTGGCGGCCACGACGACCACCCGCGTCCTGCGCAGCGACCCACCGCTCACGACACCTCCACCAGGCCCGGGGACCCGAGTCTACGGGCGTCGGCACCGGTTCCACTGCCTCCGGACGGACGCTTGTGGACGGTGCCGCTCACCGGAAACCCGGCCCGGCCCGTCCGGTCAGGTCAGGTCAGGTCAGCGGCCGGCCTTCACGAGGTCCGCGCACTTCTCGCCGATGGCCATCGTGGTGATGCATGGGTTCACCGCCACCAGGAACGGCATCACCGAAGCATCCGCCACCCGCAGGCCCTCGACGCCGCGCACGCGCAGGCGGGCGTCCAGCACGGCCCCGGGGTCGCCGTCCGGGCCCATCCGCGCGGTGCAGGCGGGGTGGTAGACGGTGTTGTGGGTCTTGCGCAGGTAGTCGGCGATCTCGTCGTCGCTCACGCAGTCGCGGCCCGGTGAGAGCTCGATGCCGGCCCACTCGTCCAGCGCCGGCTGCGCGGCGATCTCACGGGCCAGCTTCACACCGCGGGTCATCACGCGCATGTCGTGCTCGTCGGTGAAGTAGCGCGGGTCCACGCGGGGCTTGTCGCGGAAGTCGCGCGTGCGCAGGCGGACGGTGCCGCGCGAACGGCTGCGCGTGACGTTCGGCGTCAGGCAGAAGCCGTTCTCCGTGGTCGGGTAGCCGTGGCGCAGCGTGTTCATGTCGAAGGGCACCGAGCCGTAGTGGAACATCAGGTCCGGCCGGTCCAGACCTTCCTCGGTGCACGTGAAGATGCCGATCTCCCACCACTGCGTGGATTCGGTGACCATCGGCTGCAGCGCGTCCCACTGGACCAGGCCCTCGGGGTGGTCCTCCAGGTTCGAGCCGACGCCGGGGGAGTCCACGAGCACGTCCACGCCCACCTCGCGCAGGTGCCCGGCGGGCCCGATGCCCGAGAGCATCAGCAGCTTCGGCGTGTCGATCGCGCCGGAGCTCACGATCACCTCGCGCCGCGCCGTCACGGTCGTGCGGTGGATCAGGTCGGGGTGCTGCAGCTCGACGCCGGTGCAGCGGCGGCCGTCGAACAGCAGCCGCTTGGCCCGCGCGCCGGTGCGCACCTCGAGGTTCTCGCGGGTGCCCAGGATCGGGTGCAGGTATGACACCGAAGCCGAAGATCGCACGCCGTCCTCGCGCGCGTTGATCTGGAACCAGTTCGCGCCGTGGGTCACCGTCTTGCCGGAGTTGAACTCCGTGGTCGGGATGCCTGCCTGCGCGCACGCGGCGAGCATCGCGACACCCGCCGGGTCATGCGGCGGCACGGACCGGATCGTGACGGGTCCGGTGCGGCCGTGGTGCTCGCCGGGGCCGTCGTTGGTCTCGAGTCGTTGGTACAGCGGGAAGATGTCGGCGGCCGACCAGCCCGGCAGGCCCAGCGCGGCCCACTCGTCGAGGTCCTCGGCCGGCGCCCAGAACGCGATGCACGAGTTGTGCGAAGAGCACCCGCCGAGCACCCGGGCGCGGGCCTGGCGGAGGTAGGAGTTGCCGGCTTCCTGCGGCTCCACCAGGTAGTCCCAGTCGTAGCCGGATTCCAGCAGCGCCATCCAGTTCGTCAGCTCGAGCACGGCGGCGTCGTCCACATCGGACGGTCCGGCTTCCAGCAGGCAGACGGTGACGTCCGGGTCCTCCGAAAGTCTCGCCGCCACCACCGAACCCGCCGTGCCGCCGCCGACCACCACGTAGTCGAACTCGTTCACCGGGACTCCTCCTTCTGAGACGACGGCACCGAGGCGTGGCCGGCCAGCACCCCGATGCGGTGGCGCTGCACGAACCAGTAGTAGGCGAACCCGCCGGCCGCGAACACGCCGACGAAGAGCACCGAGCTCCAGCGCAGGTACCAGTGGAACGGCGGGGCCGCGTTGTAGATCTCCGTGCGCGGCCACGCGAGGTTCACGGTCATCCCGATGCCCCACAGCACCGCGAGCACGTTCACCGGCAGGCCCCAGCGCCCGAGCGAGAACCGCCCCGGCGGGCAGTCCTTGCGCGGCCAGCCGCCGCGCAGGCGCTTGATCAGCATCGGGACCGTCACCAGCAGGTAGGCCAGGTAGATCAGGATGATCGCGAGGCTCGTGACCGCCGAGAAGATCTGCGACGAGTTGATGTTCACCAGCAGCAGCGCGATCGCGATCACGCCGATCACGATCGCGGGCAGCACCGGCGTGCCGGTCTTCTTGCTCACCCGCGCGAGCCGCGAGCCGCCGGGCAGCGCGTTGTCGCGCGCCATCGCGAACGCGATGCGGATCGCCGCCGTGTGCACGGCCAGCACGCACACGGTGATCGCGATGAACACCACGAACAGGAAAATCCGCCCGATCGCCGGACCGAGCGCGTCGGTGAGCACGAACTGCAGGCCGACCGTGCCGAGCTCCGGCGCGTGGATGTTGCCGACGGCCATGAGCGCGAACAGGATGATCAGCCCGCCGAGCAGAAAGGACGCCACGAGCGCCCGCATGATCGCCTTCGGCGCGTTGCGGTGCGGGTCCACCGACTCTTCACCGAGCGAGGCCGCCGTGTCGAACCCGTACATCACGTAGGACGACGCGATGGCCGCGATGAGGAACGCGCCGAGGTAGCCGCCCGCGTGCCCGGCGCCGGTGCCGTTCGTCTCCGTGACCACACCGGGGCCGCGCACGAAGTGGAACGCCAGGAACACCACCAGCAGCACCGCGAACAGCAGCTCGATGAACACGCCCGCACTGTTGATCCGCGCCATCAGCTTCACGCCGAACGCGTTGACCAGCGTGGTGAACACGATCAGGAAGGTGGCCAGCAGCACGCCGTTGGCCGCGTCGCTGGAGCCCGAGCCGTCGCCGATGAACTGGAAGAACGAGGTGATCTGCGGCAGCGTGCGCTGGTACGCCAGCGCCGTTGCGGAGATGGACACGATCGAGGCCAGCAGCATCATCCAGCCCGCCAGCCACGCCACGTGCCCGTTGCCGAGCTTCTTCGCCCAGTTGTAGACCGACCCGGCCACCGGGTACTGCGCGGCCAGCTCCGCGAAGCTCAGCGCCACCATGAGCTGGCCGGCGAACACCATCGGCCACGACCACCAGTACGCCGGGCCGCCTTGCGAGATGCCCAGGTAGGAGAGCTGGAAGACGCCCGTGAGCACCGAGATGTAGCTGATGCCGGCGGCGAAGGTGTGGAAGCTGCCCAGCGTTCTCTTGAGCTGGTTGGTGTAGCCGAACTCGCCGAGTTCCTGATCGCTGGTGTCCGCGTTGCCACGGCCGCCGGTGTCGGTACTCACGGGCACTGGTCCTTTCGGTGGTTCTCGATCGGACTAGGGCTTGAAAGCGCTTCTTCAGCGCGCGGGTGTCAGCCGGCGAACCACTTCTGCGGGCCGGGACGGAGGTTCTGGTAGATGTGCTTGGCCTCCGTGTACTCGGCCAGGCCGGTCGGGCCCAGCTCGCGGCCGAAGCCGGACTGCTTGTAGCCGCCCCACTCGGCCTGCGGCAGGTACGGGTGGTAGTCGTTGATCCAGACCGTGCCGTGGCGCAAGCGGTTCGCCACGCGCTGTGCCTTGGCCGCGTCGTTGGTGAACACGCCGCCGGCCAGCCCGTAGTGGGTGTCGTTGGCGATGCGCACGGCGTCGTCCTCGTCGGTGAAGGTCTCGACCGTGAGCACCGGTCCGAACGACTCCTCGACCACGGCGTGGCTGCCCTGTGCGACGTTGTCGAGGATCGTCGGCAGGTAGTAGAAACCGTTCTGCAGCTCGGGGTCGTCGGGCCGCTTGCCGCCGGTCCGCAGCACCGCGCCCTCTGCCAGGGCCGTGGCGACGTAGCGCTCGACCTTTTCACGGTGGGCGGCCGAGATCAGCGGTCCGGTCTCGGCGTGGTCGTCGAACGGCCCGCCGAGGCGGATCCGCTCGGCGCGGCGCACCAGCTCGTCGACGAACTCGTCGTGCCACTCGCGCTGCACGATCAGGCGCGCGCCCGCGGAGCAGACCTGGCCGGAGTGCAGGAACACGGCGGTGAGGGCGTAGTCCACGGCGGTCTCGAAGTCGGCGTCGGCGAACACCACGTTGGGGTTCTTGCCGCCGAGCTCCAGGGCCACCTTTTTCACCGTCGCGGCGGCGTTGGCGGCGATCACGCGGCCGGTGGCCAGGCCACCGGTGAACGAGACCAGGTCCACGTCCGGATGCTCCGAAAGCGGCGCGCCGGCTTCCGGGCCCGCGCCGAGCACCAGGTTGGCGACTCCGCCGGGCAGGCCTGCCTCGGTGAGCAGCTTCATGAGCAGGATCGACGTGTGCGGCGTCAGCTCGCTCGGCTTGAGCACGAACGTGTTGCCCGCGGCCAGCGCGGGCGCGACCTTCCAGGTGGTCTGGAGCAGCGGGTAGTTCCACGGCGTGATGAGCCCGCACACACCCACCGGTTCGTGCACGATCCGGCTGAACGCGTCGGCGCTGCCGGTGTCGACCACGCGGCCCGCGTCGTTGGCCGCGAGCTTGCCGAAGTACCGCAGGCAGGCGGCGATGTCGGCCATGTCGTAGCGGCTCTCCACCAGGCGTTTGCCGGTGTCGAGCGATTCGGCGCGGGCGAAGGTCTCGGCGTCGCGGTCGAGCAGGTCGGCTGTGCGCAGCAGCAGGTCACCGCGCTGAGCGGCGGGCGTCGAGGGCCACGGGCCGGTGTCGAACGCGCGCCGGGCGGCGGCGATCGCGGCCTCGGTGTCCTCGCGCGTGGCCTCGGCCACCTCGGCGACCGGCGACCCGTCGGCCGGGCACCGGATTTCGCGCCGGCCACCTGCCTTCGCGTTCACCCATTCGCCGCCGATGTACAGGTCCGCCATGAGGTCCTCTCGATCTTGGTCCGGTTCGGATTATCGGGGCCACTCGCGGTAGCCGCGACTTGGCCGAAGACTCCATGTTCACACCCGACCGTGGAGTTGCGCGGGGCCTCGGCGTGTGATCCGGGACGCGGGCGGCGCGGCGGTGGTGGCGCGGATCCGTAGACTGGCCCGAACTGGCGGGAGCGAAGGGAACCAGGCGAGGTGGAGCTGTGACGATGCTGGACTCCGTGCACGGACCGGCGGACCTGAAGCGCATGAGCGTCGAGGACCTCGACGAGCTGGCCGCCGAGATCAGGGATTTCCTCGTCGAGAAGGTGCGGCGGTCCGGGGGTCACCTGGGCCCGAACCTGGGTGTCGTGGAGCTCACGCTCGCGCTGCACCGGGTGTTCGACTCGCCACGCGACGCGATCGTGTGGGACGTCGGTCACCAGGCGTACGTGCACAAGATCGTGACGGGCCGGCACACCGAGTTCGACAAGCTGCGCCAGCTCGGCGGGCCGACCGGGTACCCGTCGCGCGCCGAGAGCGAGCACGACCTGGTGGAGAACAGCCACGCGTCCACCGCGCTGTCCTATGTGGACGGCCTGGCGAAGGCGTTCGAGCTGTCCGGCGGTGCCCCGCGCCACGCCGTGGCGGTCGTCGGCGACGGCGCGCTGACCGGCGGCATGTGCTGGGAGGCCCTGAACAACATCGCGGCGAACCGGGACCGCCCGGTCGTGATCGTGATCAACGACAACGGCCGCTCCTACTCGCCGACCATCGGCGGGCTCGCCGACCACCTCGCGGCGCTGCGCCTGCAGCCCGGCTACGAGCGCCTGCTCGACGGCGGGCGCGAGATCCTGCGCAACACCCCCGTGGTGGGCAAGCCGATCTACGCCGCGCTGCACGCCGCGAAGGCCGGCATCAAAGACGCGCTGAGCCCGCAGGTGATGTTCTCCGACCTGGGCCTGAAGTACCTCGGCCCGGTCGACGGCCACGACCTGGTGGCGCTGGAGAAGGCGTTGCAGAGCGCCCGCGCGTTCGGCGGCGCCGTGATCGTGCACGTGGTCACCGAGAAGGGCCACGGCTACGCGCCCGCGGTGAACCACCAGGCCGACCAGATGCACCAGACCGACCCGATCGACCCGGAGACCGGCCTGCCGCCGGTGAAGGGCCCCAGCTGGACCGGCGTGTTCGGCGACGAGCTGGCGAAGATCGGCGCCGAGCGCGAGGACGTGGTGGCGATCACCGCCGCGATGCTGCGCTCCACCGGCCTGGAGAAGTTCTCCGAGAAGTTCCCGGACCGCTGGTTCGACGTCGGCATCGCCGAGCAGCACGCCGTGACGTCGGCGGCGGGCCTCGCGATGGGCGGCTACCACCCGGTGGTGGCGGTCTACTCCACGTTCCTCAACCGCGCGTTCGACCAGGTCCTGATGGACGTGGCGCTGCACCGCCAGCCGGTGACGTTCGTGCTCGACCGCGCCGGCATCACCGGTCCCGACGGCCCCAGCCACCACGGCATGTGGGACCTCTCGCTGCTCGGCATGGTGCCCGGCATGCGCGTGGCCGCGCCGCGCGACCCGGGCACGCTGCGCGAGGAGCTGCGCGAGGCCGTCGCCGTACAGGACGGCCCGACCGCGTTGCGCTTCTCCAAGGGCACCGTCGGCGCCGACCTGCCCGCCGTGGAACGCCTCGGCACGGTCGACGTGCTGCGCCGCCCGCGCGAGTCCTGCACCCCCGACGTGCTGCTCGTCGCCGTCGGCTCGTTCGGCAAACTGGGCCTCGCGGCCGCCGACCGCCTGGCCGACCAGGGCATCGGCGTCACGGTGGTCGACCCGCGCTGGGTCGTCCCGGTGCCGGCCGAACTGGTCGCCCTCGCGGAACAGCACAAGCTCGTGGTGACGGTCGAGGACAGCGGCCGCCACGGCGGCTTCGGCTCCGCCCTGGCCGCCGTCCTGCGCGACGCCGACTGCGACGTCCCGCTGCGCGACCTGGCCGTGCCGCAGAGCTTCCACGACCACGGTTCGCGGGACGAGGTGCTGGACCGGGTCGGATTGACCGCCCAGGACGTGGCTCGCCGGATCACGGAGTGGGCGTCGGGTCGGTTGGGCGTGGCGCAGGATGTACCGGCGGAGAATCCGCGGGGCTGAGTTTTTTCGCTTTCGGCGGCGGGTCCTTTCTTGAAGGGGCCCGCCGTTCGGCGTTCAGACCACCGCGGGCGTCCGGCGGTCATCGCCTTGTCGACTTCGGACTGTCCGGAGAGGTCGACCGTGCCGAATGCCCCCCGGGGTCACCGCCGCTCCAGGTGGGTCGGGGCGAACATCTTCAGCACGGCGGGCAGCACGACCACCGACGGTCCGGGCGTGCGCAGGGCCTTCGCCAGGTCGGCGCCGACGGAGTCCGGTGTGGACAGCACGGCCGGAACCCCGAACGACTTCGCCAGCGCCACGAAGTCGGGCCGCGCCAGCTCGGTCGCGGACGTCTCGCCGAACGCGCCGGTGAGGTACTCGCGCAGGATGCCGTAACCGCCGTCGTCGATCACGAGCCACGTGACGTCGAGGCCGTGCTGCTTCGCGGTGGCGAGTTCGGCCAGGCCGTACATCGCGCCGCCGTCGCCGGAGACGGCCAGTGTGGGGATCCCCGTGGCGGCCGCGCCGAGCGCGCCGGGCAGGCCGTAGCCGAGGCCGCCCGCACCCTGCGCGGTGTGGATCGGTGCGCCGTCCGGCTGCCACGCCGACCACGCCCAGTAGGCGGCGATCGTCATGTCCCAGAACGTCTGCGTGCCGTCCGGTACCGCCGCGCGGAGGTCGTCGACGAGCTTGCGTTCCGCCGCCAGGTTCTGACTGTCCAATCGCGACTCGACGCGGGCCAGCAGGTCCTCGACGGCGGCTTCGGCGCGTCCGTCCGCGGTCCTCGGGGGAACTTCCAGCGCCCGCAGGAACAGCCGCACGTCGGCGTGGATGCCCAGCGCGGGGTAGTTCGACTCCAGCTTCCCGAGGTCGGCCTCCACCTGGATCACCCGCCCGCGTGGCGCGAACTCGCGGTAGTTGCTCGACAGCTCGCCGAGCCCGGAACCGAGCACCAGCAGCACGTCCGCGCCGGCCAGGAACTCCGTGGTGTGCCAGTCCTCCAGCCACGAGCGCGCCGAAAGCTCGTGGTTCCACGGGAACACGCCCTTCCCGCCGAACGTCGACACCACCGGCGCCCGCAACGCCTCGGCGAGCGCCTGCAATTCCGCACGCACACCGGACCGCAGGGCGCCACCGCCGGCGAGGATCACGGGGTTCTCGGCCGCGGCCAGCAGCCGGGAAGCTTCCGCCACCAGCTCCGGCAACGGTTCCAGCGGCACCGGCGTCGCCGTCACGTCGTGCAGCGGTGGCAAGGAAGCCGGCGCCAGCAGCACGTCCTGCGGGATCTCCACCCACACCGGCCCGTACGGCGCGGTTGCCGCCGCCGTCCACGCTTCGCGCAACGCCGTCGGGATCTGGCCGGCGGTCCGGACCACGTGCACCGACTTCACGACGTCGCGGAAGCTCGCCTGCTGGTCCGGCAGTTCGTGCAGGTAACCGTGCCGCCCGCCGCCGAGCCCGGCGACGGGGATCTGGCTGGAGATCCCCAGCACCGGCACCGACGCGGCGCGCGACTCCTGTAGTGAGGCCAGCGTCAGCAGCGCACCCGGGCCGGTCGACACGATCATCGGCGTCACCGGCACCGGGCCGCGGGGGTCCGCGGCCAGCCGCGCGCGGGCGAACCCGTCGGCGGCGAACGCGAGGTTGTTCTCCACCCGCGAGCTCACCACGCGCACGTCGTCCGCGCGCCGTAGCGCCTCGAACAACCCCAGCGCGTGCTGGCCCGGCAGGCCGAACACCGTGTCCGCACCGAGCGCTCGCAGCGTCTCGACGACGACGTCGCCCCCGATGCGCGTCATTCGCTCTCCTCCAGCGCCAGCAGGCTCACGAGGTCGTAGGCCACGTGCGAGGCCGCGATGGCGGTGATCTCGGCGTGGTCGTAGGCCGGGGCCAGCTCGACGACGTCGGCGCCCACCAGGTGCAGGTCGCGCAGCCCGCGCAGGATCTCCAGCAGCTCGCGGCTCGTCATCCCGCCCGCCTCGGGCGTGCCGGTGCCGGGTGCGTGCGCGGGGTCGAGCACGTCGATGTCCACCGAGACGTACAGCGGCCGGTCGCCGATGCGCTGCCGCAGCGCGTCGACGGTCTCGTCGATGCCGCGGCGCAGCACGTCGCCGGAGGTGACGATGCCGAAGCCGAGCCGGCGGTCCTCCTCGAGGTCGCGCTTGCCGTACAGCGGCCCGCGCGTGCCGACGTGCGAAAGCGCTGCCGTGTCGAGGATTCCTTCCTCGACGGCGCGGCGGAACGGCGTGCCGTGCGTGTAGGGCTCGCCGAAGTAGGTGTCCCACGTGTCGAGGTGCGCGTCGAAGTGCAGCAGCGCGACGGGACCGTGCTGCTTCGCCGTCGCCCGCAGCAGCGGCAACGCGATGGTGTGGTCGCCGCCGACCGTCACGAGCCGCGTGCCGCCGGCCATGAGCGCCTCGGCGTCCTGCTGCACCTTCTCGATCGCTTCGCCGATGTGGAACGGGTTCGCCGCGATGTCACCCGCGTCCACGACCTGCCGTTCGGCGAACGGCGACACGTCCAGCGCCGGGTGGTACGGCCGCAGCAGCCGGCTCGCCTCGCGCACGGCGGCGGGACCGAAGCGCGCGCCCGGCCGGTACGACACGCCGGAGTCGAACGGGACGCCGACCACGGCGACGTCGGCGCGCTCCACCTCGTCGATCCGCGGCAGCCGCGCGAAGGTCGCGAAGCCGGCGAAGCGCGGGACGCGCGACGAGTCGAGCGGGCCGATCGGGGGCAAGTCACTCACTGCGGTGTGCTCCTCGTGGTTGGGGGTGTTCAGGCCTTCGCGGCGGCCGGGGTCTCCGCTGCCGCTTTCTCTTCGTCTGCCGCGGAACCGTTCAGGCGCCGCGTCCAGACCGACAGGATGGCTTCGGGGGTGCGCGGCGTCGCGAGGCTCACCGCGACGTACACGATCAGGCTCGCGCCGAGGCCCCAGTAGATCGGGCTGTTGGCCGCGACCCCGTCGATGATCATGAACGCGACCACGAACCCGGTGCCGGCCACCATCGACGCGTACGCGCCCTGGCGGGTGCCGCGCTTCCAGAACAGCGCGCCGAGGATCGTGACCAGAAGGCCGCCGACGAGGATGTCGTAGGCGATGGTCAGCGCGTTGACGACGTCGTCCACGACCATCGCGATGCCGATGGCGACGATGCCCAGGACCAGCGTGGTGACGCGGTTGCGCAGCACCTCGCCGCCCTTGAGGCCGATCTTGCGCAGCAGGTCCGACGTCGTCGTGGTGGCGCACGCGATCAGCGCGCCGCTGGAGGTCGACATGAGCGCCGACAGCGCGGCGGCCAGCACCAGCCCGCGCACGCCGGTCGGCAGCAGGCGTTCGGCGATGGTGGCGAACGCGTCCTGCGCGCTGCCGAGGTCGGGGTAGAGCACCTTCGCGGCGGTGCCGATGAGCGCGCCGGCCACGCCGTAGACGAGGCAGTAGACGCCGGAGATGATGCCGCCGCCGGTCGCGATGCGCGGGGTGCGGGCGGTGAACACCCGCTGCCAGATGTCCTGCCCGATGAGCAGGCCGAAGGTGTAGATCAGGAAGTAGGTGAGGATGGTTTCGCCGCCGATCGAGGTGAACTCGAAGTAGGTGGCGTCGAGCTTCTCGGCCATCCCGCCGAAGCCGCCGGCGGAGACGAGGGCGATCGGCAGCAGCACGAACAGGATGCCGATCGTCTTGATCACGAACTGCGCGATGTCGGTGAGCGTGATCGACCACATGCCGCCCAGCACCGAGTAGAGCACCACGATCGAGCCGCCGATCGCGATGCCGGCCCAGCTCGGGATGGCGAACAGGACCTTGAAGATCGACGCGAACGCCAGCGTCGAGGTCACGGTGAGCATGAGCGTGTAGCCCCACATGACGACCCCGGACACGGCGCTGGTGCGGCCGCCGTAGCGCAGGTCGAGCATCTCGCCGACGGTGTACACGCGCAGCTTCACCAGCCGCCGCGCGAACACCGCGTGAAGCACGAGGATGCCGACGCCGATGGTGACCACGAGCCAAGCGCCTGAGACGCCGTAGGTGTAACCGAGCTTCACGCCGCCGACCGTGGACGCGCCGCCGAGCACGACGGCCGACATCGTGCCGGAGTACATGAACCAGCCCAGCCGCCGGCCCGCCACGAGGTAGTCGGACTTCGTCTTCGCCAGGCGCAGGCCGATCCAGCCCACTCCGATCATGCCCGCGATGTACAGCGCGATCACCGCGTAGTCGCCGCCCACGGGGTCCTCCTCGGTTCTCTGCGGGGTTGTTCGGGCCACCGTAGGTTCGTGCGCCACCGCTGCGGCATGGGACGATCCGGCCAAGAACCTTCGAAAGCCGGGATGGAATGACCCAGAATCTCGCGCACGAGTCCGCGGAAGTGAATGTTCCGTTACGGACGGTTGTCGGCAACCCGGAGCTCGCGCTCGACCTCGTGCGGGAGACGCTGCGGCCGGGTGCGCTCGACGCGCCCGTGCGCTGGGCCCACGTGAGCGAGCTCGACGATCCCGCGCCCTACCTGCTCGGCGCCGAGCTGGTGCTCACCGCCGGGGTGAACCTGCCGCGCGAGCCCGGGCACTACGTCCGCCGCCTGCGCGACGCCGGCGTGACCGCGCTGGGCTTCGGCCTCACGCCGACGGTGTCGGAGACCCTGCCGGAGCCGCTGCGCGACGCGTGCGTGCGCCACGGCCTGCCGCTGGTCGTCGTGCCGCCGCGTACGCCGTTCCTCGCGATCAGCCGGGCCGTGGCCGTCGAGCTCGGCGAGGCGGGGCAACGCGAACAGCGCCGGACGGCCGTCGCGCGTGAGGCCCTCACGCGCGCTGCGGGCGACGGCATGGGGGCGCTCGTGACGACGCTGGCCGAGCGGCTGCGGGGCTGGGTGGCGCTCGTCGGGCGCGCGGACGCGCTCGTGGCGGGGCACGACGCGCCGCAGCCGTTGCCGCGCGAAGTCACGGACCTGCTCACGACGTTGCGCGCGGGCACCGGCATCCGCATCGCGACCACCGAGCTGCCCGACAGCACGTACGTGGTGGCGCAGCCGGTGTACCCGCAGGCGACGGCGGCGCACCTGCTCGTGCTCGGGCGTCGCCGCCGGTTCGACGGTGGTGACCGCGCGATCCTCGCTGTCGGCGCGGCTTTGCTCGGGCTCGTCGGCCGCGCCGGGTCCGACACCGCGCAACTCGGCGCGGCGGCCACCGGGTTGTTGCTGGGGCAGGGCGGCGCGGACGTGCTGGCGACATTGCTGGGCACGGGGGAGTGCCGGCTCGTGGCCGGGGTCGCGCACCGCCGGGGTCCGGACGAGGTCGCCGTGCGCCACGACTGGCTGCGCGCGCGGCTCGACACCCCGCTCGTGCAGGTGCTGGCCGGGCCGCGGTTCCTGGCGGTGGTGGGTGCGTCGCCGGAGCTCGACGGGTTGCGCGAGCACGGCTGGCTCGCGGTGGCAGGCTCGCCCGTGACCGCGGACGGGCTGCCGGGCGCGCTCGCGGAGGCGGAGCTGCTGCTGGCCCGGGCGCAGGCCCTCGGGCGCCCGGTGGTGGCCGCGGATCCGCTGGGTTTCGACGCGCTCGTCGCGCCCGGTGCCGCGGCGGGGTTCGCCGAGCGGGTGCTGGCGCCGTTGCGGGAGCTGGACCGCGCGCACGACCGGGAGCTGGTGCCGACGCTGCGCACCTGGCTCGCGCACCACGGCGGCTGGGACCGCACGGCCGCCGAGCTCGGGGTGCACCGCAACAGCGTCCGGCACCGGATCGGGCAGGCCGAACGGGCGCTCGGCGTGGATCTTTCGGACCCGGAGACGAGGATGCGGCTCTGGTTCGCGTTGCGCTGGTCGTGACGCCGGCTCGACGTTCGCCGTGAGCTGCGCGTGAGGTGACCGGAGTGTCCATTCAGGTCTCTCAGGTGCTCTCAGGAAACTGTGGGATTGTGGTCTCGTGCGTGTTCTGGTAGTCGAAGACGAAGAGCCCTTGGCCGACGCGATCGCCCGCGGCCTGCGCCGTGAGGGCATGGCGGTGGACGTCGCGTTGACCGGTGACGACGGGCATGAGAAGTCGTCCGTCACCCGGTACGACGTGGTGCTGCTCGACCGCGACCTGCCCGGGATGTCGGGCGACGAGCTGTGCCGCGAGATCGTCGCTTCGGGCGAGCTGACGCGGGTGCTCATGCTCACCGCGAGCAGTTCCGTCTCCGACCGGGTCGACGGGCTGTCCCTCGGTGCGGACGACTACCTCGCGAAGCCCTTCGCGTTCCCCGAGCTGGTCGCCCGCGTGCGCGCGCTCGGCCGCCGCGCGACGCCGGCCGCGCCACCGCTGCTCACGGCGGGCGACGTGGAGCTGGACCCGGCGAAGCGCATCGTGCGCCGCGCGAGCGGGCCGATCGACCTGACGCGCAAGGAGTTCGGCGTGCTCGAGGTCCTGCTGTCGGCTTCGGGTTCGGTGGTCAGCAGCGAGGAGCTGCTGGAACGGGTGTGGGACGAGAACGCCGACCCGTTCACCACGACGGTGCGGGTGACCGTGATGACCTTGCGCAAGAAGCTGGGTGAGCCGGGGATCATCGAGACCGTCGTGGGCTCGGGCTACCGCGTGCCGGTCGCGGAGGCCGGCGCGTAGTGAACCTGCCCGGCACACGCAGCCTGCGGGCCCGGGTCACGATCCTCGCGACCGTGCTGGTGGCCGCGGCCGGGCTGCTCCTGCTGTGGCTGGCGTGGTCGCTCGTGGGCGACGCGGTGGACGCCGTGCCGCACATGCCGCCCGGCACGATCGTGCGTGTGGACGGAGTCGACGTCGACGCGTCCACGCTCGCGCAGCACCTGCGCACGCACGCCGTGAACCGGGTGCTGATCTTCGGCTCGCTGGCGTTCTGCTTCGTCGTGGCCGCGGCGGCGATCCTCGCGTGGACCTTCACTTCGCGCGTGCTGCTGCCGCTGCGCGAGATCACCGGCACCGCGCGGCGGCTGTCGGTGGAGTCGATGGGCGAGCGCATCGGCGAGATCCGCTCGCGCGACGAGCTGGCCGAGCTGGCCCAGACCTTCGACGACATGCTCGACCGCCTGCAGGCCGCGTTCGACGCGCAGCGCCACTTCGTCGCCAACGCGAGCCACGAGCTGCGCACGCCGCTTTCGGTCATCCGCACCGAGCTCGACGTCACGCTGTCTGACGAGGAAGCCGACGAGGCGGAACTCCGGCGGATGGGCGGCGTGGTCCGCGACGCCACGGAACGCGCGGGCCAGCTCGTGAACTCCCTGCTGCTCCTGGCCCGCACCGACGGCGCCGGCTTGGTGCTGCGGGAGCCGGTGGACTTGGCGGTGCTCGTCGGACGCGCGTGGGCGGCTGTGCGCGCGGAGGCTTCGGCGCGTGGCCTGCGGGCCGAGTTCGCCACCGTCGCCGCGCCCGCGTTCGGCGACCCCGCGCTCCTCGAACGCATCGCCGGCAACCTCGTCGAGAACGCTGTGCGCCACAACGTCGACAACGGCTGGCTCGAGGTCACCACGACACCGGGCCCCCAGTGGTCCACGCTGCGCGTGCGCTCGTCGGGCGGCCTGTTGGACCCGGCGGCTGTGCCGGAGCTGTTCGAACCCTTCCGCCGCGCCGGCGTCGCCCGCACCGCCCGCTCCGGCGCGGGCCTGGGCCTCTCGATCGTCCGCGCCGCCGTCCAGGCCCACGGCGGCGCGATCTCCGCGGAACCTGTGGTGGGCGGCGGG
This sequence comes from Amycolatopsis sp. NPDC050768, assembly GCF_040654155.1. NCBI lineage: Bacteria > Bacillati > Actinomycetota > Actinomycetes > Pseudonocardiales > Pseudonocardiaceae > Amycolatopsis > Amycolatopsis sp. NPDC050768. The sequence goes on from NZ_JBFAHL010000017.1 coordinate 74,698, forward strand.
TTGACGGTGACAGTGCACCTTCCGGCGGGTCCGCAAGGAGTTCCCGCCCGGTAACGTTCCCGCGCGCCGCGCTGATGATCGTGCGTGGGGATTCGCTTGTGGCGCTGGTTGGCGCCTGTTCTCGTGGCCGCGCTCGGCGCGGGTGTCGGCTTGGCCTTCGTGGTCGGCATGGCCGTGCGGCCGGATCCGCTGCCGATCGACCGCACGCCGGTGCCGCTCGCCGCACACCAGCTGTGCCGGGATGTGCAGGCGTACTTCGACACCGACGAGCAGATGCGGCGCGCGGCCGGCTCGTTCCACGACGATCCCGACGCGCGGCTGGTCTTCGTCGAGACCAAACATGAGTCCTTCCTCTCTCTGCGCGACGGCTTCAAGGACCATCCGGAGATCCTGAACGGCCTGGGCGGCGAGGAGAGCTCGCCCGCGGTGGTCACCGTCGTGCCGCCGCCCGCCACCGACCTCGTCGCCTACACCGCCCGCCTGAAGACCCGCTTCCCGGACGCGCAGGAGGTCTACTCCCTCGACGTCAACGCCTTCAACGAGAAGTTCGGCAAACCTCGCGACGCCCCGACCTGCCCACGTGCGGGCGAGTACTGACGGGGACCGGTCCCGGCCGCGTGGGTGATGATCGAATGATGGGGATTCGTATCTGGCGCTGGCTCGCCCCGGTGCTGGTGCTCGCACTGGGCGCGGGCGTCGGGCTGGCGTTCGTCGTCGGGGCGGCCGTGCGGCCGGCTCCGCTGCCGGTGGATCGCACACCGGTGCCGCTGGCAGGGCATCGGCCGTGCGCGGCCGTTCAGGTGTTCTTCGACGCCGGTGCGCCCGGGCGGGATCTCGACCAGGAGATGCGGAGGGCCGCCGCCGCGCTCGCCGACGACCCGAAGGCGCGGCGCGTGTACACCGAGACCCAGGCCGAGGCGTGGGTGCGCTTCCAGGAGCTGTTCAAGGACCACCCCGATCTGCTGGCCGAGGCAGGCCCGGAGAACATGCCGGCCTCGGTGACCGTGATCCCCGTGCCGGGCACCGACCTCACCGCCTACGCGACAGAGCTCGGCAAGCGGTTCCCGACCGCGAAGAACGCCCAGCCCTTCGACATCAATGCCGTCAGGGACAAGCTGGAGCCGGACAAAAGGGGCCCGGCCTGCCCGCGCGCGGGAGAGTTCTGACGGGTCAGGAAGAATCGGCGCATGGGGATTCGTTTGTGGCGCTGGCTCGCGCCCGTCATGGTGGTTGCGCTCGGGGTGGGCGCCGGTGCCGCGTTCCTCGTCGTCGGGGCGGTGCGGCCCGTGGTGTTGGCGGCGAACCGGACATTACCGCCGACAACCGGACATCAGTCTTGCATGGCCGTGCAGGTCTACTTCCGCGACGACGATGCGATGCGGAGCGCCGCCGCCGTGCTCCGGAACGACCCGAAGGCCCGCCGGGTCTACCTCGACACCCAGGCCCTGACCTGGATGGAGTTCAAGAAGATCTACCAGCAGGATCCGGCGAAAATCGCCGCGACGAGTGAGAGCGCCATGCCGGCGACGGTGGCCGTGCTTCCGGTGCCGGGCACCGACCTCAATGCTTACGCCGCGGAGTTGAAGCAGCGGTTCCCGGACGCGCAGAAGACAAAGACGTTCGACCTCGAGGCCGCGCAGGAAAAGTACGCCCCGGAGGCACAGGGCGACGTCTGCGCGTAAGCGCCGAACCGGGGCGGCCGTCCACACAGGACAGCCGCCCCGAGAACATCAAGCCACCGGCACCGAAGCCACACCCGGAGCCAGGAACGGCTTACCGTTCACCCGCTCCGAAACCCCCGCGCGGTCCAGGTACGGCGTGATGCCGCCGTTCCAGAACGGCCAGCCCGCGCCCAGCAGCAGGCACAGGTCGATGTCCTGCGCTTCCGCGACCACGCCCTCGTCGAGCATGATGCGGATCTCCTCGGCGATCGCGTTCAGCGCGCGGTCACGCACCTGCTCGGCCGTGGAGGGCGACCCGCCGCGCGTCCAGAGGGCGTCGACCTCCGGGTCGACGGACGCGGTGCCCGAGGAGTCCCAGGTCCACACGCCCTTCTTGCCCGCCTGCACGAACTTGGCGAGGTTCTCGCTCACCGTGAAGCGGTCGGGGAACGAGCCGTGCAGCGTCTCGCCCACGTGCAGCGCGATGGCGGGGCCCACGAGCTGCATCAGGTTCAGCGGCGACATCGGCAGGCCGAGCGGCTCCAGCGCCGAGTCCGCGACCTCGAACGGCGTGCCCTCGTCGACGGACACCAGCACCTCGCCGAGGAAGCGCAGCAGGAGCCGGTTGACGACGAACGCCGTGGCGTCCTTTACCAGCACGCTCGACTTCTTCAGCTGCTTGCCGACCGAGAACGCCGTGGCGAGCGTGGCGTCATCGGTCTGCTCGCCGCGCACGATCTCCAGCAGCGGCAGCACGGCGACCGGGTTGAAGAAGTGGAAACCCACCACGCGCTCGGGGTGCTGCAGCTTCGAGGCCATCGCCGTGATCGACAGTGACGACGTGTTGGTCGCCAGGATCGCCTCGGGCGACACGTGCTGCTCCAGCTCCGCGAACACCGCCTGCTTCACGCCCAGCTCTTCGAACACGGCCTCGATCACGAAGTCGGCGTCGGCGAACGCGGCCTTGTCGAGCGACCCGGTCACCAGCGCCTTGAGCCGGTTGGCGCCGTCCGGCGACACGCGCTTGCGGGCGAGCAGCTTGTCGATCTCGTCGTGGACGTAACCCACGCCCTTGTCGACGCGTGCCTGGTCGACGTCGGTGAGCACCACCGGCACCTTGAGACGGCGCACGAACAGCAGCGCGAGCTGGCTCGCCATCAGGCCCGCGCCCACGATGCCGACCTTGTTCACCTTGCGCGCCAACGACTTGTCCGGCGCACCGGCCGGCCGCTTAGCGCGCTTGTTCACGAGGTTGAACGAGTACAGCCCGGCGCGCAGCACGTCGGACATCAGCAGCTCGGCCAGCCCGTCCGTCTCGGCGGCGTACCCGCGGTCGAGATCGTTCTCCCGCGCCAGCTCCAGCAGCTCCACGGCCTTCGTCGCGCCCGGCGACGCGCCGTGCGTGCGACCGTCCACGATGGACTTCGCCCGCGCGACGGCCGCGTCCCAGCCGGCGCCGCGGTCGATGTCGCGCCGGGCCGGGGTGACTTCGCCGTTCACGACCTTGGCGAGCCACAGCAGCGACTGCTCGAGGTAGTCGGCCGAGCCGAACACCTCGTCCACGATGCCGAGCTCGGCCGCCTGCTTGACGTTGAGCATCTTGTTCTGCGCCAGCGCGTTCTCGATGATCACGGTCACGGCGGCGTCGGCCCCGATGAGGTTCGGCAGCAGCTGCGTGCCGCCCCAGCCCGGGAACAGGCCGAGGAACACCTCGGGGAACGCGATCGCGGCGGTGTTCTCCGACAGCGTGCGGTAGTGGCACGACAGCGCGAGCTCGAGCCCGCCGCCCATCACCGCGCCGTTGACGAAGCCGAACGTCGGGATCGTCGACTCGGTGAGCCGGCGGAACACGTCGTGGCCGGTCTGCGCGATCTTGCGGGCCAGCGCCGGGTCCGACACGGCCTCCACACCGGACAGATCCGCGCCGACGGCAAAGATGAACGGCTTGCCGGTGACCGCGATCGCCGCGGGTTCGGCCTCGAATGCCACGTCGAGCGCGGCGTTGAGCGACACGAGGCCCTGCGGGCCGAACGTGCTCGGCCGGGTGTGGTCGTGGCCGTTGTCGAGCGTGATCAGCGCGACCGGCTTCGCGAGCCCGGGCACCTTCACCAGGCGCGTGACGGCGGTGGTCACGACCTCGTCGGGGAACGCGGCCTTGGCCTCTTCAGCGGTGAAAGTCATTTACTTCGCCCCCTCGAACGCCGGGTTCTCCCAGATCACAGTGCCGCCCATGCCGATGCCGATGCACATGGTGGTCATGCCGTAGCGCACGTCGGGGCGCTCGGCGAACTGGCGCGCCAGCTGCGTCATCAGCCGCACGCCGGACGAGGCCAGCGGGTGCCCGCACGCGATCGCGCCGCCCCACTGGTTCACGCGCGGGTCGTCCTGGTCGATGCCGAAGTGGTCGAGGAAGGCGAGCACCTGCACGGCGAACGCCTCGTTGATCTCGAACAGGCCGATGTCGTCGATCGACAACCCGGTGCGCTTGAACAGCTTCTCCGTCGCCGGGATCGGGCCGATGCCCATGACCTCGGGCTCGACGCCGGCGAACGAGTAGCCGACCAGCCGCATCGCGACGGGCAGGGCCAGCTCGCGCGCGGTTTCCTCGTCGGCGAGGAGCGACGCGGTGGCGCCGTCGTTGAGGCCCGCGGCGTTGCCCGCGGTGATGCGGCCGTGCGGCCGGAACGGCGTCTTCAGCTTCGCCAGCTGCTCCACGGTCGTGCCCGGGCGCGGCGGCTCGTCCTCGGTCGCGAGGCCCCAGCCCAGTTCCTTCGACCGGATCGCGACCGGCACGAGCTCCGGGCCGATCTTGCCGGTCTTCACGGCCTCGGCGTAGCGCTCCTGGCTGCGCGCGGCGTAGGCGTCGGTGCGCTCCTTGGTGATCTCGGGGAACCGGTCGTGCAGGTTCTCCGCGGTCTGGCCCATGACGAGCGCGGTCGGGTCCACGAGCTTGTCGGCGATGATGCGCGGGTTCGGGTCCACGCCCTCGCCCATCGGGTGGCGGCCCATGTGCTCGACGCCGCCGGCGATGGCGATGTCGTAGGCGCCGAAGCCGATGCCGCTCGCGACCGTGGTCACGGCCGTCATCGCGCCGGCGCACATGCGGTCGATCGCGAAACCCGGCACGGACTTCGGCAGGCCGGCCAGCAGGGCGGCCGTGCGCCCGATGGTCAGGCCCTGGTCGCCGATCTGGGTCGTCGCGGCGATGGCGACGTCGTCCACGCGCTCGGGCGGCAGCTCGGGGTGCCGCCGCAGCAGCTCACGGATGGCGTTGACGACCAGGTCGTCCGCGCGGGTCCCGGCGTAGATGCCCTTGTCACCCGCCTTGCCGAAGGGGGTGCGTACCCCTTCGACGAACACGACGTTGCGTACCCCACGCGCGGTCGGCGCAAGAGGCGGCGTTGCTGGTGCGGCCACGAATGCTCCTGAAGTAGACAGAAATCCTGTCCGCACGATAGCCCTTGTTACCCACGGGTAACCAGGGGAGTGGCCCGGACGAGTGGGCGACGGCACACTCCCGGGCGGCCCCGGCCCTCAGGAACGCAGGTGGGCGAGCCAGCCACCTTTCGCCGAGATGTCCTCCGCGGCGGCGAGCGCCGCGGGCTCGCACAGGAACCCCGAGACCTCCGAACCGTCGTGCAGGCGCACCCGTCCGATTGCCAGCGGTGCCGGGACCGCCGCCACGAACGCGCCGAAGCCGGCCACCGGGAGGTCCCACACTTCGGCCGCGATCGCGACACCGTCTTCGGCCACGCGCACGAGCCCCGGTTTCGGCGGGGTCGTGGCCAGCGCGTGCAGCCGGTACTCGGGCGCGGTCTCGGTTTCGGCGACGAAGCGGCCGCCGCGCGAGGTCAGCTCGTGGTTGAGCGGCTGCCCCCGCAGGTGCGCCCCGACGACGGCCAAGCGCACACGATTCTCGACGCCGCGGGCCAGCGCCGCCAGCTTCGAGTCCGCGTTGGCCGGGCCGACGAGCATCACCCCGAACGGTCGCCCGCCGACCGTCCCCGCGGGCACGGCGAGCGCGGACAAGCCGAGCAGGTTGGCGAAGTTCGTGAAGCGGCCGAGGGCGGCGTTCGTGCCGACCGGGTCCGCGGCCACCTCGGCGAGCGTCGGGTGCCCGGTGGTGGTCGGCAGCAACAGGGCGTCCACAGTGGAGAGCACGGCATCGGCCTCGCGCTTGAGCCCGGCGAGCGTGGCCCGGTCGGCGAACACCCGGTGCGCGGGGAGGTCGCGGGCGGCGGTGATGATGCCCGCGACGGTCGGGTCGACGTCGTCGCGGTGCTTCTCGACGAACTCGCCGACGGCGGTGTAACGCTCGGCGACGAACGAACCCTCGTACAGCAGCCGCGCCGCGGCGAGAAAAGGCGACAAGTCCACAGTGGTCACCACCGCGCCGGCCGCGGCGTAGTCCGCCACCGCGGCGGCGTACGCCTCGGCCCAGCCGTCCTGCAGTGGGCCCAGGGAAGCCGGGACACCGATCCGGACCGCGCCCTCTTTCGACAGGCACCGCAGCGCGAGCTCCGCCTCGCCCACCGTGCGCGCGAAGATCGACACGCAGTCGATGCTCGCGCAGGCCGGCACAACGCCGTCCGTCGGCAGCAGCCCCGGCGTCGACTTCAGCCCGACGATCCCGTTGAACGCCGCCGGGACGCGGCCCGAGCCCGCCGTGTCCGTCCCGAGCGCGAGATCCGCGATCCCCAGCGCGACGGCGACCGCGGACCCCGAGCTCGACCCGCCCGACACGTACGCCGGATCGATCGCGTTGCGCACCGCGCCGTACGGGCTGCGCGTGCCGACCAGCCCGGTGGCGAACTGGTCGAGGTTCGTCGTGCCGAGCACCAGCGCACCCGCCGCCTTCAGCCGGGCGACGACGGGTGCGTCCGTTTCGGGCTCGTAGGCATACGCCGGGCACCCGGCGGTGGTCGGCAACCCGGCGACGTCGATGTTGCCCTTGACCGCGGCGAGCCGCCCGTAGAGCGGGAGCGGATCCCCGGCGGTGTACCGAACCTCGAGTGCTTCGGCTTCGGCCAGCAGTTCGGCCTCCGGGCGCAGGTCGACCCAGATTTCGGGCCGGTCGACCTGCTCGATCCGCCGGTAAGCGGCGTGCACGCGTTCGCGGATCATCCGAGCACCACCAGCGGGGTACCGGGCGCGACCTGGTCACCGGGGGACACGAGCACCTCGAGCACCTTTCCGTCGGCGGGCGCGGGGATGCGCGCCTCGGTTTTCATGGCTTCCAGCGTGACCAGCGACTGCCTGTGGTCCACCCGCGTGCCGGGCTCGACGTCCACCCGCCAGACCGTGGCGGCGAACGGGGCCTCGACGACGTGGCCGCCCGGCGGTGCCTGCACGCGGGCCGGCGGCCTCGTGACGGGTTCCGGCTTCGGGTCGAACTCGCCCGCGGCGGCCCACGCGCGGCGTTCCGCCTCGAACGCCGCCGACTGCGTGGCACGGAACCCGGCGATGCTCTCGGCGTTGTCGGCGAGGAACCGCTGGTAGTCGGCGAGGCGGAACTCCCCGTCGGTGATGTCGAGCTCCAGCTGCCCGGCGGAGCCGCGCGCCCGCAGGTCCAGCAGTTCGTCGGCCGACACCGGGTACCACGAGATCCGGTCGAAGAACCGCAGCAGCCACGGCGACCCCGGCTCGAACGCACCGCGCTGGTGCCAGCCGCTCCACACCTGCACGGTGCGGCCGACGAACTGGTACCCGCCCGGCCCTTCCATTCCATAGATGCACAGGTAGGCGCCGCCGATGCCGACGGAGTTCTCGGCCGTCCACGTCCGGGCCGGGTTGTACTTCGTGGTCACCAGCCGATGCCGCGGGTCCAGCGGGGTGGCGACGGGCGCGCCGAGGTAGACGTCGCCGAGGCCGAGCACGAGGTACTCGGCGTCGAACACCGTGCGGTAGACCTCGTCCACAGTAGACAGACCGTTGACGCGGCGGATGAACTCGATGTTCCACGGGCACCAAGGGGCGTCGTCGCGCACGCCCGTCATGTACCGCTCGATCGCCTCGCGCGTCGCCGGGTCGTCCCACGACAGCGGCAGCCGCACCCCGCGGCTGGGCACCACCAGGTCCGCGGTGCCCGGCAGGTCGCCTTCCAGCTCGCGCACCAGGCCGAGGGCCTTGCCGACCGGGAGCGCGTCCGGGTCGACGTGCACCTGCAGCGACCGGATGCCCGGCGTGAGGTCGACGATCCCCGGCACACCTTCGGCGGCCAGCCGCTCGGCCAGCGCGTGGACGCGCATCCGCAGCGCGAGGTCGAGGGTCATGTCGCCGTATTCGACGAGCAGGTTGTCGTCGCCGCTGCGCCGGTAGGTCACCGACGGCTCGCCGTCCTGGGCGGTCCGCCGGGCGAGCACGCCGCCGTCGTCGAGGGCGTCGCGGCTGGCGAGCAGCGGCACCGCCGGTCGGCGGCGCAGGGCCGCGGCGTGGTCGGTGTCGATCGGGACGAAGCGCACGGTGTCACCGGGGCGCAGCTGGCCGAGTTTCCAGCGCTCGCCGGTGGCGACCGTCGCCGGGCACACGAACCCGCCGAGGCTCGGGCCGTCCGGGCCGAGCAGGATCGGCAGGTCGCCGGTGTAGTCGACGGCGCCGATCGCGTAGGGCGTGTCGTGGATGTTGGACGGGTGCAGCCCGGCTTCACCACCGTCCTCCCGCGCCCACTGCGGGCGCGGCCCGACGAGCCGGACGCCGGTGCGCGCGGAGTTGAAGTGCACCTGCCAGTCGGTGCGGTAAAAGGTCTCGATGTCGGCCGGCGTGAAGAACTCCGGTGCGGCGTGCGGTCCTTCCAATGCGCCGATCGTCCACTGTGTACCCAGCCGCGGCCGGTCGCCGGCGGGGACGGCGCCGGCGACCGGGTCCGCGGGCTCGGCGCCGGGCGTGAGCACGTCGCCCGCCGCGAGCGCCCGGCCGCCGTGGCCGCCGAACCGGCCGAGCGTGAACGTCGCCGCGCTGCCGAGGAACTCGGGCACGGCGAGCCCGCCCCGCACGAGCACGTAGCTGCGCAGCCCGGCCGTGCCCGCGCCGACATCGAGCGTGCCGCCGGCCGGAACCACGATCGGCGTCCACCCGGGAGCCGGGGCGCCGTCGAGCAGCACGGGTGCGGTGGCGCCGGTGACGCAGACGGTGGTGTCGGTGGAGAACCGCAGCGTGACACCGTCCACAGTGCACTCCAGGCCGGCCGCGCCCTCGGGGTTGCCGAGCGCCAGGTTGCCCAGCCGCAGCGACAGGTCGTCCATCGGGCCGGACGGTGGCACCCCGACGTGCCAGAACCCGGTGCGGCCCGGCCACTCCTGCACGGTGGTCATCGTGCCGCCGCGCACGACGTCGATCCGCGGCTCGTCGTCGGTGACGCCGTCGAGCGTGGCGGTGTCGTGAGTGGCGCTCGTGAACGCAGGATCGACGGCCGCGGCGCGGAGCTGGCCGAGGTTGGTGCGCAGCCCGCCGACAGCGGTGGCCGCGAGGGCCGCACGCAGGTTCGCCAGCGCGTCCGCGCGATCGGTTCCGGTGCAGATCACCTTGGCCAGCAGGGGATCGTAGTGCGTGGTGACGGTGGTGCCGGCCTCGATCCACGTGTCCACGCGGACGCCCGGCGGCAGCGAGACGCCGGTGACCAGTCCGGCGCTCGGCCGGTGGTTCGCGCTCGGGTCCTCGGCGTACACGCGGGCCTCGAACGCGTGCCCGCGCGGCTCGGGTGCGGTGGTTCCGGGTGCGGTGGCGAACATCCCTCGGTCGCCCTGGGCGAGCCGCAGCATCCAGCCGACCAGGTCGATGCCGTACACCGCCTCGGTCACCGGGTGCTCGACCTGCAGCCGCGTGTTGACCTCGAGGAACGCGGCCTCCTCGCGGACGGGGTCGTAGACGAACTCGACCGTGCCGGCCGAGCGGTAGCGCACCGACGAGCACAGCGCCACGGCCGCGTCGGCGAGCTGCCGCCGCACCGCGTCCGGCAGATCCGGCGCCGGGCACTCCTCCACGACCTTCTGGTTGCGCCGCTGCAGCGAACAGTCGCGCGTGCCCAGCGCGAGGATCTCGCCGGCGCCGTCGCCGAAGACCTGCACCTCGACGTGCCGGGCGCTCGTCACCAGCCGCTCCAGGAACACGCCGGAGCTGGCAAAGCTCTTGGCTGCGACGCTGCGCACGGTGTCCCACGCGGCGGACAGCTCCTCGGCCGACGCGCACGCGCGCATCCCGATCCCGCCGCCGCCCCCGGTCGCCTTGAGCATCACCGGGTAGCCGATCCCGGCCGCTTCCGCCAGGGCTTCGTCGAGGTCGCCGAGCAGCCCGGTGCCGGGCAGCAACGGCACCCCGGCCGCGATCGCGGCCTCGCGCGCGGTGTGCTTGCTGCCGAACACCTCCAGGTGCTCCGGCGCCGGGCCGACGAACGCGATCCCGGCGCTCTCGCAGGCACGGGCGAACGCGGTGTCCTCGCTGAGGAAGCCGTACCCCGGGTGGATCGCGTCCGCCCCGGTGTCGAGCGCGGCCCGGATGATCGCGTCGGCCCGCAGGTAGCTTTCGGCCGCGGGTGCCGGGCCGAGCCGCACGGCCTCGTCGGCCAGGCGGACGTGGGGTGCGGTGCGGTCGGCGTCGGAGTACACGGCGACGGTGGGGATGCCCAGCTCGCGGGCTCCGCGCAGCAGGCGCACGGCGATCTCGCCGCGGTTGGCGACCAGCAGCTTCACGCCGCACGCTCCGGTTCGGTCACGACCATCCGCACCGGCGTCGGGTCGAACCCGTTGCAGGGGTTGTTGATCTGCGGGCAGTTGGACACGAGCACGAGCACGTCGGTCTCGGCGCGCAGCCGGACTTCCAGGCCCGGCGCGGAGAGGCCGTCGACGATGCCGAGCGTGCCGTCGGCCTCGACGGGCACGTTCATGTACCAGTTGACGTTGCTCACGAGGTCGCGTTTGCCGAGGCCCCACTTGCTGCCCTCGATGAGGAAGTTGTCGGCGCAGGCGTGCTGGAACCGGGTGTGCTGGCCGTAGCGGAGGCTGTTGGACTCCTTGCTGCACGCGCCGCCGAGCGTGTCGTGGCGGCCGCAGGTGTCGGCGACGACGGTGACCAGCGGCGCGCCCTCGCCGGTGCGCAGCACGCTGCCCGTGGTGAGGAAGATGTTCCGCTGCGCGGCGATCGTCACCGCGGCGCTGTAGCGGCGGGAGGTGTCGTTCGCGTCGTAGCAGAGGAAGTCGACGGCCTGGTTGCCGCCGAGGTCGATGATCGTGAGCTCCTGGCCGCGGCGCAGCACGGTGGAGAACGGCGCCCGCGCGGGCACTTCGACGTCGAGCACGGTCGTGGTCATGCGAGCCCCCGGGCGGTGAGGTAGTCGGCGGTGTTCTCGAAGGCCCGCCGAGCTTCCGGAGTGTGGGTCCACTCCGGACTGTCCGGAGTGCTGGGCCGGTCCCGCCAGGCGAGGACGCGCAGCGGCGTCACGGTGTAGTCCTCGCGCGGGTCGAGCGGATGCGCGGTGTTGGCCAGGAGCACGACCACCGGCAGTTCGACGCGCAGGTCGACCGAGGCCCCGGCGCCCGCGGAGCCGGTGAACTCGAGCCCGCCCTCCGCGTCGACCCGCACGCCCTGGAAGAACGACAGGCTGGGCGGCAGATCCCGTGGCCCCAGGCCGTTTTTCGCCGCCGCCAGCGTGAACAGCGGTACCCCGGCCGGCGAGGGTCCTTCAGGTGCGCCGTCGCCGTAGCGCTCGGTGTTGCCGTCCACAGTGGACGTGCCGCACAACGCGTCGTGCCGGCCGCCGGTGTCGGCCACGACGGTCGCGAGCACCCGGGCCTGGTCCGAGAGCAGTGCGACGGATTCCCCGAGGTAGGCGTTCCACTGCACCTTCACGGTGTCGGCGACGTTGAGCCGTTCCCAGGGCCCGTCGGCGTTGAACAGCAGGAGGTGCGCGCAGGCGTCGCCCTCGAGGTCGGTGAGCCGCAGCCGGGTGCCGCGGGCGAGGACCTTGTGCGTGTAGCCGCCGCCCGCCACGGTCTCGGCCCAGGTCAGCGTGGCGGGCTCGACTCCGGGCGGCGCGGGCCACCCGGTCGCCGGGATCGTCGGCATCGTGTCGACGACCGTGCCGGCTTGGGCGCGGGCGTGGTCGCGCGCACCGTGCGTGGTTGCTGTGGTGCTCATGGACGTCCTCTCAGACCGCGGGTTCGAGGGCGGGGGCGGTGGTCCGGCGCAGCCGCAGCCAGCAGAACCAGCCGATCAGCAGGGCGGCGCCGACGAACTCGACGGGGAACAGCAGCAGCCAGGGCGAACCCGAACCGGCGAGGTCGTAGATCTCCGCGCGGGGCCAGGCGATGTTCACGATCATCACCACGCCGTAGGCGACCGCGGCGACGTTCACCGGGACCGCCCAGCGTCCCAGCGAGAACAGACCCGGCTCGGCGGGGAAGCGCCCGCGCAGCCGGCGCACCAGCAACGGGCCGGTGACCAGCAGGTACGCGAGGTAGACCACGACCACCGAGGTGCCGGTGATCGTGCTGAACAGCGTCGGGTTGCCGACGTTCACGCCGAGCAGCGCGATCGCCAGCGCGCCGGAGATGACGGCGGGCCACAGCGGGGTGCCGGTGCGCGGGTTGACGCCGGACAGGCGTGCGGAGAACGGCAACGCGTTGTCGCGGGCCATCGCGTAGATCAGCCGGATAGTGCCGGTCTGGATGGTGAGCGTGCAGACGATCACGGCGATCGCGACGTCGGCGAGGAAGACCCGGCCGAAGGTGTCGCCGAAGACGGCCGTGATCACGTACGGCAGGCCGTGTCCGGCGAGCTCGCCGTCGGTGAGGCTCGGTGCGGCCATGAGCGCGGTGAGCACCACGGCGAGGCCGCCGAGGCCGGACACCAGCACCGCGCGCAGCACGGCTCGCGGTGCGGCCCGGCGGGCGTCGCGCGTCTCCTCCGCGACCGAGGCCGCGGTGTCGAACCCGTACAGCACGTACGCGGCCATCAGCGCCGAAGCGAGCACGCCGCCGATCCCGGCCGCGGAGGCGCCGTCGCTCACCGGGACGCTGTGCACCACGACCTGCGGCCCGCGCACGGCGAACAGCGCCAGGCCGCCGATGAGCACGACGACGCCGATCAGCTCCGCGGCGACCCCGACGTCGTTGATCCGGGCCATCACGCGGACTCCGGCGGCGTTGACCACCGTGGTGAAGACGATTAGCAGCGTGCCGAGCAGCACGGCGTTCGTGGCACCGGTCGGCGACGTCACCGACGGGTCGCCGCCGACGAGCTGGAACCCGCTCCACACCGAGGGGAGCACGATCTGCAGCGCGATCGCCGCGGCGGCGAGCGCGACGACGCAGCCGAGCAGCATCATCCAGCCGGCGAGCCAGCCGGCGAAACCGCGCGCGAGCTGCTTGGCCCACTGGTAGACGGATCCGGCGAGCGGGTAGCGGGCGGCCAGCTCCGCGAAGACGAGCGCGACGAGGATCTGCCCGGCGAGCACGAACGGCCACGACCAGAAGAACAGCGGGCCGCCGAAGGTGTAGCCGAAGCCGAAGAGCTGGAAGACGGTGGTGAGGATCGAGACGAAGGAGAAGCCGGCCGCGAAGGCGGAAAAGCCGCCCAAGCTGCGGCGGAGCTCCTGGCGATAGCCGAACTGCGTGAGATCGTCGGAGGGGACCGAGGGCGCGGGCATGCGAGGCTCCCGTCTGCTGGCGGGTATTTCGATCGGTTGACCGAAATTAAGCCGCCGGTGGGTCGCTGCCGTCTCGCCCGCGTAAGGCGAGTGTTAACGCGTGTTTCCGGAAGGGGCTGTCGCGCGTAACACGGCGGGGCGCCTGGCAGGATCGGTCGGGTGGACGGGAAGGCGACGGGAGTGGGGCGGCCCCGCGCGAGCGGCGCGGCGGCGAGCCGCCAGGACGCGCGCGAGGCGGTGCTCGACGCGGCGGGGGAGCTGTTCACCGGCGCCGGGTACGCGGCGACCACCACCCGCGCGATCGCCGAGCGCGCGGGCCTGCGGCAGGCGTCGCTGTACTACCACTTCCCGGCCAAGGAGGACATCCTGGCCGAGCTGCTGGCGGCCACGGTCCGGCCTTCCCTGGCGGTCGCGGTCGGGCTGGTCTCCTCGCCCTCGGCTGAGCCGGCGAGCGTGCGGCTGTGGGCGCTGGCCTACGCGGACGTGCGGCTGCTCGGCGGGGCGCGGCACAACATCGGCGCGCTGTACCTGCTGCCCGAGGTGTCGTCGCCGAACCTCGCGGGGTTCCGCGCGGAGCGGGCCGAGCTCAAGGCCGCGTACGGCACGCTCGTGCGGATCGCCGGTGCGCCCGCGATCCGCACTGACCTGGTGTTCGGCCTGGTGGAGAGCACCGCGATCACGCGCCGCGACGACCCGGCGCTCGACGTCGAGGCCCACGCCCGCGAAGCGGCCGACGCCGTCGTCCGGCTGGCCGGCCTCGGCGAACCGGACGACACGCTGCGAGCGGCGGCCCGCGCGCTGCTCAATCCGCCTGGTCGGACATAATGCGCATTGTGGACACGTCGTGGGGGTGGCGCTCGTGAAGTTCTTCCGCTCGCGGCCGGTGGACGAGGCGTCCGCGCTGCGTGGATCGGTCGCGTGGTCGCGCGGCCGGGAAGGCGCGCGTGACCTGCTGGAGCGCTTCGGGGGCGCCGTCCGGCTGGGCGAACTGGGCGAATGGCGCGACGCGGAGCCGGTCTTCCGCGAGCTGGTCCCGCCCCTAACCCGCGAGTTCGGCCCGCGCAGCAAGGAGACGCTGGGCCTCTGGGTGCAGCTCGCGATGTCGTGGTCCGGGCAGGGCCGCCCCGACGAGGCCGTGCCGCTGCTGGCCGAGACCGAGGACGTCTACGAGCAGACCTGGGGCGCCGAGGCTGCCACGATCTGGTGCCGCCGCATGCTCGTCGAGGCCCTCGGCGTGGCCAACCGCATGGACGAACGCGTCGCCGCGTCGGCGTCGGTGGTTCGCTACTGCGCCGCCGAACTCGGCGACGCCGACCCGCTCACCCGCGAAGCCCGCTTCGGCGACCTCATCGCCCTGTGTGACGTCGACCGCCAGGACGAGGCGCTGCGCGAGCTGGCCGAGAAGATCGTGCCGTTCTTGAAGAAGCCCTTCGACCTCGACTGGGCGGAGGCCGCGCGCCTGGAGATCACCGCCGAGCAGGGCGACCCTGCCCTTGCGGTACCGCCATTGCGCGAACTCGCCGCCCGGCACCCGCGCCACGGCTTCTTCCGCCAATGCCTCGCCGACGTGCTGGTTCTGACCGACGACCACCCCGAAGCGGCCTCCCTGCTGACGTCCCTGGTCGCCGAGTCCTGGAGTGGCTGGCGCCAGACGCTGCGCAACCGGGGGACCCTGGCCCAGATTCACCCGGACCCGGAAGTGGCGGCGTTCCACGCCCGCGCGGTCCTCGCGGCGGTGGCGTGGCCGGTGGGCCATCCGGAAGTCGTTGCGGCGCAGGAGGTTCTGGACCGCCTGGGCTGAGGTCAGCGGGTCCACACGCGAAGGGCCCCGTCGCGCAGCTCGGCGAACCGGCCGGTGCGGGGATCGGCCGCGGTGGGCCGAAACCCGGGGACGAACGCGATCCGGGCGCCGTCAGCGGGGTCCCAGACTTCGAAGCCGCCGGCTGCGGTCACGTAAAGCAGGTTCTCGACCGCCCACATCGGACCGTTCGGCCCCGCGAACAGCCCGCGGCTTTCCTGCGTGACCGGGTCGAACAGCTCGACTCCGTCGATCGTCTCGCCCTCGTCCGGGCCGGGTTTCTGCAGGGCGAGCAGGTCGTCGGAGATCCAGGCCATCGGCGTGTCCCACACGTATCCACGGTCGGTGAGCACGGGCAGGTCGCGGGGTGCCCGTGCATCGCCGCCGAGCCAGGCCGAAAGGTCGATCACGGCCGGGACGCCGGCCGGGTGCCATACCCAACCGTCGTCCACGAGCCCGCGGCCCGACGGACTCGCGGTGAGACGGCCGTGGAAGTAGTCCGGGTCTTCGTCGTCCAGCGGCAGCCGGTCTCCGGTGGCGGCGTCGTACAGGTCGAGCCGGTTCCACGCGCTCGCGGCGACGAAATACCCCGGGAGAAAGGTGAACGGGAAGGGCACCTGCTCGCTGTTGTAGTCCCCGATGTCGAGCCACCGGATTACCTCGCCGGTGCGCGTCGCGAGAACCACTCCGTGGCTGCCGTAGTCGGTCACCACCGCGGTGCGTTCGCCGTCGGCCGACGTGGACAGCGCTGGACGCGGTTCGCGCATCCGCAGCGCCTTGTGCTTCTCGGCGGGCAACTGGATCGGACCGGTCAGTGGTTCGGGATCGCCGTCGTCCGGCAGAGCCACGAGGCCCTCGGCGGTCAGCGCGAGCCAGCCGTCGGGCAGGGGCGCGAGGCACTCGTCACCCCACAGCACGACCGCGCACGGGCGGGTGCACCAGGTGCCGCCGAGAGGTGAATCGCGATGGATCGGCTGCGGGGTGCCGACGAGGCGTTCGACGTGGATGGGCTGGTGCGTGGCCGCGACACAGCGCGGGCAGATGGTTCGGAGCTCGGCGGCAGGCCCGTCGGCGCAGGGCTCACAGAGCAGGTCGAATTCACTGGCGACTCCAGTGAAGACCAGACAATGGCGCGGGGAATCAGGAAAACCCAGGTGCGGGCACCGGCGGGTGGCCGAAGCCGGACCCGGGTGCCCGCAGGAAAGCACGTTCACAGCCGTGAGCCTGACAGCTCACGAGCCGCAGGCGCACGTGAATTTCAGGCCGCAGCCGTCGTGTGCAACGCCTTGCTCAGCGCCCCCACCGTCAGCTCCACCTGCCACGGCCGGGCCCCACCGGCCTGCAGCACCGCGGCCACCCCGTCTTCCGACAGGTCGGCCGGCGGGCGCCAGCAGGTGCGGCGCACGAGGTCGGGCAGCATGAGGTTCTCCACCGGCAGCCGGCGGTCCTCGGCGATGGCGGCAAGGGCCGCGCGCGCTGCGGAGAGGCGGGCGGCCGCGTCGGGATCCTTGTCGGCCCAGCGGTTGACCGGGGGTGGGCCGTCGGACGGCTGGGTGGGGCTGGGGAGCTCGCTCGCGGGCAGCGTCTTGGCCGCCTGCAGGTGCCGCAGCCAGCTGGCGGTGTACTTGCGCTGCACGCGGCCGCTGAACACCGGCAGGGCCTGCAGCTCCTCGACGGTCTTCGGGTCGGAAGTCACGGCGTTGACGATGGCGCTGTCGGGCAGGATGCGGCTGGGCGCGCGGTCGCGTTTGCGGGCCAGCTCGTCGCGGGCCTGCCACAGCTCGCGCACGGCGGCGAGGCCGCGCGGGCTGCGGATCTTGTGCACGCCCGACGTGCGGCGCCAGGGTTCGGCGCGCGGGGCGGGCGGCGGCGCGGTGCGCACGGCCTCGAACTCCTGCCGTGCCCACTCGAGCTTGCCCTGGGACTCCAGCTCGACCTCGAGGCGTTCGCGCAGCTCGTTGAGGAGCTCGACGTCGAGGGCGGCGTAGTTGAGCCAGTCGACGGGCAGCGGCCGCTTCGACCAGTCGGCGGCGCTGTGGCCCTTCTCGAGCGTGTAGCCGAGCAGCAGTTCGACGAGCGTGCCCAGCGCCACGCGTTCGTAGCCCGCCAGCCGGCCGGCCAGCTCGGTGTCGAAGAGGCTCTTGGGGTGCAGGTCCAGCTCGGCCAGGCACGGCAGGTCCTGGGACGCGGCGTGGAGCACCCACTCGGTGTCGTTGAGGACTTCGCGCAGGGGCGCGAGGTCGTCGGCCAGCGCGATCGGGTCGAGCAGCACCGTGCCGGAGCCTTCGCGGCGCAGCTGCACGAGGTAGGCCTTGGGGAAGTAGCGGTAGCCGGACGCCCGTTCGGTGTCCACGGCCACGGCACCGGTTCCGGCGGTGAGCCGCGCGCACGCCTCGGCGAGCGCCGCCGGATCGGTCACCACGGGGGGTGTGCCTTCGGCGGGCTCGCGTAGCAGCACGGGCGATCCGGCGTCCTCGGTGGTGGTCTCTCCGGTCCGGGCGCCGTCCGCCTGTGCACTTCCCATAGCTGACGACCCTACGGGACGGGCGTACCGCGCCTGGTCCGCCCGCCCCGCAGGGCCTCTGTCTGCCTTCGTCAGCGGATCACACCGGCGCGCATAGCCAATGCGACCATCTGTGCCCGGTCACCCGTGCCGAGCTTGCGCCCGATGCGGGAGAGGTGCGACTTCACGGTGAGCGCGGAGAGGGAAAGCTCCTCCCCGATCTCCTTGTTCGACTGCCCGTCGGCGACGAGCTGGAGCACCTCGACCTCACGGGCGGAGAGCTCACGCGGGGTGTTGTCGGTACCCGCGACCCGCGTGCCGGTCGCCAAAACCGGGGCCACGCTCGGGTCGGCGTATACGCCGCCTTCCAGGACCCTGCGCACGCCGTCGGTGACAACCACCGGCGACGCGGACTTCAGCAGGTACGCCTGGGCACCGGCCTGGAACGCCGACCGAACCGCGTACGGGTCGTCGGACGATGCGAGCACCACCACGCGCGGCCATCCGTGGCTACGGAGTTCCGTAACCAGCTCGATGCCGCTGCCGTCCGGCAGTCCGAGATCGAGGATCGCCAGGTCGCACGGGCCGGTGGCCTGTGCTCGCGCCCTCGCCTCGGCCACCGTGGCGGCTTCGTGGACCGTGCCCGCACCCATCTGTGCGAGTCGTGCTGCGATTGCCTCCCTCAACAGCGGGTGGTCATCGACCACCAACACGGAAAAAAGCTCTTCCCGCGGGTGCGGAACCATGCTCGCCGGCAATGCACCGGCTGGCGTGGATCGAACGGCCTGAGAAATGCCGACGGTAGCCACGTCACTACCTCCCTGGAGTCGGTCGTGCCCCCCGACCGGCACCGGGACCTTCGGCCGTTCAGCCGCGCCAGCTTTAGACCGAAAGTGGTGTCGTCGAAGGCACTGTAGCCGCCCCAGGGCCGTTACGGGGGGATCGAATGGGTATCTATCTGAAACGACTCGTCACTCAGGGCGTTCACCGTCACACGATCGGGCTAGTGCTGAGCCCGTTGCTAACGGAACGGCTTCCGGAGGCGATGCAACAGAGTTACCGAACCCGAAACGCCCGTGCAGGTGGGCCGTGCACCTGCGGGTGCTTCCGCTCGGACGTCTCGTGAGCAGTCCACCAGACACCGGAAATCGCCCTCCTCCGGGGCAAGATCAACTTTCTTCACGTTTGCACAGAGGGTCTTCGAGGGGCTCCGGGCGAGGCTGTGTCGGGGGCTCCGGGGGTCTCGGGTGGCTTTGTGGGCGTGACCAGGGCATGACAGCCCGTGATCATGGGGTCTTCACGAACGTGGGCGTCCGCGCGTGCTAGCGCGTGCGGTCCCAGGTGGACGGATGTGAACGGCTCTCAGAATCGCGTTCGGTCCGCCGCCGGTGCCGTCGGTTGTCCAGACCACTTCGGGCGCTTCTGAACGTTCTGAGGGCGCGAGAAGGCGCCGGACGGGCGGCCCGTCCGGGTGAACTTCGGTGGATCAGGAGCTCTGGCGCTGTTCGAACAGCGTTACGCCGACCGGCGGCAGCCCCACGACGCTCGCCATCACCTGGCAGAACGCGTAGCCGTGGGCGCGCAGCGCGGCGTCGGTGGGCGTCCAGGACGCCCGCAGCTCGAGGTCGTCGGTGCGCGAGGGTCCGGAGATTTCGCCGAACCGCGCCGACGAGGTTTCCGTGACCGTGCCGCCCAGTGCCGTCCACGAGGCGCCCGAAGATTCCAGCGCATCGGTCAGCCACGACCAGCCGACGGCCGGCAGGAACGGATCGGTCGCCAGCTCGCGGTCGAGCTCCGCCCGCACGTACATGACCAGCCGCAGGACGCCGTCCCAGCCTTCTTGGCCGTCGGGGTCGTGCAGCAGCACCAACCGCCCCGACGCCAGCACGTCCGCCGGCCCCTCCACCTCACAGCTCACGGCGAACGACCACGGCGCCAGCCGCTGCGGCGCACGCATGGTCTCCAGCCGCACCTCGGGACGCGGCCGCACGGACTTCAGCGCCGCGACGGCTTCGCGGAAGAGTTCGGGCACTGGCGTCATCGCGGTCACGCAACGACTGTAGGGCGGCGACGCCCCGTTGCGGACGCAGGCGCGCCGAGGGACGACCCGACCGGCCCAGTGGTCCGCCGGGGCGTCGCCAGGGCGGACGAATCGGGTGCGGAGGCTTGATCAGGACGGCTTTCGCGGCAGTGCTGGTCGGAGCTTCGTCGTGGCGGGAACCGCGTCTGTGTGCTGACCGAACTCCTGCGATCGGATCCGATGCGCCCGGACTGCGTCGTCCGCCGGCCGCTTGTCCGGCGGGGTGATTCGGGCGCGGCGGCTTGAACCGGCCGGAAGGCTGGTCGGACTTCGCGGGGGCGGGCAGGCGGAGCGCGAGGACCGCTGGTGTGGGCAGGCGTGGCTTGACCGGAGGTCGGCAGCCGGTTGCGGCCGGAGCGCCGGTTGGGTTCGTGCGACCGGTCCGGTGGCGTGATCGGT
This sequence comes from Amycolatopsis sp. NPDC050768, assembly GCF_040654155.1. NCBI lineage: Bacteria > Bacillati > Actinomycetota > Actinomycetes > Pseudonocardiales > Pseudonocardiaceae > Amycolatopsis > Amycolatopsis sp. NPDC050768. Next base: position 94,777 of record NZ_JBFAHL010000017.1, read on the forward strand.
GCAGGCCGGCCGAACCTTCCGGCCGCTCGGTTGGCCCGACCACCACTCCGGCCGCCGCGGCTTGTATCCGGCCGGAGTGGTGGTCGGGCGGCCGGTCCGACAGCACGACCCCGGAGGCCACCGAGTGGCCCGCCGGCGCGTCGCCGGGGCGGACGAATCGGGCGCGGAGGCTTGAGCAGGCCGGCAGTGCTGGTCGCGGCTTCGGCGGTCGGGCCGAGGGGGTCGGGGAACAGTGGGAGCCGACCCGGCGAGGGCGGAACGCAGCTCGGCGACCGGATCCGAAGGGGCTGGGCGTGCAGGCCGCCGAGCGGCCCGCCGGCTGCTCGCCGCCCGCGAGCAACGGAGGACGAATGCGCCCGAACCCGGCGCTGGGGCCGCCCCGCCCAGGCGGGAGCACCAGGCGTGGGACGATGGGCTTCGTGCCTGAGCTTTCGTCTGTGTCTGAGTCCTTCGCGTCCGAAACCGCCCCGGCTGTCGCCGCGCGGCGTGTGCTGGCGGAGTCGCCGTTCCTTGCCGCGGCGCGCGGGGAGAAGCCCGTGCGCACGCCCGTGTGGTTCATGCGCCAGGCCGGGCGGTCGCTGCCGGAGTACCGGAAGCTGCGCGAGGGCGTCGCGATGCTCGACGCGTGTTTCGACCCCGAGATGCTCGCCGAGATCACGCTGCAGCCGGTGCGCCGGCATGGCGTGGACGCGGCGATCCTGTTCAGCGACATCGTCGTACCGCTGAAGGCCGCGGGCCTGGACATCGACATCGTGCCCGGCACGGGGCCCGTGGTGGCCGAGCCGGTGCGCGACCGCAAAGCCGTGCGGGCGATTCCGCTGCTGGAGACCGAGCAGGTCGAGCGCGTGGCCGAGGGCGTGGGCCTGCTGGTGGAACGCCTGGGCGACACGCCGTTGATCGGCTTCGCCGGCGCGCCGTTCACGCTGGCCAGCTACCTCATCGAGGGCGGCCCGAGCCGCAACCACGAGCACACCAAGGCGCTCATGCACGCCGAACCCGAGCTCTGGCACGAGCTCGCCGGCCGCCTCGCCGACATCGCGCTCACGTTTCTCCGTGCGCAGCTCGACGCGGGCGCCGACGCCATCCAGTTGTTCGACTCGTGGGCCGGCGCGCTGTCTGAACGCGACTACCGCGAGTTCGTCCAGCCGCACTCGGCGAAGGTGCTGGCCGGCGTCGCGGGCTACGGCGTGCCGCGGATCCACTTCGGCGTCGGCACGGGCGAGCTGCTCGTGGCGATGCGCGACGCGGGCGCCGACGTCGTCGGGGTCGACTGGCGCGTGCCGCTCGACGAGGCCGTGCGCCGGCTCGGCGGCACGGCCGTGGTGCAGGGCAACCTCGACCCGGCGCTGCTCTACGCGGGCTGGCCGGTGATCGAGGCCGAGGTCCGCCGGATCGTCGACGAGGGCCGCGCGGCCGACGGGCACATCTTCAACCTCGGCCACGGCGTGCTGCCGAGCGTCGAGCCCGAGGTCCTCACCCGCGTCGCCGAGCTGGTGCACTCGCTGTGAAGCACGTCGCCGTCGTCGGCGGCGGCATTTCCGGCCTGACCGCGGCCTACCGCCTGCGGACGCTGCTCGGCGACGCCGTCGCGATCACCGTCTTCGAAGCCGCCCCCGCAGTCGGCGGCAAGCTCCGCACGGCCGAGGTCGGCGGCGTGCCCTACGACGTCGGCGCCGAAGCCTTCCTCGCCCGCCGGCCCGAGGTCACGGCGCTGGTCGCCGAGGTCGGGCTGGGCGAGCACCTGGTCCACCCGACGAAGGCGCGCGCCAAGATCCACGCCGGCGGCACCGTCACGGGCCTCCCGCCCGGCACGGTCATGGGCGTGCCCGCCTCCGCCGACGCCGTGGCCGGCGTGCTCTCGGAAGACGGCCGCCTCGCCGTCGAGAAGGAACGCTCCCTCGGCCCCGTCGAGCTCACCGCCGCCGACGTGGCCCTCGGCCCGCTGCTGCGCACCCGCTTCGGCGACGAGCTCGTCGACCGGCTCGTCGACCCGCTGCTCGGCGGTGTCTACGCGGGCGGCGCCGACGGCCTCGGCCTGCGCGCGACCATGCCCGGCCTGGCCAAGGCCGTCGCCGAGGGCGCCGGGTCGCTCACCGACGCCGCGGCCGCCCTGCTGCCGAAGACCCCCGGCATCGCGCCCGTGTTCGGCACGCTGACCGGCGGCCTGACCACACTCCTGGACCGCCTGCGCGAGCTGTCCCGCGCGACCGTGCGCACTTCCGCCACCGTCCGCGCCCTGACCCGCACCGCGAACGGCTGGCGCCTCGACGTGGGCGCCGCCGCCCCGGCCCACGCTCCCGAGGACACCCCGGTGGACGTCGACGCCGTCGTGCTCGCCGTGCCCGCCCCCGCCGCGCGCAAGCTGCTCGCCGACCTCGTCCCGGCCGCGTCCCAGGCGTTCGGCGAGGTCGAGCTGGCGTCGATGGCCGTGGTCGCCCTCGCGCTGCCGCCCGGCACCGACCTGCCCGACGCGTCGGGGATCCTCATCGGCGCAGGCGAGAAGGACGCCGAGGGCGTGCCCTACGCGTCGAAGGCCTTCACTTTCTCCGCCAACAAGTGGGCCCACTACGGCGCCGCCGGCCCGGTGCTCGTCCGCGGCTCCGTCGGCCGTTTCCGCGAGCCGGGCGCGCTGAACGGCGACGACGAAGCCCTGGTGCACGCCGTCCGCGACGACCTCGCCCGCCTCACCGGCGTCACCGCCGCGCCGCTCGACACGCTGGTCACCCGCTGGGGCGGCGGCCTGCCGCAGTACGGCGCCGGGCACCTCGAGCGCGTGACGCGCATCGAAACCGCCGTCAACGAGCTCCCAGGCCTGGCCGTCGCGGGCGCGACGCTGCACGGCGTCGGGCTGCCGGCGTGCGTCGCCACCGCCGACGCCGCCGCGAAGCGGATCGCGGCGAGCTTCACAGTGTGACGTGACGGAGGCGCTTGGCGCCCGAATGCCGCGCGGTGCGAGGATGGAGCCATGGCGCGGCTGAACTACAACGAGCTCAACGACAGCATCCGCTACACCGCCTGGTCGGTCTTCCGGGTCGAGCCCGGCCGCCTCGGCGAGGACCGCGGGACCGCGGGGCAGGAGACGGCGGAGTTCCTCGACGGGCTCGCCGACAAGGGCGTGGTGGTGCGCGGCGTCTACGACCTGTCCGTGCTCCGGGCCGACGCCGACTACATGGTCTGGTGGCACGCCGAGGAGATCGAGCAGGTCCAGGCCGCCTACAACGGCTTCCGGCGCACGCCGCTGGGCCGCGCGTCGACCCCGGTGTGGAGCCAGGTCGCGCTGCACCGCCCGGCGGAGTTCAACAAGAGCCACATCCCGGCGTTCCTCGCCGGCGAGGAAGCGCGCAAGTACATCTGCGTGTACCCGTTCGTCCGCTCCTACGAGTGGTACCTGCTGCCGGACGAGGAGCGGCGCAAGATGCTCGCCGACCACGGCAAGGAAGCCCGTGACTACCCGGACGTGCGCGCCAACACCGTGGCGTCGTTCGCGCTCGGTGACTACGAGTGGATCCTCGCGTTCGAGGCCGACGAGCTGCACCGCATCGTCGACCTGATGCGCCACCTGCGCGCGACGGAGGCCCGTCGCCACGTGCGCGAGGAGATCCCGTTCTACACCGGCACGCGCGTGGCGCCCGCCGAGCTCGTCGCGGCACTGCCGTAACCGCCGTGCAGGACGTGCTGGCCGGGGTGTGGCAGACGCTCACCGGCGAATCCCTCCCGGCCGTGTCCTTGACCGGCGACGAATCCTTGCTGCCCGGCACTTTCCGGGTCGAGGCCGCCGCGACGGCGGGCATCGCGGCCGCCACGCTCGCGGCCGGTGAGCTGCTGCGCCTGCGTGGCATCGACCCCGGCACGGTGGGCGCCGACACGCGCCACGCCGCGGCCGCCGTGCGCAGCGAAGCCTTCGTGCGCGTGAACGGCGAGCTGCCTCCGAGCCCGTGGGGTCCGATCGCCGGCGACTACCTCGCGTCCGACGGCTGGGTCAAGCTCCACGCGAACTACCCGCGCCACGAGGCCGCCGTGTGCTGGTCGCTCGGCGTGCCCGCGCAGCGCGAGTCCGTCGCGAAGACCGTGGCCGCCAAGACGGCCGCCGAGGTCGAGTCCGCCGTGGTGACAGCGGGCGGCGCGGCCGCGCTCATGCGTTCGCGCGACGAGTGGCTCGCGCACCCGCAGGGCCAGGCCGTCGCAGGCCTGCCGCTCGCCGAGATCCGGCAGATCGGCGACGCGCCGAAGAACACGCTGTTCGACTCCGACCGGCCGCTGGGCGGGGTCCGGGTGCTGGAGCTGACGCACGTGCTCGCCGGGCCCGTCGCCGGTCGCGTGCTCGCGGCCCACGGCGCGAACGTGCTGCACGTCGGCGCCGCGCACCTGCCGCGCATCCCCGCGCTCACGATGGACACCGGCCACGGCAAGCGTTCGGGGTTCGTCGCGCTCGACACCGAGGGCGGCCGCGCGCGCCTGAAGAAGCTCATCGCGCGCGCCGACGTGGTGCTGCAGTCGTTCCGCCCCGGCGCGCTGGAGCGAATCGGATTCGGTCCGGAGGTGTTGGCCGAGCTGAGGCCGGGTCTCGTCACGGTCGACCTGTCGGCCTACGGCTGGGCCGGCCCGTGGGCCCGCCGTCGCGGGTTCGACAGCCTGGTGCAGATGGCGTCGGGCATCGCCGAGGAAGGCGCTCGCGTCGCCGGCACAGACCGGCCGACGCCGCTGCCCGCGCAGGCGCTCGACCACACCACGGGCTGGCTCGCGGCCGCGGCGATCATGACGGCGGTGCGCCGCACGGTCGTCGAGGGTGGCAGCTGGAACGTGCGGTTGTCGCTCGCGGGAACGGGCCGGTGGCTGGATTCGCTGGGGCGCAAGGAGTCGGCTGTGTCCAGTGTGGACTCAGCGGATTACGGCGACCTCGTCGAAGAAGTCGACAGCGACTTCGGCAAGCTCACCCGCGTGAAGATGGCGGGCGACCTGCCGGGCGCCCAGCCGCACTGGGACCACGCGTCACACCTGCCCGGAGCCGACAGCGCGGTGTGGCACCCGGTCAGCTCCTGAACCAGCGCCGCCGCTTCGCGGGTTCTCGGGCGGCGACCCAGGCCGCGAACGCGTCGGCGTACTCGCGCGCCCGGATCGCGTCGGTTTTCGGGTGCGCGCCGGCGTAGGCGTCGAAGAGCGGGCCGAAGCGCTCGCCCAGGCTTTCGGCCAGGTCGGGGTGCAGGTACGCCATGAGCCGGCGGCGTTTGGTGAGCAGGACGTCGGCTTCGACGCGCAGCCGGTCCGGCGCGAAACCCGGCGGGGGCGGGGCGCCGGTGAGCAACGCGTCGAGCAGCGCGGCCTGCCGAGCGGCGAGCTCCTCGCGGCTCACGCCGTCACCGTCGCGCGCAATGCGGCGAGCTCCGCGGCCAGCTCGGTGTCGGTGGGGTAGTCGTCGTCGCGTTCCAGCAGCACGCCCGGCGGGTCGGTGCGGCGGCGCAGCTCGGCGAGCAGGTCGAGCACCTCGGGCAGCACCGGGTGCGCGTGCGTGTCGTGGTAGACGCCGTCGCGCTCGACGCCGCCCGCCATGTGCACGTAGGCCAGGCGTTCCCAGGGAATCCCGTCGAGGAACGCCACCGGGTCGGTGCCGACGTTGCGCGCGTTGGCATACAGGTTCGCCACGTCGATGATCAGCAGGCACCCCGTGCGCTCGGTCAGCTCGGCGAGGAACTGCTCCTCCGACAACGTGTTCTCCGGCCACTGGAGCACGGCCGCGATGTTCTCCAGTGCCAAGGGGACGTCCACAATGGACTGGGCGAGGCGGACGTTGGCCACGAGCACGTCGAGCGCTTCGCGCGTGCGGGGTAGCGGCATGAGGTGCCCGGAGTCGAGCCCGCCCGCGCGGACGAAGCACACGTGGTCGCTCGCGAGCGGCGCGTCGAGCGCCCGGGCCAGCTCGGCGAGGTGCTCGACGCGCTTCGTATCCAGCGGCTCCGCCCCGCCGAGCGAGAGCGACACGGCGTGCGGCAGCACGGGCAGGCCGCGTTCCCGCAACGCCAGCAGGCTCTCGGGCAGGTGCGGCGCGCGAAGGTTCTCGGCGACGACCTCGACCCAGTCGACGCCCGGCAGCCGCGCGATCGACAGGTCCAGCTCGGCCCGCCAGCCGATGCCGACGCCCAGCCGGTCAACCACCGCAACCCCCGCCACCACATGAGGAACCACTGCTGCACGACGAGCTGCTGCTGCACGAAGACCCGCTGCTGCAGGAGGACGAGGTGCTGCACGAGGAACCACCGCTCGACGAGCCACCGCCGGACCCGGCGAACGGCTGGAACGGCGGGATCAGCGCCGCACTCAGCTCGTCGTCCGGATACATCGCGAGCCCGCCCAGCGCCACGGCGCCGGCCGCTCCGGCGAGCAGCAAGGCCGGCCGCACCGCACCCTGCGTGCGGCTCGAGAACCGGGCGTGCGTCAGAGCCCCCTGGCCCCTCGGCGTGATCCCCACGCGCTTGCGGCCGCGCACGACGGAGGCGACCACCGTCAGCACGAGGGCCACCACGAGCAGCAGGAAGAGCCAGCCGACAGGCCGGCCGTGCGACGCACCCGTCACGAACCGCACGGCGCCGATCGCCAGGAGAACCAGGAAGGCCAGCAAGATCGTGGTGTGGAACGGACGCGCTTCGCTGCCGGAGGTGAGCAGGCCGGCGCGCTGCATCTCGGCCTCGAGGTCGCTCATCGCCTTCGACCGGGCGGCCTTGGCCCGCAGGCTGCGCGTGGTACCGCCCTTGGCGCCCTTGGCGCCTTCGTGCACCGAGCGTTCGATCTTGTGCCACGGGTGTTTCCCCGCGGCCGTCACGACCCCTTCGCTGTTCACGCGCAGCAGGCCGCGGTCCACCAGCGCCGCGATCGCCGTGTCGGCCACGCGCTCGGGCCCGCCGGCGAGGTACGCGAGGTGGTAGACGTCCGGCAGTTCACCGGTGTGCTCGACCGCCCGCGTGCGCGCGACGCGCGGCCACACCACCTGCACCGCGAGCACGAGAGCCAGCGCTATTCCGTACCACGCCAGGAACTGCGGTCCTGAAATCCCCCAGGTTTCGTCCACGGTGTGCCTCCCTCACCCTCGCAATCGCCGGACCCTACCGACCCGGTTCACCGGGTGGGTCGGCACAACTGATGCCGTCCGCGGCGCCACGGTTCCGTCAACAGCTGCCGGAACCGCCGCCGCACCCCGAGCCGCCACCGCAGCTTGAGCCGAGGTAAAGCCTGCCACCGCCGAGACGGGCGGGCCGGTAACCGATCTGAAGGGGCTTGGGTTTCCGGCCGGGCGGAGGAGACGTTCCGTGGCGCGGCCTGCCGCCGGCTCGCGGCTCGAGAACAACGGAGGCCGCGCACCTGGGCACGCCGATCACAGTCCCGGCGATGGTGGCGATGAGTGTCATAGCGCCTCCCCGGTGCGTCGTGCCTGATGCACGCGGGAGAAAGCGCTGTGGTTGCCCGAAGACAGAAAAAAGCGCCCTCCCGGTGGGGGAGGGCGCTCTTCGGTGATCGTCGGTGTTACTCGGTCTCGGGAACGAGCTTCAGCGAGATCGAGTTGATGCAGTAGCGCTGGTCGGTCGGCGTGTCGTAGCCCTCGCCCTCGAAGACGTGGCCGAGGTGGCTGTGGCACGAGGCGCAGAGCACCTCGATGCGTTTCATGCCGAGTGTGCGATCTTCGCGCAGCAGCACGGCGTCGGAGTCCGCCGGGTCGAAGAACGACGGCCAGCCGCAGTGGCTTTCGAACTTCGTGTCGCTGCGGAACAGCTCGGCACCACAGGCGCGGCACTCGTACGCGCCGGTGGTCTTGGTGTCGGTGTACTCGCCGACGAACGGCCGCTCGGTGCCGGCCTGGCGAAGCACCGCGTACTCCTCGGGGTTGAGCTGCTCGCGCCACTCCTGCTCGGACTTCACCACACGGGGCGTGGTGCCGACCACGGGTTTCATACCTTTCACGTCGCCCACGTTACCCCGCCAGGAAAGCGATCGCGTGGGTCACGATCTGCCATGCGGTCACGATCACCCCGAGCACGATCAACGCCGCGATGAGCGCCGAAACCCAGTAGCGCAGCCCGCCCGCGCGGCTGCTGGAATCGGCGAAGTCGGAGACCTGGTCGAGGCACGCTTCGACGGTGAACGTCGGGCCCGTGCGCTCCATCCGGTCGAGGTGCGCGGCGAACGCGCGCGCCTCCGGGTCGTACGGATCCAGCCCGACGAGATCCTCGTGGAACCGAGGATTCCAGCCCGGCTGTACAGCTCCGCTCTCGGCCATGGCTCCACGGTAGGCCATCACCCCTGTTCACCACACTCCCCGCGCGGCGAGTCTCACTGGTTCGCCACCGTGGCGTAGCTCCTGGTGACGGCGGTGCCCGGCGCGTCAAGGGCACTGAGCGCCTACGGGCATTCCGCCCAGAGAATCGCCTTTGAGGTAAACGGCACTGATGAAAAGGAATGCACGCCGTTCTCGACGCCGGTGGAAACCCAGATGTCATTTCTCACGACACCATTGTCCGAAATGGGTTCCCCGTGTGCCCAGCAGATGCCGAACACCGTGTAGTTGGCGGGGTAACTGCCTTGTTTCTTGCTGGTCGACCACGGAGTTTGCCGGATGTTGACGGCCTCGTAGGTGGTCACCATCGTGCCCGGAGCTCCGCTGGTCACGGCGTGGGGCGAGGCGTCGGCCTGGCTGCTGAGGCCGACCGTCAGCGCGGCGGCCGAAAGTGCGACAGCCAATGCCCGCTTTGCGAGGGATCTACGGTTTCGGGAATTCGTCCGATTGATCACCAAATGCAGCTATTGCATCGAGCTGTAGCGGCGTAAGTCGCCGGACGCGTGACAATTCCGATTTGTGTCGCGGTCAGCGGAATCCCGTGTCGGCGCGGGCGCGAATCAGCCCTGGGTGGCGTCCTTCTGACTCTTCGTGTTCGAGTCGATCAGGATCTGCCCGCCGGAGTTGACGACGCGGAACACGCGGGGCTCCGAGTGGTCGGGGAACACCACGGTGACCGAGATGGTCACCGAGTTGTCGGCGTTGTAACTGCCACGGGCGACCCTGCTGTTCACGTTGCCGAACTGCTGCCAGTACTGGCCGAACGCCGCCTGGTTGCCGTAGACCTGCTGGGCGGCCGGGGTGAGCATCGCCCACGCCGCCGCCGTGTCCTGCGGGAAGCTGTAGAAGTCGATCACCCGCTGGCCGGCGGGTGAGAGCGCGAGCTTGCCGCCGTCGTTCGGCGTCTGGCCGAGCCCGGCGACCGGCGGCGATGCGGACGGGCCGGCGCTGGGGGTGTTCGGCGCGCCGGTCGAGTTCGTCTGCTGCGGCTGGTTCGCGGTGTTCGAACCACCCGGGTCATCGCTGCCCGAGCTCAGCACCAGGAACACCACCACCGCGATCACGACCACGGCCGCGGCACCGCCCGCGAGCAGGGCGAACTTGCGCTTGTTGTCCGACGGCGGAGGCGGCGGCGTGCTCGACGCGTTGCGGTAGTTCGGCGCGGCGGCCGTGGGGGCCGGGCGGGGCTGCTGCTGCGTCGGCCGGACCGGGGGAGCCGGCTGGGGCCGCGGCGGCGTGTTGGGCGGCGCGGCGGGCGAGCGCATCGGCATGAACGCCGCCGTCGGGGTGCGCGGCGGGTTCGACGGGGCCTTCTGCGCGGGGATCGGGGCGCCGGGCTTCGGGCCGTCGACGCGCTGCCAGGGCGGACGTGAGCCGCCGCGGTCGAGGCGTTCGGTGGGGCCCGACGACAGCAGCTCGGGGCCGGCCGGCTCGCCCGACGCGAGCTTCGCCAGGCCTTCGCGGGCTTCGGCCATGCTCGGGCGCTCGCCGGGCTCGCTGCGCAGCAGGCTCATCAGCAGCGCGGTGGCCGGGCCGGCCTGGGTCGGCGGGTTGATCTGGCCGTTGGCGGCCGCGTAGAGCAGCGCGAGCTGGTTGGTGGTGTTGCCGTAGGGCGTCTGGCCCTCGATGGCCTGGTAGAGCGTGGCGCCGAGCGCGAACACGTCGGAGCTGGGCACCGGGTCGGCGCCGCGCGCCAGCTCGGGCGCGAGGTATGCCGGGGTGCCGCCGATGAGGCCGGTCTGCGTGAGCGTCATGTCGCCGGCCGCGCGCGAGATGCCGAAGTCGGTGATCTTCGCGGTGCCGGTCTCGTCGATGAGGATGTTGCCGGGCTTCACGTCGCGGTGCACGATCCCGGAGCGGTGTGCGGCGACGAGCGCGGCGGCCACCTGCTCCCCGATGCGCGCGACCTGGCCGACGGGCAGCGTGCCCTGCTCGGCCAGCACGGCCGAGAGGCTCGGGCCGTCGAGGAACTCCATCACGAGGCAGGGGTCGCCGCCGTGTTCGGCGATGTCGAAGACCACGATCGCGTTGGGGTGCTGGAAGCGGGCCGCGTTCTTGGCCTCGCGCATGGCGCGCTGGCGCATGTTGTCGCGTTCGGCCTCGGAGACGCCCGGCTGGGGGAGGATCTGCTTGATCGCCACCGACCGTTCCAGGCGCACGTCGACGGCGCGCCACACCACACCCATGGCACCGCTACCAATGTGCTCGACGAGGCGGTAGTGCCCCGCGATCAGCTGACCGGTGTCGATGGCGACCGCTCCTGACGAAATCCCGGTGATCGTGGCCTTACTCAGCGCGGATACCCCTCGCGCACCCGAACGAGTGTAGCGGTCGAGTGGATGTTGCCGCCGTCAGCCAGCCGGTGCGGAGACGGCGGGCTCTTCCTCGCCGACGGCGGGAGTGCGCTTCTTCAGCACCCTGACCAGGCCGACGGCTCCGGCCGCGGCGAAAACGGCGTAGCAAGCCAGGAGCACGGGCGGCGTGTCGCCGGTCAGCGCGTCGGCCAGCACCACCACGGCGACCGTGCCCGGCACGCTCCCCAGCAGCGTGCCGACGAGGTACGGCACCAGCTTCACCGTCGACACTCCGCACAGGTAGCTCAGCGGCGCGAAGGGGACGACGGGGATCAGCCGCAGCGAGGTGATCGCCAGCACACCGCCGCCGGAGAGCCGTTCGTTCACGATGCGCACGGGCGCCCGGTGCAGGTGGCGCAGCACGAGGTCCCGGCCCAGCAGCCGCGCGAGCGCGAACGACAGGCCCGCCGCGATCGTCGTCGCCACCAGGCCGATCGCGATCCCCGCGACGCTGCCGACGAGCAGCCCGGCCGCGAGGTTGAACACGGTGCGCGGAATGGGTGCAACGGTGAGCAACGAGTACGCGACCAGCAGCACCAGCGGCGTCGCCGGACCGGTCGCCTGGGCCCAGCGGCGCAGGTCCGACGGGCCGGGGATCGGCAGGAACACCGCGGCCGCCGCGAGGAGGGCGAGCACGGTGAGCGCGAGGATCAGCTTGGTTCTGCCGGACACCCGGTCCACGGTAGAGGAAAGCGTGATCGGCAGGCGCGCAGCGTGGATCCGGCTACGGTGGGCCCATGCCCAAGAACGGCGATCCGGTCGAGTACCAGGTGGGGGAGCGCACCGTCAGGGTCACGAGCCCGGACAAGGTGTACTTCCCGGAGCGCGGCATCACGAAGCGGCAGGTGGTGGAGCACTACCTCGCGGTGGGCGAGCCGTTGCTGCGCGCGATCGGCGAGCGGCCCACCACGCTCAAGCGCTACGTCGACGGCGTGGCGGGCGAGTGGTTCTACGCCAAGCGCGTGCCCAAGGGCGCGCCGGACTGGGTCCAGACCGCGCGGATCACGTTCCCGTCCGGACGGACCGCTGACGAGGTCTGCCCGACCGAACCCGCCGTGTTCGCGTGGGCGGCGAACCTCGGCACGTTCGACTTCCACCCGTGGCCCGTTCGGCGGTCCGATGTGGACCATCCGGACGAGCTGCGCATCGACGTCGACCCGCCGGACTCGGCCGGCTTCGACGACGCCGTCGCGGTGGCGCGCGTGGTCCGCGAGGTGCTGGCCGCCGTGGGGCTCACCGGCTACCCCAAGACGTCCGGCGGACGCGGGGTCCACGTGCTCGTGCGCATCCGGCCGGAGTGGGACTTCATCGCCGTGCGCCACGCGGTGATCGCGCTCGGGCGCGAGGTCGAACGCCGCATCCCGGACAAGGCCACCGTTTCCTGGTGGAAGGAGGAACGCGGCGGCCGCGTGTTCCTCGACTACAACCAGGCGGCGCGCGACCGCACCGTCGCCTCCACGTGGTCGGTCCGCGGGACGCAGCGCGCGACCGTGTCCACGCCCCTGACCTGGGCAATGCTCGACGACGTGCACCCGGACGACTTCGACGTGCTCACCGTGCCGGCCTTCCTGGCCGAGCACGGCGACCTCCATGCGCCGATGGACGAAACGGCGTTCGGCCTCGAAACCCTGCTGGAGTGGTACGAACGCGACGACCGCGACCTCGGCGGCGCGGAACTGCCGTACCCGCCGGACTACCCGAAGATGCCGGGTGAGCCCAAGCGCGTGCAGCCGAGCAAGGCGCGGCCCGACACCGAGTGATCGTCTCGTCGCCGCGGGTGCTCACCGTCCGTGATCAACTTCGGCGAACGCGAAGAATTCCCACCTTTACGGCTGCGTAACGTTCCCGCAGGTCAGGCTGGGAGTGGAGTAGCGTCCGGCGGGCTCGGGTTGTCCCCTGCGGCACATCCGGCGCGTAACGCCCCGGCGCCGCGCGGCGACTATCCCGCGCCGGAGGAGTCCGGCTCGAGGAGGGAGGCCTTTCGTGGACGACCTGATCGCGTTCCTCGCCGCGCGGGTGGGTCAGCGGCAGGCGCTGATCATGCAGGCGGTGCAGAAGGCGAAGACCGGCGAGGCGCTCAACCGCGGCGAGACGAAGGTCGCGGTCGAACAACGCGTGCGCGCGCTCGGCGACACCGACCTCGACGTCGTCAACCAGATGATCAACGAGGTCGAGGTCACGCGCCGCATCATGCTCGCCCACCGCACTACGGTGTCGGAAAAGGTCCCCGGTTTTCCTTTGTACGGCAGCGAATACTGGTGCGAGACCTGTCACGTCCCGGCCGACGAGGCGGGTTCGAACTGGTGTCTGACGCTGCGGCTGCTCGCCCTGCCGCACGCCGAGCACCCGGACTACAGCGAACGCTGGCGGCCGTAGCTCGTCACGCCGGGGAATCCGCGGCCACGCGGCCGTGTTGATCCAAGCGTGACGTTCCGGATCTCCGTGCTCGACCGTTCGCCCGCCAGGCGCGGGCGGGGTAGCGCGCAGGCGCTGCGGGACACCGTCGCGTTCGCGCGGGACATCGAGGGGCTCGGGTACCACCGCTTCTGGGTGTCGGAGCACCACAGCGTGCCCGGGGTGGCCGGGTCGGCGCCGACGGTGCTGGTCGCGGCGGTCGCTTCGGTGACGTCGCGGATCCGCGTCGGCACGGGCGGCGTGATGTTGCCGAACCACCGGCCGCTGGTGGTCGCGGAGCAGTTCGGGGTGTTGGAATCGCTGTTCCCGGGTCGGATCGATCTGGGGCTGGGCCGGTCCGTGGGCTTCACCGACGGCGTGCGGCAAGCGCTCGGGCAGGGGCGCGAGGCGGCCGAGGACTTCGGCGGCCAGGTGCGCGAGCTGCTCGCGTTCTTCAGCGGCGACCAGACGGCCTACCCCGGCGTGCACGCGATCCCGGCCGAAGGGCTGAGCCTGCCGACGTTTCTGCTGGCCACCGGCTCCGGCGCGGACCTCGCCGCCGAGCTGGGCCTGCCGCTGGTGATCGCGCCGGCGCGCGGGGAGTGTGCGATGGTCGAGGCCATCCGTCGGTACCGGGACACATTCGCAGGAGCGGGAACCGAGCCGTATGTCGTCGTGTCGACATCGGTCGCCGTCGCCGATACCCACGAACAGGCGCGCCGGCTGCTGGTGCCCGAGGCGTGGTCGACGGTGTACTCGCGCAGCCACGGCGTCTTCCCGCCGCTCTCGCCCGTCGACGAGATCCTGGCGCTGCCCAAGACCGACCGCGAACGCACGCGCCTCGACGACATCGTCGCGAGCCAGATCGGCGGCACCCCCGCCGAGGTGACCGGCCGGCTCGGCGAGCTGGTCGAGGCCACCGGGGCCGACGAGCTCCTGGTCAGCACGAGCACCTACGACCAGGTTGCCCGCGTCGAATCGTTCGCCGCGCTCGCGGAGCTGGCCGGGCTTTCGGTCTCAGCCTAAAAACGCTTACCCGCGGCGGAACACACTGCTACGGTGAACGCATGACTGCCGGGTCGGCCGAGAGCCGTGAGCAGACGGGGTACCCGGCCTTGCCGTGACCCCCCGGTGGGCCCGTGGCCCACCCTCCTGAAGCGAACTTCCGAGGACATTCCTGCGGTTCGCGAAGGGAGGTGAAATCGCTTGTCCACATCGGAAACCAGCGCCGCGGAAACCACTTGGCGCTCCTGGCTGTCCGAGCACGCCACGGGCGGAGTGCTCGACGGCGTGGTCGTGCAGCAGCTGCCGTTCGGCGCGTTCGTCGAGGTGGCGCCCGGCATCCAGGGCCTGCTCGTGACCGACCGCGGCGCCGCTCCTGAAGTCGGTGCGAGCCTGTCGGTGCGCATCGAGCAGATCGACGTCGAACGCCGCCGGTTCAGCCTCGTCACGGCGTGACGCGCGGGGCTGGGGCAGAAGCGCTGCTGCCCCAGCCCTCAGCTCACCTTCTTCAGTTCACCGCGGCCGAAATCGTGCGCGCCACCTCGGCCGGCGGCGTGCCCGCCGTGTCGACCACTGTGGCCGATTTCTCAAGCCACGGCAGGGCTTTCTCGTACGCGTCGAGGTGATCGAGCCGCCACTGCCGAATACCCGGCTCGTCGGCCTCGATGCGCCGGCGCAGCTCGTCGCGGTCGGCGTGCAGCACGAAGTGGTGCACCGTTATGCCGCTTGCGGCCAGCCCGTCGAAGATCTCCCGCGCGTACCGCTCGACGAGGATCGTCTGCGGCGCCACGAGCGGTCCGCCGGTGTGCGCGTGAACGCGCGCCATGGTCTCGACCACCAGCGGGCGCCACAGCTCGAGGTCCTGGAAATCGCCTTCGGGCTCGGGAAACGGCACGCGCAGCAGGTACCCGACGTACTCCGGGTCGAACACACGCGCGCCCAGCAGCCCGGTGAGTTCGCGCGCGGTCGTGGTCTTGCCGGCGCCGAACGTCCCGTTGAGCCAGACGATCATCCCAGTGCCACCGGAGTGAACCCCGCAGGAGCGGGCAGCCGGCCCGTCGCATACAGCAGCGCTTCCCGGTCGTCTTCCGACGGCAATGGCTGACCGGCGACGCCCTCCACGATCGCCCGCGTCGCAGCCAGTGTCGACGCCGGCGGACCGTCCACACCGGACAGGTGCAGCGTCAGGTCGAGGTGGTGCAGCGTCGCTTCGACCACGTACGTCGTGAGGAAGTCCGCGACCGTCAGCACTTCGTCGCGGGTTTGCACGCGAGTGGCGGGATCCGCGGCCGCCGCGGCTTTCCCCGCGGCGACGGCCAGGTCGTCGAAGTGGTGCGTGAGCGAGGCCGGCCCGGAGTACGCGACGGCGCCGCGGCGGACGAACGCCGACTCCGCGTCCGTGCCGGCACCCGGTTCACCGGGCTCCCAGTAGGTCACGGCGTCGCGTGTCGCGGGCGCGTCGGTGGTCGTCACGAGCGTGACGAGGATGTCCTGCGCACCGATGACCAGGTGGAACACGAGGTCCTGCACCAGCCACCCGGCGCAGCCGGACGGCGCGACCCACTGCGCGTCGTCGAGGGAGTGGACGGCTTCCTGCAGGGCGCCCCAGGCCCGGGGGAAAAGATCCATGCCGCACCCTAGCGAGGCCGCACTCCGCCCCGCACAAGGTTTCTACAGCCGCAGCTGCAGCTGCGTGAGCAGCCGCTGAGCCGGATCCCCGAGGTCGACACCGGATACCTCCGCCGCCCGCCGCACGCGGTACCGCACGGTGTTCGGGTGGATGTTCAACGCCTTCGCGGCCGCCCGCGCATCCCCGAACGCATCGAGGTATGCGAGCACCGCCGGCACGAGGATGCCGCCGTGGTCGGCGTCGTGCGCCAGCAGTTCGGTCAGCCGCGGGTCGCGGATGCGCGGCTGGTCCGCGAGGTACGCCAGCACCTCCGACAGCAGCACGTCGGCGCGCACATCCGCCAGCGACGCGACGGCTTCGGGCCAGCGCCCGCGCGCCATCGCGAGCAGCACGCGGTCCGCGTCACCGCGAGACGCGACCGCCTCGGACAGCCGGGGGACCACGCCGCCGAGCGCGGCACGCACCGGCACGTCGAGGTGCCGCTCCGCCGCCGTCACGATCTCCTTGGCCAGAGCCAGAACCGCCGCGTCCGAATGCTCCGGCAGGTCGGGCAGCAACGCGTAGACGCGCGCGCCCAGCACGCTCACCAGGGCACTGCGCCGGTACGCGGCGGTGTGCACCGCGATCAGGTGCACCAGCTCCGCGCGCCGCAGCAGCCGGTCCGACGCGGCGGGACCGGTCGACGACAACGCGAACGTCAGCACCTGCGCGGGCCGCGCGGGATCGGCGCCGATGTCGTCGGCCACCGACTCGGCGTCGACGCGGCCTTCAAGCAGCCCGGCCAGCAGGTCTTCGCGCAGCCGCAGCTGGGGGCTCGGCAGCGTGCGGGCCCGGATGAGCTGCGGCGCCAGCGTGCGGCTCGCGCCGAGCAGCGCCACCTCCGCCTGTTCGGTGAGCGGCGTGGCGCCCTCCTGCACCCAGATCGTGCCCAGGGGCTGCGACCCCGCGTGGATGCCGGCCGCGATGCGCCGGCGGATGCCCAGCTCGGGCCGTTCGTCGATCCGCACGATCCCCTCGCCCGCGCGCAGCCGCTGGTAGACGCCCCATTCCCGCAGCATCGCCAGGTACCGCTCGGGTCCCTCGCGCCCGAGGATCGACAGCCGGCGCAGCTCGTCGACCTCGTCCGACGATCGCGAGTACGCCAGCACGCGGCTCGCGGTGTCCTCGATGCTGACCAGGCCGCCGGTGAGCGTCGCGACTGTCTGGGCCAGGGCGAACAGGTCGCCCAGCACCTCGCCGGTCTCGGCCTCGCCGCCGGCGCGGGCCGCGTCGACGACCCCGCGCGCCAGCGCCTCCACCTGCTCCCACCGCGCCTCGGGCCCCACCGTGAGCAGTGCGACGCCCGCGTCGGCCGCCACGTCCGTGCCGCCTTCGCCCTTCACAGCCACCGCGGCCGCGCCGCCGCGCCCGGCCGCGCGGATGGCCGCGGCCGCCGCCCGGCCGCGCGCGCCGATCACCAGCACGAGGTCACCCGGGTGGGCTTCCGGCGGGTCTTCGGGGTCGAGTATCACCACGTCGTCGACCCGCACGCCCAGCCCCTGAGGCGCCACGAGCACCCGTACGAGCGGCTCGCCCAGCGTCGCCAGCACGTGGCGCAGCGAGGTGGCGGGCAGGCCATCGGAAGCTTCGGCTGTCACCGGGCCACCTTCATCCGATCGGACAAGTTCACCACCCTGATTCTAGCCGGTCGGACAAACCTGCCGGCGCGTTCCGGAGTTACCGTTCGGGCATCCCAGCAGTACAGAGCACCAGTACCTAGAAGCACCGCAGAAGAAAGACCCGAGGGAGCCGCCGTGGACGCCGTGACCCAGACACCCACCCCGAAGAACGAGCCGGTGTACACCTACGCACCGGGCAGCGCCGAGCGCGCCGAGCTGGAAGGGGCGCTGAAGAAACTGGGTCAGGCCGGTCCGGTCGACCTGACCGTGACCGTCGGCGGCGAGCAGCGCGCCGGGGGCGGCGAGAAGATCGACGTCGTCGAGCCGCACAACCACAGCCACGTGCTCGGCACCATCACCAGCGCGTCGAAGGAAGACACGCAAGACGCCATCGCCGCCGCCGGCAAGGCCGCCCCGGAGTGGCGCGCGCTGTCGTTCGACGACCGCGCCGCCGTGCTGCTGCGCGCCGCCGACCTGCTCACCGGCCCGTGGCGCGCCACGCTCAACGCCGCCACCATGCTCGGCCAGTCGAAGACCGCCACACAGGCCGAGATCGACGCCGCGTGCGAGCTCGCCGACTTCTGGCGCTTCAACGTCGAGTTCGGCCGACGCATCCTCGCCGAGCAGCCCTCCAGCTCGCCCGGCGTGTGGAACCGCATGGAGCACCGCCCGCTCGAGGGCTTCGTCTACGCGATCACGCCGTTCAACTTCACCGCGATCGCCGGCAACCTGCCCACCGCGCCCGCGCTCATGGGCAACACCGTGCTGTGGAAGCCCTCGCCGACGCAGAGCTTCGCCGCGCACTTGACCATGCGGGTGCTCGAAGAAGCCGGCATGCCGCCGGGCGTGATCAACCTGCTCCCCGGCGACGGCAAGGCCGTGTCCGAGGTGGCGCTGACGCACCGTGACCTGGCAGGCATCCACTTCACCGGTTCCACGCCGACGTTCCAGCACCTGTGGAGCACGGTCGGCGCGAACATCGCCGGCTACCGCGGCTACCCGCGTCTGGTCGGCGAGACCGGCGGCAAGGACTTCGTGCTCGCGCACCCGTCGGCCGACCTCGACGTGCTGCGCACGGCGCTGGTCCGCGGCGCCTTCGAGTACCAGGGCCAGAAGTGCTCCGCGGCTTCGCGTGCGTACGTGCCGCGCAGCCTGTGGGAGCAGCTGAAGGACGGCCTGGTCAGCGAGACCGAAGCCATCACCTACGGCGACGTCAGCGACCTGTCGCACTTCGGTGGCGCTGTGATCGACCGTCGCGCGTTCGACAAGCACGCGTCGCTGTTCGAGCGGGTGAAGGGCGACGCCGAGGTCGAGATCCTCACCGGCGGTACCGCCGACGACAGCGTGGGCTACTTCGTGCAGCCGACCATCCTCGTGTCGGGCAACCCGAAGCACGAGATCTTCAGCACCGAGTACTTCGGCCCGATCCTGTCGGTCCACGTGTACGAAGACGCGCAGTTCGACGACCTGCTCAAGGTCATCGACGAGACGGCCTCGTACGCGCTCACCGGTTCCGTGATCGCCAACGACCGCACCGCCGTCGCCAAGGCCTCGCAGGCGCTGCGCTACACGGCGGGCAACTTCTACGTCAACGACAAGCCGACCGGTGCCGTCGTCGGGCAGCAGCCGTTCGGCGGGGCCCGCGCTTCGGGCACCAACGACAAGGCCGGCTCGATCTTCAACCTGCTCCGCTGGACGAGCCCGCGCTCGATCAAGGAGACGTTCGTGCCGCCGACCACCGTGCGCTACCCGCACCAGGGCTGAGGGAGAGACCGCCATGCTGCGTGCCCCGCTGCTCGCCGCCGCCCGATCCCGGCGGATGCGCGCGTTGATCGAAGCAGTGCCCGCGACGCGATCCGTCGTGCGCCGCTTCGTCTCCGGGTCCACGACCGCCGACGCCGTGCGCGCCGCGCGCGAGCTGGCCGCCGACGGCCGGTCGATCACCATCGACCATCTCGGTGAGGACACGACCGACGCCACCCAGGCGGCCACCACGGTCCGGGCCTACGAGGACCTGCTCTCGGCGCTCGCCGACCAGGGCCTCGCCGCCGGTGCCGACGTCTCGGTGAAGCTCTCGGCCGTCGGGCAGTTCCTGCCCGGTGACGGCGAGGGCGTGGCGCTGGAGAACGCGCGCAAGATCTGCGCGGCGGCCGAGGCGGTCGGCGCGACGGTGACGCTCGACATGGAGGACCACACCACCACGGACTCGACGCTCGCGATCCTGCGGGAGCTGCGCGGCGAGTACCCGTGGGTCGGTGCGGTGCTGCAGGCCTACCTCAAGCGCACCGAGCAGGACTGCCGCGAGCTGTCCGGCCCGGGGTCGCGCGTGCGGCTGTGCAAGGGCGCCTACGCGGAGCCTTCGTCGGTGGCGTTCGAGGACAAGGCCGAGGTCGACACGTCCTACGTGCGCTGCCTGCGCGTGCTGATGGCGGGCGAGGGCTACCCCATGGTGGCCTCGCACGACCCGCGGATGATCGCCATCGCGAAGAAGCTGGCCGCCGACAACGGCCGCAAGCCCGGCGACCACGAGTTCCAGATGCTCTACGGCATCCGCCCGGAGGAGCAGAAGAACCTCGCGGCCGAGGGGCGCACGATGCGCGTGTACGTGCCGTGCGGCGACGAGTGGTACGGCTACTTCATGCGCCGGCTCGCCGAGCGTCCGGCCAACCTGGCGTTCTTCCTGCGCGGGCTCGTCACCCGCTCCTGAGGACCTGCGAAGGCCCCCTCCACCACGTCATCCGTGGTTGAGGGGGCCTTCGTCGTTCGTGACCCCTTGCTCGGGGGTGGTGCGTCAGGCCTGCTCCTGGGCGGCCTGCTCGGCCTGCTCTGCGGCGGCCTTCTTGACCTCGTCCATGTCGACCTCGCGGGCCTGGCGGATGAGGTCCTCCAGCGCCGGCTCCGGCAGCGAGCCCGGCTGCGCGTAGATCAGCGTCTTGTCGCGGATCACGGCCAGCGTCGGGATCGACCGGATGTCGAACGCGGCGGCCAGCTGCTGCTCGGCCTCCGTGTCGACCTTGGCGAAGACGATGTCGGAGTGCTTCTCCGACGACTTGTCATACACCGGCGCGAACTGGCGACACGGCCCGCACCAGCTCGCCCAGAAGTCGATCAGGACGAAGTCGTTGTCGGTCACGGTCTGGTCGAAGTTGGCGGTGGTCAGCTCAACGGTGCTCATGATGGGGTCAACGGACGGCGCCGGGCGGGAATTCCCCGGCGGCGGGTAGCGTCATGGGCCGGTTAGTACGAGGTGAGGAGGACCACCCATGGCGAACGGCGAGATCCTGGGCCGCATCGACGAGCTCATCGCGGAAGAGCACCAGCTGCGGTCGCGTTCGGTCGGTACCGGGCTGTCCGGTGACGACCAGACGAAGCTGACGAAGGTGGAGCAGGAGCTCGACCAGTGCTGGGACCTGTTGAGGCAGCGGCGCGCTCGGACGGAGTTCCACGAGAACCCGGATGAGGCGTCGGTGCGGTCTGTGGGTGAGGTTGAGGGGTATCGGCAGTAGGTTTTTGGGTGCCGGCTCGGCGTGCGGAGCGCACCATTGCCGGATATAAGGGTGTGTGGGTGGGCACCCCGATTATTAATTGTCACTACGGTCTGGGTCGGTTTGTCAAGGCGGGAAAGAGTACCTTGACAAACCGACCCAGGCCGTGTTGTGGAAAAGAATCGGGGGGCCGGCCGGGGGAAGGTTGCGGGGAGGGGATAGGTGGGCTGGTGGGTTGCGCTGCCGGGTGGTGGTTGACTGGGGGCAAGAGCGGCGCAATTCGGGTGGTGTGGTTGCCTTTGAAATCGCGCGCAGTTATGCGGCCCCGGTTCGCTCAATTCTGAGTATTTTCGCCGCTTCCGGCTGGCGATGCGCCCTTCGGCTAGCCGGACGTCTAGCGCCGAAACGCTGAGTCCCAGTCCCAGCCCATACCCTGCGCCCCGCCTGTCACCCGCCTGCACCGCACCTACCTCGGCGGCTTTTGCGACCTCTCAGTTCCCGGCCGCACATAGAACCCGCCACCCCCTCAATCCTGCGGGCTCTGGCCTCTACCCGCCTGCCTCGCGGCCGCGCGACTCACCCTCCACCCAAGCTCCCCTCGCTCTTGCCTCTACTCACCCTCAGCCCGGCGACGCAACTCACCGCCTACCTGACCTCCCCGCGTTCTTGCCTCTACCCAACCCCCACCCGGCAACGCAAACGAAGCTCTCCCAACCCCTCCCCGCAACCTTCCCCCGCCCGGCCCCCCGATCTCTACCGTAGTGACGATCAAAAATCGGGGTGCCCATCTCCGCCCCCGATATCCGGCAATGGTGCGCTCCGCGCCGAGCCGTCCCTACTTGGCTTTCCGAGAAACCATCTCCGCAATCCAGACCGGCGCATACGGCGACGTACAATTCGCCGGCGTCGGATAATCCTTCAAAACCCCCAACCGCTCCCCAATCCCCACCGCGCGACCCCTCAAACCCGGATGCTCAATCCCAATCTCCGCAAGACAATGATTCATCGCCCACTGCAACCGCTCGGGCGAATCCTTCATCTCACCCTCGATAACATCCAGCAACCCACCAAGATCCAGCCCATCAGGAGCCTTCGCCACAAGATCGGTAGTCAACGCCCACCCAGCACTGGCCACCACCGGATCCGAATCACCGAACCACGCAACCCGCAGCTCCTCAACATGAGGACTCTTCTTCACGACATACCCCACCAGCCAGTCATGCACCTTCGGCGTCCGAGCCCCGCGCAGCATCGCGTCCAACTCAACAAGCTCAAACGACTTCGGCCGGCAAATCAGCAGTGCCACCAGCCTCGCAGCACTGTCCCCAGTAGCCCAAAGCTCAACAGCAAGCTCATGCTGCGTCTTCAACCTCTTGGCCAGCGCACGCAACTTACCGAGATTCACCCCATGGTCATCACCATGTTTCTCGTTCACCGCACGAGATCTCGGGTCCTCGAGGGTGGCCAATTCGGCCAGCACCTCGGCCACAGTGCTGTCGGTCACGGTGAACCCCCTGTCAAGCCGGGCACAGAGTCCCGTCAGTCGGAACCTTCCCATCGATCAAAAACGCCTGAACAGCCGATGTCACACACGGCGACTGCCCGACCGCCCCATGCCCAGCGCCCTGCCACGAAATGGTCACCGCACTCGGCATCTGATCCGCAGCCCGCGTGGTCCCGATCTCCGGCGTCACCGGGTCAGCAGCCGTCGCAGCGACCAAAATCGGCGGCGCGCCAGGTGCCCCGGCAGCAGGCAACGGCTCCCGACGCACCGGCCACGCCCCACACCACGCGAGCTCCTGCGCAACAGCCGACCCGAACTGCGGATACTTGGCCCGCATGCCCTCGTCGACCTTGTTGATCTGATCAGCAGGCAGCCGGGTAGCCGCGTCGTTGCACCGAGTCGCCATCACGCCGCCGATCCGCGACGTACGCCCCTGCGCATCGACGATCACCGGGTCCGCGAACGACTCCAGCGCAGTCACGTCGCCGGACTTGGCCGCAGCCAGCGCATCGGCAAGCGCAGGCCACCGCGTGCGGTCAGCCAACCCGAGATACACGGCGTAAGTCGCGATACCGGGAGTCACCGTGACCCCGTCCGGAGTCGTCTCCGGCGCCGCGCGCAAGCGGTCGGTCACGGCCTTCAACGCCGCCTTCGGATCCCCCATCGAACACCCACGAGCCGCGCAATCAGCCCCGAACGCATCCAACGTCGCCTGCGCACCCGCCGCGACAGCGTCCAGCACCGCAGCACGATCCTGTCCAGGATCCGGCAGGCCGTCCAGAACCATCCGCCCCACCTGCGCGGGATAGCGCACGGCGTACTCCGACAGCACCTTCGAGCCATCACCGCGCCCGAGGGCGTTGAGGTGCGGCACGCCGAGCTGGGTCCGCAGCACCTCGAGATCGCCCGCGGTGCGCCAGCTGTCCAGCGCCGTCTGGGCCGTGTCGAGGTCGATGGCGCACTGCTGGCCGGCGCGGCGAGACGCGTCGAGGACGTCCGAGAGGTCGCCCTGGGCCGGGTCGGCGCCGAGCAGCGCTTCGCGTGCTTCCGGGGGCACGCATTGCACGCCGCCCGAAAGGCCGGTGCCGCGGCGGTCCACGCCGATCAGCGAGAACTTCTGCAGGAACGCGGGTGGCAGCTGCGAGGCCAGGCGCGCGGCGAAGACGGAGCCGGGTTCGCCGCCGATGTCGTTCACGACCACGAGCGGGATCGGGCCGTCGCCGGCCTTGAGCACGAGGATGCGCGCGAGCAGGTGCTGTGTGTCGTCGGGCGCGTCGAGCGGGCTGGTCAGGCGCGCGCACGTGAAGTGCAGCGAGTCCGGCGCGGCGGGGGAGCCCATGCGCTGGCGGGTGTCGTCGTCGCAGTCGGTCCAGCGCAGGCTGGACCCCTGCGGTTGCGCGAGCGGCGGCAGCGGCACGGGCGCGGCGCTGGGGGCCGGCGGCTGCGTGGCCTGACCGTCGTTGTCCACCACCGCCGGGCGCACCGACGGTCCCGTGGTGCAGCCCGCGACGGTCAACGCCGCCACCAGCACTGCCACCAGTGCACGCAGACGGGGGCGGCTGGTGGAACGGCGGCGCACGGGCTGGTCCTCACGTGGTGTCGGTGGAGCTGTCCGACGAGCTTGGCACGCCGGGTGTGACGCGGAAGTTAGCGGGTCCGCACGACTTCGCCGCGGAACACCGCCGACAGGTCGTAGCGCGCCGGTTCGTCCAGCTGCGCGTAGCCGCACGACGCCGGTTCCCGGTCCGGGCGCCACCGCTTGAACTGCGCGGTGTGCCGGAACCGCGCGGGCTCGCCGCCCTCGGTGTGCTCGTATCCCACCTCGACCACGCGCTCCAGCTTCAGCGGTACCCACGCGTGCTCGGTGGAGCGCCAGCGCGTGATGCCGCCCGGGATCCGCTGGCCCTCGCGCACGGCGTCGCCCACCCACGGGTGGCCCTCGCCGTCGGTGATCAGCGGGGCCAGCTCCTCGGCCAGCTCACGGCGCCGCTTGACCGGGAACGAGCCGACCACGCCAACGTGGTGCAGCAGCCCGTCGGCGTCGTACAGCCCGAGCAGGAACGACCCGACGGCCTCACCCGGCTCGCCGTCGACGTGCCAGCGCAGCCCGGCCAGCACGCAGTCCGCCGTGCGAGAGTGCTTGTACTTGAACAGCACGCGCTTGCCCGGCGAGTACGGCTCGTCGAGCGGCTTGCCGATCACGCCGTCGAGCCCCGCGCCCTCGAACAGCTCGAACCAGTGCCGCGCGGTGTCCGGGTCGGTCGTGGCCGGCGTGAGGTGCACGCCTTCACCCGCGATGCCCTCCAGTCGCGCACGCCGCGCAGACGTCGGTTCGTCCATGAACGACTCCGAGCCCAGCGCGAGCACGTCGAATGCCACGAACTCGGCGGGCGTCTCCTTCGCCAGCAGCTGCACGCGGGAGTCGGCCGGGTGGATGCGCTCGGTCAGCGCGTCGAAGTCGAGCTTGCCGCCGCGGCCCACGACCAGCTCGCCGTCGAGCACGACCTGCTCGGGCAGCGTCGCCAGCAGCCGCTCCACGACCTCCGGGAAGTAGCGGTTGAGCGGCTTTTCGGCGCGCGACTGCAGGGTGAGCTCGTCGCCGTCGCGGAAGGCCAGGCAGCGGAACCCGTCCCACTTGGGCTCGAACAGCAGCCCGCCGGTGTCGGGGATCGCCTTCGCCGGCTTGGCGAGCATGGGCTTGATCGGAGCCTGCACGGGGAGGGCCATGCGGGCATTCTGTGCGAAACGCGCGGTCAGCGCACGCGTGCCGGGCCCGTCGTGTCGAGTTCGAGCCGCACGGCCGTGGGCAGCGAGTCGAGCCCGAGCGCCTCGCGGGCGCGGGCGAGCACGTACGTGTCGAGGTCGGTCCAGATGCGCCGGACGTCGGTGCCTTCGCTCAGCCACAGCGTCACGCGCAGCGCCGGCTCGGCGGACGTGCCGACCGCGCGCGCCCTCGCCCGGGTGACGCCGGCGATGGCCTCGGCGTCGGTCTGCACCGCGCCGGCGAGCGCGCCGGCGGTCACGGTGAGCTCGGCGCCCGGCGTCTCGTCGAGCGCCAGGTCGGGACGGCGTTCGGGGCGCAGCGAGCGGAAGAACCACCACAGCCCCAGCACGAACAGCAGCACGCCGAGCACGACGGCGCCGATCCGCGCGGACAGCTGGTGCCCGGCCAGCCAGCTCACGGCCATCGGGTCGAGCAGCGGCCGCTGCGCGCGGAACTCGCCGAGCCAGCCCTGTCCGACCACGAGCGCGGCCGCGCCCGCGAGGACCGCGACCAGTCCGAGCAGGAACGTCAGCGTGCGCTCGGCGCTGTGTGAACGGGCCAGCGCACGGGCCGATGTACGGCTTGCGGTGGAGCCTGTCATCGGCGGTCCTTCGGTGAGTCGACGACCACGGACACCTTCGGCCGGCGCTCGAGCGGGACGTCGTCCAGCACCGTCGCGACGGTCTCCAGCAGCCGCGGCCGCAGCTGTTCCTCGTTCTCCAGCCGGCTGGTCGCACGCACGCGCACCTTCCGGGCGCTCGCCGTCACGCTCGCGCCGGTGACATTGGCCTGCGCGCGCACGGCGAGCCCGACCAGGCGCGCGAGTGCCCGCGGCGACGTGCTCACGCAGATCCCGTCGGCCGGGTCGGCCATCCGCACGGCCTGGCTGCCCGCGGTGAGGGCGAACAGCACGAACAGCAGCCCGGCCACGAGCACGACCACCGCCGTGACCCGCACGGACGTGCTGGTCCACGACAGCGCGGCGAGGTCTTCGCGCCAGCGTTCCCACGGCACGATCAGCGGTGCCCGGCCCGGCTGCCACCAGCGCCACCCGACCTCGATCGCCAGCAGGGCCCCGCCGACCGCGACTGCCAGACCGAGCACAGTGGACAGGAACCGCACGAGGAACCGCATCAGCGCACCCGCGCCCGGACGTCGGGCAGCAGCGCGGAAACCGTCACGGCGATCGAGCGCACGTGGTACGCCGTGATCCGCTCGACCTCCTCGGTCACCTTCGCGCGCACGTCACCCGTCACGGTCCGGACCGGCGCCGGGTACCGCAACGCGAGCTCCAGCGCCAGGTCCACGTCGTTGTCCTCGCCGTCGACCTTCGCGCTCGCGCCGGATCGGCCCCGGGTGAGGCCGGCGACGCGGCGTTCGGTCTGCACCGTGCCGGGCACGAGGTCCGCGGCGTGCTGCGCGACCTTGCGCACCACGGCGTGGGCGATGCTGAGGCTGCCGCGCTCCTCGGGTTCGGCCAGGTCGCCGCGCGGCAGGTCGACCGGGAGCGGCTGCCCGGTCACTTGTCGCGGCCCCGGCCGAAGAGGTCGCCGAGGTCGAGCTCACCGTCGACGACGCGGCCGATGACCAGCCCCACGACCCCCACGGCGAACGTGACCAGGAAGGCGGTGAACCCCTGGGTTGCGGCGAGGCCGAGAATCAGCCCGGCGAGGATCCCGGTCTGCGTTGCGTTCAACGTTTCCTCCTGGTGCTGGGTGGTCGGAGAGTCGCGCGGCGCTATTCCACGCGAGAGGACTCGGGTTCGTCGTCCTCGTCGGGCAGGTGGACGTCGTTGACCGCGATGTTCACCTCGATCACCTCGAGCGCGGTGATTTGTTCCACGGCCTCGATCACGTTGCGCCGCACGGCTCGTGACACCTCGACGATCCGCGCGCCGTACTCCACGACCAGGTCGAGGTCGATCGCCGTCTGCTTCTCGCCCACCTCCACGGCGACGCCCGCGGTGGACGTCGTGCCGGAGCCGGGAATCCGCTCCTTCAGCGCGCCGAACGCGCGCGACACCCCGCCGCCCAGCGCGTGGACGCCGGCGATCTCGCGTGCCGCGAGCCCGGCGACCTTCTGCACCACCAGCGACGAGATCGTGGTCCGGCCGGCGGACCCCTCCTCGTTGAGCGGTGTGGTGATCGCGGTTCCCGGAACATCGGTCCGGCGGGGGCTCGGCTGCACCATGGAGTTCGCTCCTCGCTGTCGGTGGGGGACGGCGCCGCTGGTGTCGGCGCCGGAAGCTTGCCCACTCCTACGATGTCCGAACCGGGGAAAAGCTCACGGCGGGTCACTCGAACGGGTGAGTTCGGCCCGGTGAGCGGTCGGTTCGGGGCGAGGGAACGACCGTGGCCGCCAGGGGATGCGGCCTCGGAACAGCGATTCGGAGATTCAGAGCTTGCGCGCCACGCCACCCGCGATGATCTGCTGCGCGATCGTCGGCTTCGTGTACCGCGGGCCGTCGGGCCACCACTCGGCCACGGGCACGATGTCGGCCTCGCCGACGGCGCTGGACGGGATGATCTCCAGCTCGTGGAACAGCTCGCGGATCTCGGTCTTGGTGCGCGCGGTGATGTCCCGCATGGAGCCCCGGCGGATGACCTCGAGGGTCGCCTGGAGCGTCGAGTCGTACTCGGAGCCGTCGTCCGGGTCGAGCACGTGGCTGATCACCACGAACGAGCCCGGCGGCAGGCGGTCGAT
Source organism: Amycolatopsis sp. NPDC050768 (assembly GCF_040654155.1). Taxonomy (NCBI): domain Bacteria; kingdom Bacillati; phylum Actinomycetota; class Actinomycetes; order Pseudonocardiales; family Pseudonocardiaceae; genus Amycolatopsis; species Amycolatopsis sp. NPDC050768. Next base: position 122,591 of record NZ_JBFAHL010000017.1, read on the forward strand.
GAACTGCTTGGTCACCTCGGCCGGGCGGCCCCGGTCGCCCTTGTAGTGGTGCAGCGCGGCCACGAACAGCAGCGCGATCGGCTGCGACCAGTCGAGCGCGCCGAGCACCTCGGGGTTGTCGAGGATGCTTTCGGGCTCGAAGATGTCGGCCCGCACGAACTTCGTGTTGTTGTTCTCCTCCAGCAGCGCGCGCCCGTGGGCGGCCACGACCGGGTCGTAGTCGACGTAGACGACCTTCGCCTCGGGGTGGATCCGCTGCACCACTGGTGCACGTTCTCGGCGGTCGGCAGGCCCGAGCCGCAGTCGAGGAACTGGCGCACCTCGGTGTTGTTCGCGAGGAAGCGGCACACGCGGGTCAGGAAGTTGCGGTTCTCCCAGGCAACGTCGGGCACCTCGGGCATCGCGGCGATGATCCGCTCGGCCTCGTGGCGGAAAGTCGACCGCGCGGGGTTGCTCCGCTTGGCCGGTGAGCGCTGGTTGTTCAGCCGGGACGCACGTCGACGACGTGGACGTTGACCCGCGGCGGCCGAGCTCGCAGCAGCCGGGTGAGCTCCGCGGTCAGGCAGTGCTGCAGCACACGCGCGGCTTCGTCGGCGATCACGCCGAACCGGATCGTGGCCAGGATCTGCAGCTCGCCGTCGGCCAGGGCGACGGCGGAAACCGTGACGCCGTCGACGTCTTCGGCTTGATCGGTGGCCACGGTGCGGGCCAAGCGGACCAGCGCGGCTTCCGAAACGGTCAGCACGCCGTCGTCGCACGGCAGCTGGAGCGGCGGGCCCTGGCGGACGGCGGTCAGCGAGCGGAGCACGCGGCCGACCAGGCCGGGCGGCGTCGCGACGTGACGGCGGGCGGCGGCACGCACGAGGTCCCAGCGAGGATCCCGTTCGGGGTCCTCCGGGCCGCCGGCGCCCTCGTCCGTCATCACCGCTCCCTCAGCTGGCCGAGCAGCGCCACCCTGGCCCGGTGCAGGCGCGAGCGCAAGGCCGGGACGCCGACTTCGAGCACTTCGGCCACTTCTTCATAGCTGAGGCCTCGAGTTCGCGCAGCACGAGCGGTACGCGCTGCGCCACGTCGAGCCGGGCGATCGCCCGCAGCACGGCGTCCACCTGCTCGGCGTGCACGACCTGGCGTTCGGGCGTGCCGTCGGCGACGAGGTCCGGTGCCTCGGCGATCGACACGCTTTCGATCGACACGGTGGGGCGGTGGCGGCGCAGCAGATCGAGGGCGCCGTTGGTGACCACGCGGTAGAGCCACGTGGACACCGCCGACTCGTGCCGGAACGTCGCGAGGGACCGCCACGCGGCCAGCCACGCCTCCTGCACCACGTCCTCGGCCTCGGCCGGGCTGCCGGTGATGCGCAGCGCGACGCGGTACATCATCGGCGTGTGCCGGCGCACCAGCGTGTCGAACGCGGCGTGGTCACCCGCCGCCGCGGCCGCGACGAGCGCCTCGCTGTCGGCCATCAGCCGCGGCCCCGCCGGTAGCGCAGCAGCGTGAAGCCGTCGTCCACGAGGATCGACGCGAGCTCCATCCGGCGCGGCGGCCGCGCGGCCGGTCCCGCCGCGATCCGGCTCGCGTCGCCGCCGACGAGCAGCGGGGCGACGGTGAGGCAAAGCTGGTCGACGAGGTCGGCCGCGATCATCGCCGCGAACAACCCGGGCCCACCTTCGCAGTCCACGCGCCGCAGGCCGCGTTCGGCCAGCATCGCCAGTGCTCTCGGCAGATCCACGTCTTCGTCACCGGCCACGAGCACGTCGGCTCCGGCCTCCCGCACCGCAGCGGTGTCGGCGCGCGAAGTGGTGACGACCAACGGCGGCACGCGCGTGTCGGTGAACAGCGGGCCCGCCGGGTCGAGTGAACCCGTCCGCGTGACGACGGCGATGGGCGGCGCCGGCGCCAGACCCAGCCGCGCGCGCCGGGCCGAGCGCACCGCGTTGGTCCGGGCGCCGCGGTAGTTCTCGGCGCGCGCGGTGCCGCCGCCGACGAGGATCACGTCGGCGAGGTCGCGCGCGAGCAGGAACACACGGCGGTCGGCCGGGTGCGAAAGGCCCTTCGACAGCTCGTCCACGGCTACCGCGCCGTCGGCCGACGCCACGAAGTTGACCTGCACGAACGGGCCGGCCAGGTCGGTCAGGTCTTCGGGGTAGCCGTAGACGCGCTCCAGATCCTCGTCGGACAAGGGCCCGGTCCCGCCCGGTGATGGTGGCCACACGCTCCGCACGTCCGCTATCCCAGCACGGGCACCGACCCCGCCCCGACCGGGGGATACGCGGGTGCGGACACCCGGACCGCCCGCGCGCGGGGCCTGGTTAGGCTCTGCAGCCATGCCCGCAGCTGCCCTGACGGACCGGTTTCCCGAGCTCGGGGCCGACGAGCTGATCTCCTCGCTGGTGCCGCCGCCGCGGTTCGGCGAGGCCCGGTTCTCCACGTACCTGCCGAACCCCGACGAGCCGAGCCAGGCCGCCGCCGTGAAGTCGTGTTCGGCGTTCGCCGGGCGCATCGGGGACCGGCCGGCGAAGAAGTCGCGGCTGCGTTCGCTCTTCGGCGGCGGCGAGGCGGCCCCGGCCGGGCCGATGGGCCTCTACCTCGACGGCGGGTTCGGGGTGGGCAAGACCCACCTGCTCGCGTCGGCGTGGCACGACGCGCCTTCGCCCAAGGCGTACGGCACCTTCGTGGAGCTCACGCACCTGGTCGGCGCGCTCGGGTTCGCCGAGGCCGTGCGGCGGCTGTCGGAGCACCGGCTGCTGGCGATCGACGAGTTCGAGCTCGACGACCCCGGCGACACCACGCTCGTGAGCCGGCTGCTGCAGGAGCTCACCGACGCGGGCGTGTACATCGCCGCGACGTCCAACACGTTGCCCGACAAGCTCGGCGAGGGCCGCTTCGCCGCCGAGGACTTCCTGCGTGAGATCCAGGCGCTCTCCCGTCGCTTCGAAGTGGTTCGCGTGGACGGACCGGACTATCGCCACCGCGGCCTGCCCGACGCGCCGCCGCCGGTGAGCGACGAGGAGCTCGACGCGTCGGCCGCCGCGCACGAGGGGTCCACTGTGGACGAGTTCGACGCGCTCGTGGCGCACCTGGCCAAGCTGCACCCGTCGCGCTACGGCAAGCTGCTCGACGGAGTGCGGCGCGTGCACCTCAAGCACGTGACGCCGGCGCCGGACCAGAACGTGGGGCTGCGGCTCGTGGCGTTCGCCGACCGGCTCTACGACCGCGCGATCCCCGTCGTGGTGTCGGGCGTGCCGCTGCCGGAGCTGTTCACCGAGGAGATGGTGAACGGCGGCTACCGCAAGAAGTACCTGCGGGCGGTCAGCCGGCTGACGGCGCTGGCACGCGACGCGGTGTGACGGCGCGCAGCCCGGTCACCACGGCGGTGGCGAAGAACGTGCCGCCGACGATGTCCGTGAGGTAGTGGTAGCCGAGGCCGATCATGCCGATCGCCGCGCAGCACAGGAGAACCACGCTGACCACGACGGTGACCACCTTCGGCTTTGCCAGCAGGATCAGCACCACGAGCACGGTCACCAGGCTCACCGTGTGGCCGCTGGGGTAGACGAGGATGTCGTTCTTCCAGCGGTCGAACAGCGGCTTGAGCACCCAGGTGTTGAGCGCGAGGGCGAGCGCCGGGCCCGCGACGGCCAGCAGCGCGTCCGTGCGGCGGCGCAGGTAGAGGCAGGTGCCGGCGATGACCACGATGGCCGGGATCAGCACGTACGGCTCGGTCGGCAGCACTAGCACGTTCAGTGTGGTGTGGCTCAGGCCGGCGATCGCTTGCGCGGCGCTCGCGTCGAGTGCGCCGGGGGAGTGCCCGCCCGCGTAGACGAGTCCCAGTGCGACGGTCACCAGCGCGCCGAGCACGGCGACGAGCGCCAGAATGCGGCTCACGGTTTCTCCCCTCCCCGGAGCGAGCCTACGCGGATGGCGGGTGGCGCCGATGGCCCGGCTTCGGCCACGATCACGGGCGGGAGCACGAGCGGAGGGAGCGGCATGCGGATCACCGTGACCGGCGGCGGGGTCGTCGGGCTGAGCTGCGCGTACCGGCTGGCCGAGGCGGGCCACAGCGTGACGGTCGTGACGGCGGGCAAACCGGCGGAGACGACGTCGGCCGTGGCGGGCGGGCTGATCTACCCGCCGGTGGTGCGGCCGGACGAGCGCGTGGTGCGCTGGACCGAGACCACCGTCGGCGTGTACCGCTCGCTGCTCGCCGCGCCCGGGATCCGGTTCCTGCCGGGCTGGATCCGCGTCCCGGAAGACGTGCCCGACCCGCGCTGGCTCACCGCGATGACCGACGTGTCACGCGAGGGCTCGGTGCTCGCCTTCACCACGGCGCTCGTGGACACGCCGGTGTACCTGACGTGGCTGGCCGAGCAGGTTGCCGCGCTGGGCGTGCGGACCGAGTACCGCACGGTCACCTCGCTGGCCGACCTCGACGCCGACGTGGTCGTGAACGCCACCGGCCTCGCCGGCGGCACCCTCGCGGGCGACGACACGCTCGTCCCGGTGCGTGGCCAGGTCGTGCACCTCGCCGACCCGGGGCTCACGTCGTGGTCGGTCGAAGAGGCCGACGGCGACCTGACGTACGTGATCCCGCACGGCCGCCACGTCGTGTGCGGTGGCACCGAGGAGATCGGCCGCAACGACCTCGAGCCGGACTCCGCCGTGGCGGCCGCGATCGTGCGCCGGTCCCGGGAGCTGGAGCCGCGGCTGGCCGACGCCGCCGTGCTCGGCACGCGCGTGGGGCTGCGGCCGGGGCGGCCGAGCGTGCGGCTGGAACGCATCGGCGACGTCGTCCACTGCTACGGCCACGGCGGCGCGGGGATCACGCTGGCGTGGGGCTGCGCGGAGGATGTGGCTTCGCTGGTCGCCTAACGCGGGCAACTTGGACTTCTACCGTCATCGCCGGGCTGCCGCGGGGATGGCGTTGTCGATGAGGACGGCAGCGATGGCGGTGGCGGCGGTGAACACGTCGGTGTTGAGGACTCGGGTGCGGGCTGCGGCGCCGTCCAGGAGCAGCGCCAGTTGCTCGCCGAGTTGTTCGGGGTTGGTGGCGCCGGCCTCTCGGGCGGTTTCGGTGAGCCGAGCGGCAAAGGCTTTCTTGTAGTCGCTGGCGTACACGCGTGCCGGGTGGCCCGGGTCGGGGATTTCGACAGCCGCCTGGATGAATGGGCACAGGGGTGCGTGCACGTCGAACACGGCAAGGAGTCGTTCGCGAGGCGTGAGGTCGGTGCGGTCGAACACTTCGGGCAGGATGTCGGGATCAAATCGGTGCAGGCATTCGGCGATCAGCTCGTCCTTGCCGGCGAAGTGCTGGTAGAGCGTGCGTTTGGATACCTCAGCCACCGCGCAGAGCTGGTCCATGCCGGTGCAGTTGATGCCCTGATCTCGGAACAGTTGTTGTGACGCGCTGAGGATGCGCTCTCGTGCGCCCCTGCCGCGGCGTAGGCCCCGCGGCCCTTTCTCCAAATCTGTCACACGCCCAGCGTAGCCCACCTGGGTACCGATCGGTGTGCATAGCTTGCGCCCTGCGCGTCGGTTCGATACGTTAAGTACGCAGATCGGTGTACATAACATCGGCAGGGCAAGTGAAATGGAGTGGTTGTGGGAAAGCTCGATGGCAAGGTAGCGGTGATCACCGGCGGATCCACCGGCATGGCACTGGCCGGCGCCAAGCTGTTCGTCGAGCAAGGAGCTCACGTCTTCATCCAGGCTCGGCGGCAGGAAGCATTGGACGACGCCGTCAAGCTGATCGGCCGCAACGTCACCGCCGTGCAGGGTGACGCAGCCGACCTGGACGACCTGGACCGCTTGTACGACACCGTCAAGCGGGAAAAGGGCTCGATCGACGTGTTGTGGGCCAGCGCCGGGACGGGCGAACCCGCCGTCCTCGGCGAGATCACCGAGGAACAGTTCCACCGCGCCTTCTGGCTCAACGCGCGCGGCACCCTGTTCACCGTCCAGAAGGCACTGCCACTGATCAACGACAACGGGTCGATCTTCATGACCGGATCCAACGCCTCACTCGGCGCCTTCCCCGGCTGGAGCCTCTACGCGGGAAGCAAAGCCGTCCAGCAGGCCTGGGCCCGCGTCTGGCTCAACGAACTGCGCGACCGCAAGATTCGGGTCAACGTCCTGACCCCCGGCCAGGTCGCCACCGCCAAACAGGAAGAACTGTTCGACGAGGCCACCAAGGCCGCATTCGAGTCCCTCATCCCCCGCGGAGAGATGGGCCGCCCGGAAGAGATCGCCACCGTCGCCCTGTTCCTCGCCTCCGACGACTCCAGCTACGTGAACGGCCTGGAACTCGTTACCGACGGCGGCGCCACCGCCATCTGACCCACACAGAAGAGAGCACACCTCATGAGCAGCATCACCCTCATCGGTACGGGAAACATGGCCCGTACCATCGGCACGCTCGCGGTGGCGGGCGGCAACACCGTCGAGGTGATCGGCCGCGACGCGGCCAAATCCGCGGCCCTGGCCAAGACACTCGGCGGCGGCGCCACGGCCGGGACATTCGGTGCCGCCCCGGCCGGCGACATCGTCATCCTCGCGGTGCTGTCCGACGGCGCCGTGCCTGTCGTCCGCGAGTTCCGGGACGCGCTGGCCGGCAAGATCATCGTCGACATCACCAACCCCTTCAACGCCACCGGCACCGGGCTGGCCGTCCCCCATAACACCTCCATCGCCCAAAGCGTGGCCGAGGCCGCGCCCGCCAGCGCCCATGTCGTGAAGGCGTTCAACACCCTTTTCCGCCACGTCCTGGCCCAAGGCGGCCCCGTGGACGTGTTCATGGCCGGCGACGATGTGCAGGCCAAGGCGAGCGTGTCAACGTTCATCGAGAGCCTCGGACTGCGCCCGCGGGACACCGGCGACCTGAGCATGGCCCACTGGGTGGAGGGAGCGGGCGTGTTGACGATGGGCTTGGCCCGCTACGGCGTGGGGAACTTCGACTTCTCCCTCGGCATCAACAACCTCGGCTGAGCTGCCGCCATCCGGCACGCGTATACGCCCACAACCACCACGCCGCCCTCTGCCTCGCCGCGGCCCTCCGCCGGCTCGACACCGGCATTGGCCGGTTCCGCCTCAGCCGGTGAACTCCGCGTGGTCAGCCTCCGTCTGATCGGCGTAACGCAGGGCGTACGCCCCGATCGCCTCGTCCAAGTCCTCGTCGTCGGCGAAATACCCGGCGAGCAGTTGGGGGTGCAGCGAGCGCGTGTGGGCGCGGGCGAGCAGGGCGCCGGCGAGGCGGCCGTAGTCGTCGAGGTGGTTCTCGCGCAGGGCGGCCGGGTCGATGGCGCCCTTGAGGTTGCGGAACTGGCGGACCACGAAGGGGATGCCGTCGATCGTCGTCCAGCCCAGGAGGATGTCGGTCTCGGCCTGGACGAGGCGGGCGCCGTCGACGATGCGGCGGCCTTCGTGGTCGGCGGGGGAGACGCCGAGGTAGGGCGCCAGCGCCGAAGGCTGCGCCTGTTTCACTTGCAACACCAGGTCTTCGTCCTCGTTGCCGTGCAGCAGCACGACGTAGCTGCGCAGCCCGACGCTGCCCGTGCCGACCACGCGGAACGCGACGTCGGCCACGCGGTAGCGAGACACGAGCGTGCGCCGCGACTCGCGCAGGGTGTCCACATAGGACGCCAGCCCGGCCACGACCGAGGCGGCCGTCGTGTCGTCGACGTGGGTGAGCACCGGCGGGTCCTCGACGAACCGGTGGCGCGCCAGGCCGGTCTCGTGGTCGTCGACGTGGCGGGTCCACTTGGCCACCACCTTGGCGCTGGTGTTGCGGCGCGCCTTCTCCTCGGCTTCGGCGAAGTCGTCGATCAGCTCGTCGGCCCGCGCCCGCGACACGGCCGACGCGTCGGGCAGCGCGTTCCACGACTGCAGGAACGGCAGCTGCGCCAGCGCGCGGATCGTGCGCCGATAGGACTTCACCGCATCCTCCGCGGCTTCGCGGCAAGCCGCCTCGCCGATCCCGCCCTCGCGCCCGGCGAGCACGAGGCTGGCCGACAGCCGTTTGAGGTCCCACTCCCACGGCCCGGGCGCGGTTTCGTCGAAGTCGTTGACGTCCATGACGATCCGGCCCTCGGGCGTGCCGTACAGCCCGAAATTGGCCGCGTGCGCGTCACCGCACAGCTGCGCCGTCAGCCCCGACGACGGCGAACCCGCGAGGTCCGCCGCCATCAATCCGGCCGCCCCGCGGAAGAACGTGAACGGCGACGCCGCCATCCGCTCGCGCCGCAGCTCCACCAGCTCGGGCAGCCGCCCCGAGTTGCTCGCCGCGAAGTACTCCTGCACGCCCGGCCGGCCCGCGCCCTCCGCCGCGTGGTCGTGCGCGTCGACCGGCGCCCGCGCCCGCAGCTGCTTGCCGCGGGCGTACAGCTGCGCCGGGTCGACGTCGTCCGTGCCGACCAGCGGTCGTTCCACCCAGTCCCCTCGTCCCATACCGGACTCAACGAGCAAACCGGGCGAAACGCTCCCGCGAGCGGACTACCCGCGCACCACCTGGGCGATCGCGTCGATGCCACGGTCCAGCTCCTCGCGGCTGATCACCAGCGGGGGAGCGATGCGCAGCGTGTGGTCGTGCGTCTCCTTGCACAGCACGCCCAGCCCGGCGAGCGCCTCGGAAGCAGCCCGGCCCGCAGGGCCGCCCGGAGCGATGTCCACGCCCGCCCACAGACCGCGGCCGCGAACCGTCGACAGGCCGTGGCCGACCAAGGCCGACAGCCGTTCATGCAGGTGCGCGCCGAGTTCGATGGAACGCTGCTGGTACTCCCCGGTCTGCAAAAGCCGCACCACGGCGCGGCCGACGGCGCAGGCCACCGGGTTCCCGCCGAACGTCGAGCCGTGCTCGCCCGGCTTCAGCACACCCAGCACGTCGCGGCTGCCGACCACGGCGGACACGGGCAGGATGCCGCCGCCGAGGGCCTTGCCGAGGGTGTAGACGTCGGCGCGCACGCCCTCGTGGTCCAGGGCCAGCACGGTGCCCGTCCGGGCGAGGCCCGACTGGATCTCGTCGGCGATGAGCAGCACGCCGTTCTCGTCGCAGGCGCGGCGCACGTCGGCGAAGTAGCCGGCCGGCGGCACGATCACGCCGGCCTCGCCCTGCACCGGTTCCAGCAGGACCGCGGCCGTGCGCGGGGTGATGGCGGCGCGCAGGGCGGCCGCGTCGCCGTAGGGGACCGTGACGAAGCCCGGCGTGAACGGGCCGAAGCCGGCGCGCGCGGTCTCGTCGGTGGAGAACGAGACGATCGTGGTGGTGCGGCCGTGGAAGTTCGAGCCGGCGACCACGATCTCGGCCGTGCCGTCGGGCACGCCCTTGACCTGGTGCGCCCACTTGCGCGCCACCTTCACCGCCGACTCCACGGCCTCGGCGCCGGAGTTCATCGGCAGCACCATCTCGGTGCCGGTCAGCTCGGCGAGCTCGCGGCAGAACAGCCCGAGCTGGTCGTGGTGGAACGCGCGCGAGGTCAGCGTGACCCGGCCCAGCTGCTCCACGGCCGCGGCGATCAGGGCGGGGTGGCGGTGGCCGAAGTTCAGGGCGGAGTAACCGGACAGGAAGTCGAGGTAGCGCTTGCCCTCGACGTCGGTCACCGTCGCACCCTCGGCTTCGGTGATCACGACGGGCAGCGGGTGGTAGTTGTGCGTGCTCCACCGCTCGTCGAGCTCGATGAAGCCGTCGGCGGAGGCAGGGATGGCGGTCTCCCGACCGGCGAGCGTTGTCATGCGTTCAGGCTAGATCCAACTGGCGGGGACTTCAGCCGGGAAACGTTGCTTTCACCCGGCGTTCGTTGCGCAGTCAGGCGGTTCGACCGGCGAATCGATGCGTGGCATTGACGGCCGTCATTGGTAAGCTGTAACTTACCGTTCGTGGCGACTTACGGAAGCAACCAGCTCTCCGCCCTCGCCGACCCGTCGCGGCGCGCGATCTTCGAAGCGCTGCGCGACGGGCCGCGCGCGGTGGGGGAGCTGGCCGCGACGTTGCCGATCAGCCGTCCGGCGGTCTCGCAGCACCTGAAGGTGCTCAAGGAGGCGGGCCTGGTCGTCGACCAGGCGGCCGGGACGAAACGGCTGTACCGGCTTCGCCCCGAAGGGATCGCCGCGCTGCGCGCCTACCTCGACGAGATGTGGTCGGACGCGCTGAGTTCGTTCGCGAAGCAAGCTGAAGCCACCGCCCCCAAGCGAGGAAGCGAAGAGCCATGACACTCGAACCGATCCGCAAGACGATCACCGTCGCCTGCTCGCGCGAGCACGCGTTCAAGGTCTACACCGAGGGTTTCGACAGCTGGTGGCCCCGCGAGCACCATCTGGGCGAGGGCTCGCTCGCCGAGGTGGTCCTCGAATCGGGAGAAGGTGGACGCTGGTACGAGCGGCTCACCGACGGGTCCGAGTGCGTGTGGGGCCACGTGCTCGTCTGGGAGCCACCCGGCCGAGTGGTTCTGTCGTGGCAGATCGACGGGGACTGGAAGATCGATCCGGACCCGACACGCGCGAGCGAGATCGAGGTTGTTTTCACCGAGGAGGGGCCCGGGACCACGCGAGTCGAGGTCGAACACCGCGCGTTCGAGCGGCACGGCGCCACCGCCGAGAAGGTCCGCGACGGCGTGAACACCGAGGGCGGCTGGAACGGACTGCTGAAGCTCTTCGCCGCGAAGGCCGCTTCCTGAGGTTATCGTCGCCGGATGGCGAAGAACGACAACGGGACCCGGGTCCGCGACGCGCTCCGTGCCACGGCGGAGCTGCCGGATCCGGGGTCCTCACCCGTCGGGCCGGGCAAGAAGGGCAAGGGCGAGAAGAAACTCGCCACCGCCGGCGAGCGGCTCGACGCCTTGCAGGAGGCGCTGTATGCCGAGGGCACGAGCGGCGGCGGCCGCAGCGTGTTGCTCGTGCTGCAGGGCATGGACACCTCCGGCAAGGGCGGCACCGTCCGGCACGTGCTGGGCCTGGTGAACCCGATGGGCGTGCGCTACAAGGGCTTCAAGGTGCCCACCCCCGCCGAACGCCGCCACGATTTCCTGTGGCGCATCCGCAGGGAGCTGCCGGCGTCGGGCCAGATCGGCGTGTTCGACCGGTCGCACTACGAGGACGTGCTCGTGCCCCGCGTGTCCGGTCTGCTGACCGCGGCCGAGCGGCGCAGCCGGATCTCGCAGATCAACGCGTTCGAGGAAGAGGTCGTGGCGGGTGGCACCACGATCGTCAAGGTGTTCCTGCACATCTCGCCCGAGGAGCAGCTGCGCCGGCTCGTCTCGCGGCTGGAACGGCCGGAGAAGATCTGGAAGTTCGCGCCGTCCGACGTCGAGGCCCGCGGCCGCTGGGACGCCTACGCGCAGGCGTACGCCGACCTGCTCGCGCGCACGTCCACCGAGCACGCGCCGTGGTACGTCGTGCCGGCCGACCGCAAGTGGTACCGCAACTGGGCTGTCGCCGAGCTGCTGATCGAGACGATGACGGAGATGGCGCCGCAGTTCCCGGAGCCGCACTTCGACGTCGGCGAGCAGCTGGCGATGCTGAAGGGTGATGGCGTGCCGGCCTGATCGTCTGGAAGAGTGCGGGCGTGACCGACTCTGCTCTCGACGACGTTCCGTTCCTCCGCCGCCAGGCCCGCACGCAGCGCTTCACCCTCGGCGCCCCCAAGCAGTTCCGCGTGGCCCCGGACGGCTCGCGCGTGCTGTTCCTGCGCAGCGAGACGGGCACGGACCCGCGGCACAGCCTGTGGTCGCTCGATCTCGCGAGCGGTGACGAGTCCAAGCTCGTCGACGCCGCAGAGCTGCTGCCCGGCGAGGAGGACCTGCCGCCGGAGGAGCGGGCGCGGCGCGAGCGCGCGCGGGAGACCGGCGGCGGCGTGGTCGCCTACGGCGTGGACGACGCGTTCACCGTCGTCACCTTCACGTTGTCCGGCAAGCTCTACACGCTCGACCTGGCCACCGGCGCGACCGCGGTGCTCGTCGACGGCTCGGTCGTCGACCCGCGGCCCAATCCGACGGGCACGCACGTCGCCTACGTCCGCGACCGCCGCCTGCGCATGATCGAGCTGGCCACGGGTACCGACCGCGCGCTCGTCGGGGAAGACGGTGACGACATCGCGTGGGGCCTCGCGGAGTTCATCGCCGCCGAGGAGATGGACCGCACGCGCGGCTACTGGTGGGCGCCGGACGGGCAGAGCCTCATCGCCGAGCGCTCCGACCGCGGCCCCGTGCCGCGCTGGACCATCGGCGACCCCGCGAACCCGGACCACCCGGCCAACGTCGTGGCCTACCCGTCGGCGGGCTCGCCCAACGCCGTGGTGTCGCTCGCGGTGCTCGGCCTGGACGGCAGCCGCGTCGACGTCGAGCGCGGCGACTGGGAGTACCTGGTCACGGTGCACTGGTCGGCCGGCGGCGCGCCGCTGCTCGCGGTGCAGCCGCGCGACCAGAAGCGTCTCACCGTGCTGGCGCTCGACCCGGCCGACGGCTCCGTGAGCGAGCTGCACACCGAGTCCGACGAGCACTGGGTCGACATCGTCCAGGGCGTGCCGGCGTGGACTTCCGACGGCCGGCTCGTCACCGCCAGCGCGGCTGACGGCGATCACCGGCTCGTGGTGGCGGGGGAGCCCGCCACTCCGCCGGGGACGCAGCTGCGCGCGGTGCTGCACGCGGGCGAGCAGGTGCTCTTCACCGCGTCGGAGGCCGACTCCACGCAGATCCACGTCTACCGCACAGGCTCCGGCGGCGTGCAGCGGCTGTCCACTCAGGACGGCGTGCACGGCGGCTCCGGCAGCGCGGAGTTGACCGTGCTCACGGAGTGGAGCCTCGCGCACAGTGGCCCGGTGGTCACCGTCCTGCGCGACGGCACCGAGGTCGGTCGGATCTCGTCGTCCACTGTGGACCCCGAGATCGACCCGAACCTCAGCTGGCTCACGCTGGGGGAGCGCGGCCTGCGCGCCGCCTTGGTGCTCCCGCGCGGCTACGAACCCAGTGAGGGCAAGCTGCCCGTGCTCCTCGACCCGTACGGCGGCCCGCACGCCCAGCGCGTGCTCCAGAGCCGCAACGCTTTCCTCACCCCGCAGTGGCTCGCCGACCAGGGCTTCGCCGTGCTCGTCACCGACGGCCGCGGCTCGCCCGGCCGCGGCCCGGCCTGGGAGCGGGAGATCGCGGGCAAGCTCGCCGACGTCACCCTCGCCGACCAGGTCGACGCCCTGCACGCCGCCGCGGCCGACCACCCGGAGCTGGACCTCGAACGCGTCGCCATCCGCGGCTGGTCCTACGGCGGTTATCTTTCGGCCCTCGCCGTGCTCCGCCGCCCGGACGTCTTCCACGCCGCCGTCGCCGGCGCGCCCGTCACCGACTGGGCCCTCTACGACACGCACTACACCGAGCGCTACCTGGGCACACCGCAGGACGCCCCCGCGGTCTACGAGCACAACTCCTTGATCGCCGACGCCGGCGAGCTGTCCCGCGCCCTGCTCATCGTCCACGGCCTCGCCGACGACAACGTCTTCCCGGCGCACTCCCTGCGCCTGTCCGGCGCGCTGCTGGCGAAGGGCCGCCCCCACGTCTTCCTTCCGTTGGCCGGGGCGACCCACATGACCCCGCAGGCCGAGGAGGTCGCGGAAAACCTGATGCGCACGCAGGTCGACTGGATCCTGCGTGAGCTCGCCGCCGTCACCGTCGACAAGGAGAACGCATGAACCGGTGGGGCCTGACCATCCCGCTCACGGGGGTGCCGCTGCTCGAGCACCGCGCCCTCGTGGAACAACTGCCCGACCTGGGCTACACCGACGCGTGGACGGCCGAAACCGCCGGCACCGACGCCTTCACCCCGCTGGTGCTGGCTTCGCAGTGGGCCCCGCAGCTACGCCTCGGCACCGCCATCGTGCCCGTGTATACGCGCGGCCCCGGCCTCCTCGCCATGAGCGCCTCGACCCTCGCCGAACTCGCCCCGGGCCGCTTCGTCCTCGGCATCGGCGCCTCCTCCCCGGTCATCGTCGAAGGCTGGAACGGCGCAGAGTTCAAGGACCCCTTCGCCCGCACCCGCGACACCCTGCACTTCCTCCGCAGCGCCCTGGCCGGCGAGAAGGTCACCGAGTCCTACGAGACCTTCTCCGTCAACAAGTTCCGCCTCGAACGCGCCCCCGACCCCGCCCCGTCGGTCATGCTCGCCGCCCTCCGCCCCGGCATGCTCCGCCTAGCCGCGGCGGAAGCGGATGGCGCCATCACCAACTGGCTGGCCGCCACCGACGTCCCCCAGATACGCAAGGTCATCGGCCCCGACGTCGAACTCGCCGCCCGCATCTTCGTCTGCCCCACCGAAGACAAAGACGCCGCCCGCGCCCTGGGCCGCATGATGATCTCCAGCTACCTCACCGTCCCCGTCTACGCCAAATTCCACGACTGGCTGGGCCGCGGCGACGCCCTCGCCCCCATGCACACCGCCTGGGCCGCCGGCGACCGCAAAAAAGCCAACGAAGTCATCCCCGACTCCGTCGTCGACTCCCTGGTCATCCACGGCAGCGTCGACTCCTGCCGCGACCAGATCCAGTCCTATGTGGACAACGGCCTCACTACCCCCATCATCGCCCTCCTCCCCACCGGCAACGACCCCTTCGACCTAGCCAAGGGCCTGGCCCCGAAGCGCTGACCCCCGCACCACCCAAACGCCCCAATGCGGCATCCGTTGCACCCACTGCACCGAGCGCCACATTGGGGCGCTTTTGTCACCCCTCAACCCCCACCCGGCAACGCAACTCGCCCACACCCCAGCTCCCCGCGCTCTTGCCTCTACCCAACCCCCACCCGGCCACGCAACTCACCGCCCCACCCAACCTCCCGCGCTCTTGCCCTCGGCAACTCCCACCCGGCAACGCAACCCACGAACTCCCCAACCCCTCCCCGCATCCTTCCCCCGCCCGGCCCCCCGATCTCTACCGTCGTGACAATCAAAAATCGGGGTGCCCATCTCCGCCCGAAAACCGGCAATGGTGCGCTCCGCGCGCCGAGCCGTCCCCAAACCGCCCTCCGACCCCCCCAATCGGCCGACGCAACAACCCCACCCGCCCCACCATCCTGAACACGCAGGAACACAGAGGACCCACCCCGTCCTCTACCACTGGGTATCCGTATTGTTGCATAGGGTAGGCAAGGTTACCCTAAGAAAGGCGGCTCCATGGGTGGAGATTCAGCGACCTGGCTGGCCGGCGGTCGCGACGGCGCAGCACACCTCACCGAACTCCTCCCCATCGCCGTCCACGGCATGGCAACAGGCATCACCGAACGCAACGGCCCCATCCCCTCCGGCGGCCCCGCCACCGTCGCCGCTTCCCTGGCCGCCTCCGGCGGCACCCAACACCTCCCCAAAACCGGCATCGGCGCCGAACAAGCCCTCCACCACTACTCAACCCTCCTAGCCGCCGGCACCGCCGACCCGTCAGACCCGGCCTGCGCCGCCCACCTCCACTGCCCCCCACTGGCCGTCTCCGTCGCAGCAGACGTAGTAGCCGCAGCCATGAACCCCTCCATGGACTCCTGGGACCAAGCCCCCATGGCCAGCGAACTCGAAGCAGAATTCCTCACCGGCATCGCCCACCTCTGCTTCCCCAACACCCCGACCGCCGACGCAGTAGTCACCTCCGGCGGCACCGAATCCAACCTCCTCGGCCTCCTCCTGGCGAGAGAATCCACGGCAGGAACCATCCGCCCAGTCTGCGGTGCGAACTCCCACCACAGCGTCGCCCGCGCCGCTTGGCTCCTCGGCCTCCCCGCGCCCGTCGTCGTCCGCTGCCAAGACGACCGCATGATCCCCGCCGCCCTCGCAGAAGCCCTGGCCCCCCTCGGCGCCTCCGCCGTAGTGGTCGCCACGGCCGGCACCACCAACACCGGCCGCATCGACCCCCTCGAGGAAATCGCCCGCATCTGCCGCCTCTCCGGCGCCCGCCTCCATGTCGACGCGGCCTACGGCGGTTTGCTCCTCTGCAGCGAATCCCTCGCCCCCCGCGTCGCCGGCCTGGAACTGGCCGACTCCGTCGCCCTCGACATGCACAAGTTCGGCTGGCAACCCGTCGCCGCAGGCCTCTTCGGCGCGAGAAACGCGGCAGATCTCTCCGCACTGACCGTCCGCGCCGAGTACCTCAACGCCGACGACGACACCGAAGCCGGTCTGCCCGACCTGCTCGGCCGCTCGATCCGCACCTCCCGCCGCCCCGACGCGTTCCGCATGGCCGTGACCGTCCGCGCGCTCGGCACCGAAGGCCTCGGCGCCCTCGTCGAACGCTGCTGCGCCACCGCGACCGAGGTCAACGAGCTGGTGGAACGCCACCCGGCGCTGCAGTCGTGGGGCAAACCGGAGCTGTCCACGGTTGTCTTCCGCCCGCGCGGCGCCGACGACGACCTCGTCGCCCGCGTCCGCCGCACACTGCTGGAAGCCGGCACGGCCGTGATCGGCCGCGGCGCCCTGCCGACCGGCCCGGACGGCGCCTCGCAGCTGTGGCTCAAGCTCACTCTGCTGCACCCGCACACCACCGCCGAGGACTACGTCGCCCTCCTCGACCAGGTCGTCGCCACGGCCGCGGCCGAGCGCGCAGTGACCGCACCGCAAAGCCCGGTCGCCTCGTGAAGCGCTTCGACCTCGCGGGCGTGGGGATCGGGCCGTTCAACCTGTCGCTCGCCGCACTGGCCGACCCGCTCGACCAGCTCGACGTGGTGCTCTTCGACGCGCGCCCGGAGTTCCGCTGGCACCCCGGGCTGCTGGTCGACGGCGCGACGCTGCAGGTCCCGTTCCTCGCCGACCTCGTGTCGCTCGTCGACCCCACCAGCCGGCACTCGTTCCTCAACTACCTGCGCGAACGCGGCCGCCTGCTGCCGTTCTACTTCGCCGAGCGCTTCCACCCGCCGCGCGCGGAGTACGACGACTACGGCCGCTGGGCCGCCGCCCGCCTGACCGCGTGCCGCTTCGGCCACGAGGTCACCGGCCTTCGCTGGGTGGCGGCGGAAGAGGCGTTCGAGCTGAGCGTGTCGGGCACTGAGCCGGTGCTGGCGTCGTCGGTCGTGCTCGGCGTCGGGACCCGGCCGAGCGTGCCTGAGCCGTTGCGGGACCTCGTCGCGGCGCCGGACGTGCTCGCGCTGCATTCGGCCGACTACCTCACCCACCGCGCCGAGCTGCTGGCCGCGGAGACGGTGACCGTGGTCGGGTCGGGACAGTCGGGCGCGGAGGTGTTCCTCGACCTGCTGCGCTCGCGGTCCACTGTGGACGGCCTGCGCTGGCTCGCGCGCACGCCCGCGTTCGCCCCGATGGAGTATTCGAAGCTGGGGCTGGAGCAGTTCACGCCGGACTACACGGCCTACTTCCACGGCCTGCCCGCGGCGGCACGCGACCGGCTGCTGCCGTCGCAATGGCAGCTGTACAAGGGGATCGACACGGAGACCATCGCCGCGATCCACGACGAGCTCTACCGCCGCAGCATCAGCGGCGGCTGGCCCGGCGCGGCGCTCACGCCGGGCGTCGAGGTCGTCTCGGCCACGGCCGGCGAAGGCGGGATCGAGCTGGGCCTGCGCCACGCCGAGCAGGGGAGCGCCGCCACGCACCGCACGGCGGCCCTCGTCTCCGCGACCGGTTACGCGGAAACGCCGACGGCTCCGTTGCTCCGGGAGCTCGACGTGCGCCGCGACGACCGCGGCCGCCTCGTCGTCGGCGCCGACCACCGCCTGGAGCTGGGCGGCGGCGTCACCGGCGCGGTGTTCGTGCAGAACGCCGAGCGCCACACCCACGGCCCCGGCGCACCCGACCTCGGCCTCGGCGCCTGGCGCGCCGCGGCGATCCTCAACGCGGTGTGCGGAAAGGCCGTCTACGACCTGCCCGACCGCACCGCGTTCACCACGTTCGGCCTGAACAACACAGGATCAGAAACCACGGAGGAGCAGTGACCCTGACCGATGCCGCCGCCTGGCGGGCCGCGGGCTCGCTCGTGACGCACAAGATGCTCGGCGAGCTGTCCTACGAGGCGATGCTGCGCCCGCGGCCCGGCGAACCGACCCGCGACGGCCACCGCACCTGGCTGCTCGACCTCCCCGGCGACGTCTCGTACCGCTTCGAGGCCCGCCGCGGCGCGTTCGAGTCGTGGACGGTCCTGCCGGGCAGCGCCGTCCGGCTCGCCGACGGCGCCGAAACGCCCGCCGACGACCCGCGCACCCTGGTCGTCGACGCGCGGGAGACCCTGGGCCTCACCGGGTTGCGCCTGGCCGACGTGCTCGCCGAGCTCACCGCCACCGTCACCAACGAGGCCGCCCGCCTGCGCCGCGCCCCGACCGCCGCCGAACTGACCACAATGGACTACAACCTCGCCGACGGTCACCTCACCGGCCACCCGCGGCTCGTGCTGAACAAGGGCCGCGTGGGGTTCTCCGCGCCTGACCGCGCCCGCTACGCGCCGGAGGCGGGCGAGGACGTCCGCCTGCGCTGGTACGCCGTGCACCGCGACCTGGCGCAGTTCCGCTCCGTCGCCGACCTCGACGCCGCCGCGCTGCTCCACCAGGAACTGGACGACGCCCAGCGTGAGGAGTTCACCACGCGGGTCGCCGCCGTCGGCGACCCGGCCGACTACGTGTGGGTGCCCGTGCACCCGTGGCAGGCCGACGAGATCCTCGGCACGCTGTACTCCGCAGAGCTGGCCACCGGGCGGATGATCGAGCTGGGGGAGAGCGCCGACGCCTACCGGCCGCACCAGACGGTGCGCACGCTCGCCAACCGCAGCCGCCCCGATCGCCACGACGTGAAAACCGCTGTGTCCGTGCGCAACACGCTGGTCTACCGCGGCCTGAACTCCGCGGCGACGCTGGCCGGGCCGTCGGTCACCGAATGGCTGCGGCGCGTCGACGCGGCCGACCCGCTGCTGTCGGAGAAGTACCGGTTCGCGCTGCTGGGCGAAGTGGCGAGCGTGTCCGTGCGCCACCCGCTGTTCGGCGCGCTCGAAGAGCTGCCCTACCGCTTCCACGAGACGCTCGGCGCGCTCTGGCGCGAGCCGCTCGTCGCGACGCTGGCCGAGGGCGAGCGCGCGATCTCGTTCGCCGCCTTGCCCTACCGCGACGCTTCGGGTGAGGCCGTGCTCACGCGGCTGATCACCCAGGCCGGCGACGGCGCCGAAGTGTGGCTGTCGTGGCTGTTCGACCTGCTGCTCACGCCGCTGCTGCAGTGGCTGCTGCGCTACGGCGTCGGGTTCTGCCCCCACGGCCAGAACCTCATCCTCGTCGTCGACGCCGACAGCCGGCCCGTGCGCGTGGCCATCAAGGACTTCGCCCAGGGCGTGGACCTGATGGACGAGGAACTGCCGTGTTACGCCGACCTCCCGCCCGAGGCCGACGCCGACATGCTCCGCTGGCCCGCCCACCTGCTCGCGCAGTCGCTGTTCAGCTCCGTGTTCTCCGGCCAGCTGCGGTTCTGGGCGGAGGTCCTACTCGACGACGTCGGCCTGGCGCGCGGCGACTTCTGGGCCCTGGTGCGCGAGGTCGTCGGCCGCTACCGCGACGAGAACCCCGACGTGGCCGAGCGCTTCGACGCGTGCCGGCTGTTCGCGCCGGACGTGGAGCGGGTCACGCTCAACCGCGAGCACTTCGCCGGGCAGGGCTTCGACAAGGTGGAGCGCGACGACGAGTTCGACGTCCGCTGGGGCCGGGTGCCCAACCCGTTGCACGCGCCGGATCCGGACGGCGCGTGGTGACGCCGTTCGACCGGCCCGTCGGCGCGCGCTCGCTCACCGTGCGCGCGGAGGCGGGCTCGGCCGCGGCGGCCGTGCTGCGGCACGTGCTGGCCGAGGAGGGCACGCGGCTGGTGCTGCTCGTGCCCGACCCGCACGCGCGGTTCGCAGCGGTGGAGCTGGAGGCGCCGTTCGCCGCGTCGGTGCTCGACGACGGCTACGGCGTGTGCAGCTACGTCTTCGCCTGGACCCCGGAGCGGGAACCGTTGCCGGACAACGGTTCGCTGAGCGCCTACCTCGGCGGGTTCGGCGACCTGCGCATGCGCGCAGACGCCGCGACGGCCGTGCCGCTGGGCGATCGCACTTGGGCCGTGGTGTGCGACGCCGAACTGCCCTCGGGCGAACCGGCGGGCCTCGCGCCGCGCACGGTGCTGCGGACGCAGCTGGCCGCGCTCGAGGAGTTCGGTCTGGTGCCGTCGGTGGGAATCGAGCACGAGGTCGTGTTCCGCGACGACTCCGGCACCCCGCTGACCGGCCACGGTGTGGACTACGCGGTGGGCGGCACCGAACGCCTGGCCCCGCTCTTGGCCGACCTGCGCTCGGCCGCCTCGGTCCTGGGCGTGGAGTCCGCCCGCGCCGAATGCCACCCCGGCCAGTACGAGGTGGTGCTGCGCCACCGTGACGCGCTCACCGCGTGCGACGACGCCCTGCTGCTCCAGCTGCTCACCCGCCGCGTCGCGACCCGGCACAACGCGAGCGCCGACTACCTCGCCGCTCCGGAGACCGGCCAGGGCAACTCGTGTCACGTTCACCTGTCACTGTCGACCCCGGACGGTCCGGCGGGTTTCCCGTTCGGCCTCGGCGCCTTCCTCGCGGGCGTGCTTCGCGACGCGCGAGCGCTGACCGCCGTATGGGCGCCGACGTGGAACAGCTACGTCCGCCTGCGCACCGCGTCGTTCTCCCCGCGCGTGCTGCGCTGGGGCCTGGACGACCGCACCGCCGCCGTCCGGCTCTGCGGCACCTCCGCGTCGCCGCGGCTGGAGTTCCGCTTCGCCGGCGCCGATGCCCAGCCGCACCTCGTCGTGGCCGCCCTGGTGGCGGCCGGTAACGCCGGCGTGGCCGACGGCCTGACGCCCCCGGACCCGGGCACGGTCGTCGGCGAACTCGCCCCGACGCCGTGGGAAGCGCTGGCGGAGCTGGAAAAGGGCCGCGTGAGCGAGCTGCTGGGGGAGGACGTCTCCACCCAGCAGCTCGCCTTGCTGCGTCAGGAACTCCACGCCGGGCTGGACGCCGTCACCGACTTCCAGCGCCGTCGCGGCTCCCTCCGTTCCTGACCGCCCAGTGCTGCGGTGCGGCCCCGACCGCCGCGCCGCAGCCACCCGGCCGGGCCGCTCACGAACCGGACGGCCGGATGTTCTGGTTGATGTGGAACAGGTTCTCCGGGTCGTACCGGTTCTTGACCTGCGCCAGCCGCTCGTAGTTGTCGCGGTAGGCGGCCTTCACGCGGTCGTCGCCCTCTTCCATCATGAAGTTGACGTACGCGCCGCCGGCCGAGGTCGGGTGCAACTCGGTCCAGTAGTCCTTCGTCCAGCGCGTGATCTTCTCCCGATTGTCGGGCGAGGGGTCGACGCCCACGATCACGCCGGACCAGCCACCGTCGCGGTAGGGGAACGCCGTGGCGTCGGCGGCGACACGGGCGGCGGCGCCGTCGATCGGGTACATGTGCATGGACGAGTGTCCGGTGGGCAGCAGATCCCCGTAGCGGCGATGGATCGCGATCGCCTCGTCGGAAATCTCCGTGGTGACGTCGGCGCGCCAGTACCACTGCAGCCCCGGCGGGTACAGCGCGTCGAACGCGGTTTGCAACACGTTGAAGGGCATCGGCTGCAGCCCCACGATGAGCGGGGAACCGAAGGAACGCACCGGCTCCAGCACCTCGTCGGCCCGGGCGTGAGGGCCCGTGTAGCACCAGACGATGCCGCAGGCCTTGCGGCCCCACAGCTCCTCCGGGAACGGCGGTGCCGGCGGGATGGTGAGCAGGCCGAACCAGCCGCTCAGCTCTTCGGGCAGCGACGGCAGCAGCTCGCGGTACCAGCGCAGCACGTCTTCGGTGTCCTCGATCGCGTACAGAACCGGGCCGCCGATGATCGTGCCGTACTCGCCGATGTCGTTGCAGCGGAAGGTGAACGACGTGACCACCCCGAAGTTCCCGCCGCCGCCGCGCAGCGCCCAGAACAGGTCCGGGTGCGACTTCTCGCTCGCGTGCACGAAGCTGCCGTCGGCGAGGACGACGTCGGCTGAGAGCAGGTTGTCCACAGTGAGCCCGAAGCGCCGCGCCAGGTAGCCGATCCCGCCGCCGAGGGTGAGCCCGCCGACACCGGTCGTGGAGAAGAACCCCGAAGGCGTGGCCATGCCGAAGGCGACTGTCGCATGATCGACGTCGCCCCACGTGCACCCGGCGTCGACGCGCACGGTGTGCGTCTCGGGGTCCACGGTCGTGCTGCGCATCGCCGAAAGGTCGATCACCAGTGCGTCGTCGGCGATACCGAGCCCGCCGGCGTTGTGCCCGCCGCCGCGCACGGCGAGGTCGATCCGGTTCTCCCGCGCGAAATTCACACACGTGACGACGTCCGCGGTATCCGCGCACCGGGCGATGGCGGCGGGGTGCTTGTCGATCATCCCGTTGTAGACGGCGCGCGCCTGGTCGTAGCCGTCGTCGCCGCGCGTCACGAGCTCGCCCCTCAGCGCGAGTGCCAGCTCGGGGAACGGTGCGGTGATGGTGGTCATGCGATTTCTCCCTGATGTGGAACGGCCTCCCGGTCGGGCTGCCTGCCCCACCGAAGTTAGGCACGGGGCGTTCGCGCAGCGTTCGGGTTCGCCGAGGGGCCCGTTCGCGGCGTTCGGGGCGACGAGTTTTTTGCCGGTGACGGGGAACGACTGCCGATCTTTTTGGCGGTCTGCAAGGACTTCTCAACGGCGCGCACCGCAGGCTGACGAGCCGACCTGGCGCGGGAGTCATCCGGTGTGCCCACCGTCGGCGTGCGCCCGACTACCGTGCCTGGGCAGGAGGCACCCCGGGATGCTCTACGTGTCGCTGCTGGGCGAGCAGTCGGTCACCCACGGTGCGACCGGGCCGGCGGTGACCCGATCGCCGCGGGCGATCGCGCTCGTCGGCTACCTGGTGACCCACGCGGGGCTGCCGCAGCCGAGGCAGCGGATCGCGTCGCTGTTCTGGCCCGATTCCTCCGATGCGCAGGCCCGCACGAACCTGCGCCGCGAGCTGCACCACCTGCGCCACGTCCTCGGCGAGGACTCGGTGCTGCTCGCGACCGCGACGGATCTGTCCTGGCAGGACACTCCCCGCTGCCGCGTCGACGTGCGCGTGTTCGACGCCGAACGCCGAGCTGCCCTGGCCGCCGGCGAAGACGAGGAAGTCCGCGCCCACGCGGGCGCCGCGCTGGCCGAGTACCGCGGCGAGCTGATGCCCGGCCTCGACGACGAGTGGCTCTTCGAACCCCGCAACGAGCTGGAACAACAGTGCGTGGCGCTGTGCGACCTGCTCGGCGACGCCCAGCGCCGCCTGGGTGACCTCGAGGGCGCCGCCGAGACGGCCCGCCGCCGCATCCGCCTGCGGCCGTTCGAGGAGCTGGGCTACCGCACGCTCATGGAGCTGCAGGCCGACCTCGGCGACCGCGCCGGGGCCGTGAGCACCTACCACCAGTGCGCGTCGGTGCTCGAACGAGAGCTGGGCGTGGTGCCCGACCGCGCCACGCAGGCGGCCTTGCGGCGGCTCCTGGCCGATGCCGTGCCCAGCCGCGAATCCCTGCTCGTCGGCCGCACCCGCGAGTTCACGCAGCTGCGGGAACGGTGGCAGCAAGCCGCGCGCGGACAGCCGTCGGTGGCGCTCGTGCGGGGTGACGCCGGCGTCGGCAAGACGCGGCTCGTGGTCGAGCTGGCCCGGCTCGCGCGCAGCCAAGGCGCGGTGGTGGCAGGGACGCAGTGCTTCGGGACGTCGGGCCGCCTCGCGCTGGCACCGGTGGCGGACTGGCTGCGCAACCCCGTGCTCCAGCCGTCTTTGGCGACGCTCGCGCCGGTGTGGCGCGCCGAAGTGGACCGGCTCGTCCCGGCCGGCAAGGACAGCGGACCGGCCCCCGTTGTGCGCACAGTGCGCGCAGTGGCCGACGCGTGGCAGCGGCACCGCTTCTTCGAAGGCCTCGCCCGCGCCCTCACCGGCGCCGGCCGGCCGACGTTGCTCGTGCTCGACAACGCGCAGTGGTGCGATCAGGAAACCCTGGCGTTCCTGCTCTTCTGCCTCGGTCTCGAACCGCGCGCGCCGCTGCTGCTCGCCGCGACGCAGCGGTCCGATCACGGCGACGGCACCCTGGCCGGCTGGACCGAACGCCTGCGCGCCACCGGCCGGCTGTCCGAAGTGGATCTGAGCCCGCTCGACGTCGACGACACCGCGCGCCTGGCCGAATCCGTCTCCGGCCTCCTGCCCACGGGCGACGAGCTCACCCTTCTGCACGTCGCGACCGGCGGCTTCCCGCTGTCCGTGGTGGAGGCGTTGCGCTCCGGCGGCCCGCCCGGCGACCTCGACGCCGTGCTCACCGAACGCCTGCGACAGCCGACCCCCGACGCCCGCGAGATCGCGGGCCTGGCCGCCGCCGTCGGCCGCGATTTCACGCTCGACCTGCTCACCGAGGCCAGCGACCTCGACGCCGAAGCCGTGGTGCGCGCCGTCGACGAGTTGTGGCGGCTGCGGATCCTGCGCGACTTCCGCGACGGCTACGACTTCTCCCACGACCTGCTCCGCGACGCCGCCTACCGGCAGGTGACCCGCGCGCGGCGTTGGTTGCTGCACCGCCGGCTCGCCCAGAGCCTCGAACTGCTGCACCCCGGCGACACCAGTTCGGTCTCCGCGCAGCTGGCCGAGCAGTACGCCCGCGGCGGCCGCCCCGATCGTGCGGTCGAGTTCTACCGCCGGGCCGCCGAGCTCGCGGCCGGCACCTTCGCCCACGGCGAGGCGATCCGGCTGCTGCGCGAAGCCCTGTCGCTGCTCGCCGGCGCCCCCGCCGGCCCCGAGACCGACCGTCGTGAGCTGGCGGTGCTCGAAGCCCTTTCCGGACCCCTCAACGCCCGGCTCGGCTACGCGTCCCCCGACCTCCAGCGGGCCCTCGAACGCTCGATTGTGCTCGCGGAACGCCTGGGGCAGCAGGATTCCACGCTCGTCGCCTTGGTCGGGCTGTGGACGTCGCGGTTCGTGCAAGGCCGCACCGCCCGCGCGCACGAGGCCGCGAAACGCGCGCTCGAACTCGTCGACGACGACCGCACCAAAGACGAGCTCAACGGCTCCGCGCACTTCGCGTTCGCCGGCTCGTCGGTGAGCCTCGGCCGGCCAGGGGAGGCGCTGCGCCACTTCGACCTCGCCGCCCGCCTCACGCGCGGCGCGCCGTCGCTGCCCATCGGCACGCGGCCCGAGGTGCACAGCCCGGCCTGGGCCGCGCACGCGCATTGGCTGCTGGGGCACGAGGACGAAGCGCTCCGCAGCAGCCGTGAAGCCGTGAGCCTGGCGCGCACGAAGACGCACCCGTACAGCCTCGCCGTGGCCCTCGCGTACGCCGGCATCACCCACCAGATGCGCGGCGACCTCGACGAAGTGAAGGAACGCTCGGCCGAGCTGCGCGAGCTCTGCGACCGCTACGGCTTCGCCTACTACCGCGAATGGGGCCTCGTCCTGGGCGGCTGGGTGCGCGGCGACGCCGACGGCCTCGCCGACATCCGCCGCGGCGTCGCCAACCTCAAGGCCGAGGGCTCGCTCGCCCGCATGCCCTACTGGCTCGCACTGCAAGCCGACCTGCTGGCCCGCCACGACCGCCCCGGCCCGGCCCGCGCCGCCCTCGACGCGGCCCTCGTCGTCGGCCAAGCCCGTGACGACCTCTGGTGGCTCCCCGAGGTGTTGCGGCTGCGCTCCGCCTACGACGGGCGCGAGCAGGGCCGGATCCGCCTGAAGACGGCGGTGGAGCTGGCTGCCGCGCAGGGGAGTACGACGCTTCGGCTGCGTTGTGAACGGGACCTCGACCGGTATTGAGAACGGTCTTTCGAGAAGGCCCCGGCGGGTCCTCGTGCGGGATCCGTCAGGCGGGTCGCTCAGGTTCACTGACCCGCTCGTGGACGAACACCCGGCACTTCTCCAGCGCGTCCTGGAGCCTCTGCGCTCGCTCCAGCACGAGTTCGAGCTCCAGGACCGTCGGCACCGTGGTTTCCCTGAGCCGCCACACGATTCCGGACATCTTCAGCGACAGCCCCCACGTGACCGCGTCGGCCGCGTCGACCAGCTCCTGCAACGCTCGACGCTCACCGGCCGGAAGCCCCGGCCGATGTGCAGGACTGTCCCCGGACGTGGGGGCCCTGCCGCCACCCGACGTGGCGGCAGGGGTCTGGGCGTGAGCAGCCACGGCTCAGCACTTCACCTTCGGCCGCTGACGGTCCTCGTAGTCCTCCAGCACCAACGGCTCCGCGTTGTCGCGCGACGCCAGCGGGATCCCCAGGGCTTTTCGGATCTTGTAGTCGCACCCCGCGCACGTCGGATCGAGCCACGGCTTGTCCGGCGTGTGCACATCCGCCTCGCCGACCTCCAGCCGGTAGCCGCACAGCGTCTTGAACGTCGCGCCGAGGTCCAGCACCCCGCGATGCACGGCCTGCCTGGCGTGCCGTTGTCCCGCTGCTTGCTGCCACACGTACATGAAGCCCTCCCCGGCTGATCAGCTGCAGGCCATCGTTGCATGCAGCAAACCTAGAATGCGATGCATGCATCGGTTGCGCAACCCTCGCGCAGGCCGCGATCGGGTGAATAACCGACTACTCTCAGCCGCTACTATCTGCTGCATGGCCAGCAACATGCCCACCCCGCGATCGCGCGAGTTCGGTTCGATCCTGCGCAATGCCGCCCAGGCGAAGGGGTATTCGACCAGGCACCTCGGGACCCTGATCCGGCGCAACGGCTCGCATGTCTCGCGCTACTTCCAGGGATTGCTCATCCCCTCGGAAGCCGAGACTGGCGCGATCTGCGTGCACCTCGGCATCGAAGGCGAGGCTCTCGAGGCCCTGCTGCAGATTCGGCTGGAAGCCGCCGACCCCAACTGGGTCACCGGGGTCAACCGGCAGCTCGCCGTGCTGAGTGAATACGAAGCGGCGGCATCTCAGATCTTCACTGCCCAGGCGCAGCGGATTCCCGGGTTGCTTCAGGCTCGGACCTACGCTGAAACCTTGATGCGCGCAACGGGTGCTGCGGAGGAGGACATCAAGTCCGGCGCCGACTTTCGCATGGGGCGGCGGGAGAAGGTGCTCGCCTCGAAGGTCGAAGCCACTTTCGTCATCGGCGAGTATGCGCTGCGCTACCCGGAGAGCGACGATGCGGCGTGGACCGAGCAGCTGCGGTTCCTGGTCGAAGTCGCGCAGCTGCCTCAGATCACGATCCAGATCGTTCCCATGGCCGCGCTGTACACCCCGCTTCGCGATGGTGGGTTCGTGTTGATCGAGGGTGCCGAACCCGGCGCCGATGTGGTTTACCTGGAGCAGTACGCGAGCAGTTCCACATTGACTGCGGACCAGTACGTCCGCGGGTACAAGGAGGCGGCGGAACAGCTCCGCCGTGAGGCGATGAGTCCTGACGATTCGGTCAGGCTGATCCGCGAGTTGATCGAGGAGGTGGAGAAAAGAGATGACAAGTGACTTCCACTGGCGGAAGTCGTCGTTCTCGGGGAACCCGCAGCAGGAATGCGTAGAGGTCGGGTTCCCTGTGGCTGGTCCGCTGGATGAGGTGGCTGTCCGGGACTCCAAGGATCCCGACGGGGGACACTTCGAACTCTCGGCGGCAGGCTGGCGAGGGTTCCTGGCGAAGCTGACCCAGAACGCGTCCGTCCGCTAGACGCCATCGACAGTGGTGCCCCAGCTTCCCGACGATGCTGGGGCACCGCTGTTTTCGCCACCGGATCTTGGGCCGTTCGGGTCGGCCGCGCGCGAACACAGCGTTAATGCGGCGTGGCGGGCGCGGGCCAGGGCTTGCGGCGCGGGGAGTGAGTGCGCAGGCTCACACGGTGAGCGAACACGACTACGACCTGATCGTCATCGGCTCGGGCCCGGGTGGGCAGAAGGCCGCCATCGCGGCCGCGAAGCTGGGGAAGAAGGTGGCGGTCGTCGATCGCCACGACATGGTGGGCGGGGTGTGCGTCAACACCGGCACCATTCCGTCCAAGACACTGCGCGAGGCGGTCCTCTACCTGACGGGGATGAACCAGCGCGAGCTCTACGGCGCGAGCTATCGCGTGAAGCAGGACATCACCATCGCCGACCTCATGGCGCGCACCCAGCACGTGGTGGGGCGCGAGGTCCAGGTGGTCCGGGCCCAGCTGCTGCGCAACCACATCGACCTCGTGCCGGGCACGGGGTCGTTCGCCGATCCGCACACAGTGCTCGTCGAGGGCAAGCACGTCGGCGACCGGCGCACGGTGTCGGGCGACAACATCGTGATCGCCACGGGCACCCGGCCCGCGCGCCCCGCGAACGTCGACTTCGATGCCGCGCGCGTGCTCGACTCCGACGAGATCCTGCGGCTCGAGGCGATCCCGTCGTCGCTCGTGGTGGTGGGGGCGGGGGTGATCGGGATCGAGTACGCGTCGATGTTCGCCGCGCTCGGCTCGCGCGTGACGGTGGTCGAGCAGCGCGACCAGATGCTCGACTTCTGCGACCCGGAGATCGTGGAGTCGCTGAAGTTCCAGCTCCGCGACCTCGGCGTCACGTTCCGGTTCGGGGAGAAGGTGGCGAACGTCGCGGTCTCGGACGAGACGACCGTGACCACGCTCGTCAGCGGCAAGCGCATCCCGGCCGACGGCGTGATGTACTCCGCCGGCCGCCAGGGCATGACCCACGAGCTCGCCCTGGAGAACGCCGGCCTGCTGGCCGACCAGCGCGGGCGCCTGTCGGTCGACGAGCACTACCGCACCGAGGTGGAGCACATCTACGCCGTCGGCGACGTCATCGGCTTCCCCGCACTCGCCGCCACCTCGATGGACCAGGGCCGGCTCGCCGCGTACCACGCGTTCGGCGAACCCGCGAACGGCCTCGGCGCCCTGCAGCCCATCGGCATCTACACGATTCCGGAGATTTCCTACGTCGGCGCCACCGAGGCCCAGCTGACGTCGTCCTCGGTGCCGTACGAGGTCGGCATCTCCCGCTACCGCGAGCTCGCGCGCGGCCAGATCACCGGCGACAGCTACGGCATGCTGAAACTCCTGGTGTCCACAGTGGACCGCAAACTGCTGGGCGTCCACGTCTTCGGCACGGGCGCCACGGATCTCGTCCACATCGGCCAGGCCGTCATGGGCTGTGGCGGCACCGTCGACTACCTGGTGGACGCGGTGTTCAACTACCCGACGCTCTCGGAGGCGTACAAGGTCGCGGCCCTGGACGCGACGAACAAGATCCGGGCGCTGGATCGGTTCCCGATCTGAGGTCTTGGGGGGGGTTTGCGGGCGCCGCCGGGTTTTCTCCCGGCGGCGCTCACCGCCGAGGTGACCAGCTCAGTGAAGCCTTGCGCGACGGGTTGCTGCTCGGATCCGTGCCGACGAGAAGGATGTGCACGTCCGAGCTCGGCGAGCCGGCCGGCTGTCGTTGGCAGGCATAGACAACTGCTTTGCTGTCGACTGGTTTGTGGTGGCCCGCCCACTCGAGGGGTTCGGTGGCCTCGCAGTTCGTCAGCTCGTACTCGGCCAGACTCCATTGTTCACCGCTGTCGGGCTCGGCAACCCTTGTCCAAAACTCGATCAAGTAGACCGGCGACTCGACAGTCACGACGTTCCCCGAGCCGTGGTAGCCCTCGGATACCTTCATCGGATGATCCTAGGCTCCGCAGGAAAGCGTCGCCTGTGGGCTGTCGACCGTGGCGGCCTGGGGGATGCCGTGCCATACCGCGCTCACCGTCGCCCGTCCGAACGACGTGGTCGTTGTGGTGTCAGACCAGCTGAAACCGATTCGCCTGTTTTCGACTGACACTTGGCCGACATTGGTGGAAGTCGGCCCATCGCCGCGAGCGGTCGGGCTTCCGTCGGCGATGGCGAACATCTGCCCGGTCAGCGAGATCGTGTCCATGGGTTCAGGTCAGGTGAACTTCGGCTTGAACCCGACGACCTTCTTCGCCCCGGAGGTTCTCAGGTAGGTATTGCCCGTTTGCAGCTCACAGTGTGGAGCGGGCGCGGCGGTGGAACGGTTGCCGGCGCGGGGCTCAGCGAAAAGAGTAGCGCCACAGCGGAGAACGTCTCTTTGATCATGAAACTCACGTTAATGATCTTGGTGGCACTCGGGTCTCAGTCTGCCGAGATCGCCGCTTGCGTGTAACGGCCGTTCACGCTGTGTGCCCTCCTGGCGCGGCCGGGCTTGGCCGGCGTGAGCGTTCGAACACCTGTTTGACACACAATAGAACATGTGTTCGACTGGACGGGTGCGATGGGAACGACAACGTGCAGGGGAGGGCGAGCCGATCCTGCCTGGTCTGGACGGGCTGGTGCGGTCCGTGCGGTCACCGGAGTTCGACGGCGTCACCTTTCACGAGGTGCACGCCAAGTCCGTGCTGAACCGGGTGCCCGACGGGTCGCAGGTGCCGTTCCGGTGGACCGTGAACCCGTACCGCGGGTGTTCCCACGCGTGCACGTATTGCCTTGAAGGCGGCACACCCGTGCTGATGGCCGACGGGCGCGCGAAGCCGATCGCCGACCTCCAGGTGGGGGAGCGGATCCTCGGCACGCGCGGCCACGGCGTCGCGCGGCGGCTGGTGCCCACGGAGGTGCTGGCGCACTGGACGACGGTGCGCGAGGCGTACCGCGTGACGCTCGACGACGGCACCGCGCTCGTCACCGGGCCCGACCATCGGTTCCTCAGCGCGCGCGGCTGGAAGTACGTCACGGGCAGCAAGCTGGGCGCGGCGCAGCGGCCGCACCTGGTCGAGGGCACGGAGCTCGTCGGCGGCGGCAAGTTCGTGCGCACACCCGACGACACGCTCGGCTACCGAGCCGGCTACCTGTGCGGGATGTTGCGCTCCGGCGGCTTCGCGACGGAGAAGGACGCGGCGGCGCGGGCGGTGCGGTACCTGCCCGATTTCGGTTCGTCCGTGGGTTTCATGAGCCTGCCGGCGAAGCCCGACGCGCACTGGGCGCGCGGGTTCCTCGCCGGGCTGTTCGACCTGGCGGGCGCGTACCGGCGCGGGGTGCTGTCGATCGCGCACGACGAGACCGACGTGGTCGACGCGATGTTCGCCGCGCTGGACCGGTTCTCGTTCGAGCACGAGACGGTCGGCCACCGCGAGTACGCCGGCCGGCGCCAGGCGCGGCTGACCGGCGGTGCCGGGGAAGTGTTGCGGTTCCTGCATCTGACCGATCCGGCCGTCGCGTGGAAGCGCTCTCTCGACGGCACGACGATCGGGTCCGTGCGGCGCGTCGTCACGTCCGTCGAGTCGCTCGGCCTGGAGCTGCCGCTGTTCGACATCACCACCGGCACCGGCGATTTCGTGGCCGACGGCATGGTGTCCCACAACTGTTTCGCCCGCAACACCCACACCTACCTCGACTTCGACGCGGGCCACGACTTCGACACCCAGGTCGTGGTGAAGGTCAACGCCCCGGAAGTCCTTGCCGCGCAACTGAAACGCCCCAGCTGGCAGCGCGAGCACGTGGCCATGGGCACCAACACCGACCCGTACCAGCGCGCCGAAGGCCGCTACCAGCTCATGCCCGGCATCATCCGCGCCCTGGCCGATTCGGGCACGCCGCTGTCGATCCTGTCGAAGGGCACGGTCCTCACCCGAGACCTGCCGCTGCTGGAGTCGGTCGCCAAGGACGTCCCGGTCAGCCTCGCGGTGTCCATCGCGTTGCTCGACCGCGAGCTGCAGCGCCGTCTCGAACCCGGCACCCCGAGCCCGCAGGCGCGGCTCGACCTCGTGCGCAAGGCGCGCGCGGCCGGCCTGCCGTGTTCCGTGCTCGTCGCGCCGGTGCTGCCGTACCTCACCGACTCGGTCGAGGCCCTCGACGCGCTGTTCACCGAACTCGCCGACGCGGGCGCCGACAGCGTCAGCGTCATCCCCCTCCACCTGCGCCCCGGCGCGCGCGAGTGGTTCGCGTCGTGGCTCGGCCGCAACCACCCCGCGCTGGTGCCACGCTACAAACGCCTCTACGCGCGCGGCAGCTACGTCGACCGCGCCTACCGCCAGCAACTCGGCGAACGCGTCGGCCCGCTGCTGCGCCGCCACGGCCTGGCCCCCAAAACGGGCTACAACCCCCGCACAGCCGCCGAACCGGAAGTCCCGGAGCCCCGGGTGGAAGCCCCACCACCCGCCGAACAGCTCCGCCTGCTCTGAGCGCGCCACCCGGCCTTCCCCGACCGGCGCGGTCAGCAGCGGTGACCCGGCCGCGCCGCCCCCCGAACGGCCGGGTCACCGTCCCCCTCTCGCGCTCGGGCCTGCTCTCCCGGCGGTCGGCGCGCTCCGCGCATGACCGCCGGCGGAGTTGTCCACACCTGCCCCGAGATGTGGACAGCTCGGTGGCCCAGCGGCGTTCTCGCCGTTTTTGTCGGGGGTGCCGGATAGACTGGACAAGGGACGCCCCCCGGGGAGGGCGGGGTGTGTCTTCCCCCGGCCGATGCCCACAACCGGCTCTCCGCCATCCCGGCTCACGGCGACTCAAACTGAGAGTCAAACCTGGTCGCCGCGCTCTCCCCACCATTCGTTAGCCTCTGTGTTCGGCGAAAACCCGTCGACGAACCCGTGAACCCGTGGGCTAAGGAGAGCAGTCGCAGTGCTCCGCACTCATCAAGCCGGCACCCTGCGTGCCGAGCAGGCCGGTCAGACCGTCACCCTCACCGGCTGGGTGGCGCGGCGGCGCGATCACGGCGGAGTCATCTTCATCGACCTCCGCGACGCCAGCGGGGTCGCCCAGGTGGTCTTCCGCGAGGGCGAGATGGCCGAGCGCGCGCACGCGCTGCGGTCGGAGTTCTGCGTGAAGATCGTCGGCGAGGTGTCGAAGCGGCCCGAGGGCAACGCGAACGCCGAGATCCCCACGGGCGAGATCGAGGTCCTCGTGACCGAGCTCGTGGTGCTGTCCGAGGCCGCGCCGCTGCCGTTCCCGATCGACGACCGCGTGGACGTCGGCGAAGAGGTGCGCCTGAAGTACCGCTACCTCGACCTGCGCCGCAGCGGCCCGGCGGCCGCGATGCGCCTGCGCAGCCAGGTCAGCCGTGCCGCGCGCGCCGTGCTCGACGAGCAGGACTTCGTCGAGGTCGAGACGCCGACGATGACCCGCTCCACCCCCGAGGGTGCCCGCGACTTCCTCGTGCCGGCGCGCCTCAAGCCCGGTTCCTGGTACGCGCTGCCGCAGTCGCCGCAGCTGTTCAAGCAGCTGCTCATGGTCGGTGGCCTCGAGCGCTACTACCAGATCGCGCGCTGCTACCGCGACGAAGACTTCCGCGCCGACCGCCAGCCGGAGTTCACGCAGCTCGACATCGAGATGAGCTTCGTCGACCAGGACGACGTGATCAAGCTCGGCGAGGACATCGTGTCCGCGCTGTGGAAGCTGATCGGCCACGAGATCCCGCGCCCGATCCCGCGCATCACCTACCACGAGGCCATGGCCAAGTACGGCTCCGACAAGCCGGACCTGCGCTTCGACCTCGAGATCACCGACATGACGGAGTTCTTCGCCGACACTCCGTTCCGCGTGTTCCAGGCACCCTACGTCGGCGCGGTCGTGATGGCCGGCGGTGCCGACCAGCCGCGCCGCCAGCTCGACGCGTGGCAGGAGTGGGCCAAGCAGCGCGGCGCGCGCGGCCTCGCGTACATCCTCGTGAACGAAGACGGGACGCTCGGCGGCCCGGTCGCGAAGAACCTGTCGGAGACCGAGCGCGAGAACGTGGCCAAGGCCGCCGGCGCGAAGGCCGGCGACTGCATCTTCTTCGCCGCCGGCAAGACCGCCACGACCCAGGGGCTGCTCGGCGCCGCGCGCGACGAGATCGGCAAGCGCCTCGGCCTCATCGACGAGGACGCCTGGTCGTTCGTGTGGGTCGTCGACGCGCCGCTGTTCGCGCCGGTCGAGGACATCGGCGACGACGTGGCCGTCGGCTCGGGCAAGTGGACCGCCGTGCACCACGCCTTCACCTCGCCCACGCCGGAGTGGGTCGACAAGTTCGAGCAGGACCCGGGCGCCGCCCTGGCCTACGCCTACGACATCGTCTGCAACGGCAACGAGATCGGCGGCGGCTCGATCCGTATCCACCGCGGCGACGTGCAGAGGCGCGTGTTCGCGCTGATGGGCCTCGGCGAGGAGGAAGCGCAGGAGAAGTTCGGCTTCCTGCTCGACGCCTTCGCCTTCGGCCCGCCGCCCCACGGCGGCATCGCGTTCGGCTGGGACCGCATCGTGATGCTGCTGGCGAAGGCCGACTCGCTGCGCGACGTCATCGCCTTCCCCAAGACCGGCGGCGGCTACGACCCGCTCACGGCCGCGCCCGCGCCCATCACGGCACAGCAGCGCAAGGAAGCCGGCATCGACGCCAAGCCCCAGGGCGCGAAGTCCGAGAACGCCAAGCCCCAGAACGCCGAGGCCAAGTCCCAGGCCGCCGAGCCCCAGAGCGCGAAACCGGCACAGCCCCAGGGCTGATGCTCCACCTCAGGGCCTTGTGCCCGCCGGATCGGACCCCCGAGGTGCTCGCGTACCTGCGAGCACACTCCGGGACCGCACACCTCGTGGTGCACCACGGGGTCGCCCTCGTGCCCGAGGGCGACCTCGTGGAGGCCGACGTCGCCCGTGAAGCCGCGGGCGACATCGTCGACGCGTTGTGCGCGCTGCACCTCGACCGCACGGGCGGGATCACGCTCGAGAACCTCGACACCGCGGTATCCGACGCGGCCGACGCCGCCGAGGAAGCCGCGCCCGGCGAGGGTGCCGACGCGATGGTGTGGCAGGAGCTGCTCGGCCGCACGGGCGAGGAGTCGCGGTGGAGCGTCACGTTCCAGGCGTTCCTGACGATCGCCTGCCTGCTCGCCGCCACGGGCGTGATCACCGACTCGCCGATCACGGTCGTCGGCGCCATGGTGGTCGGCCCCGAGTTCGGCCCGCTGGCCGCCGTCGCCGTGGGCCTGGTCCTGCGGCGCTGGGACCTCGTCCGCCGGGCGGCGATCGCGCTGGCGGTGGGGTTCCCGGTGGCGATGGTGATCACGGGCGTGGCGGTGCTGCTGGGGAGCGTGTCCGGGTTCTTCGACCCGACGAGCATCGTCGACAACTACAACGTCGACTTCGTCTACCAGGTCGGCGCGGCGTCGTTCGTGGTCGCGCTGCTCGCCGGCGCCGCCGGGATGCTCGCGATGACGTCGGCGAAGTCCGCCGCGCTGGTCGGGGTGTTCATCTCCGTGACCACCGTGCCGGCCGCCGGCTACGTGATGGTCGCGGCGGTCGCCGGACGCTGGGACCGCGCGGGATATTCGCTGCTGCAGCTGTTCGTGAACCTGCTCGGGATCGTGCTCGCTGCGGCTATTGTGCTGATACTTCGACGGCGCAAGCAACGTTCCGGCGCCCTGTTACGTCCGCTTTCACGCGGGTGATGAACTACGCGTCGGTTCGCGTGTTCTCGCCCGGATCACTGTGGTCATGGTTGCTCAGTCACGAGTAGGGTCGGTGCCAATGACAGTCGACACCTCCTCCGCCGGCGACGCGGGCGTCGGGGCAGGAGCCGGGCAGCTCGCTGTTGCCGCGGCGGTCGCGGCGGGCGAAGCGGTGCTCTCGCGCCGCTTCGGTAGCGCGATCACCCTGGTGTCACCGGAAGGACTCGAGGGCAGCGGACCGGCCACGGTCGTGCGGGCCCGGGTCGTGTCGTCGTCGTTCGCGCTGCCGCGCACGCTGGTCATCAAGTACTACCCCGACCCGCCCGAGCCCGGCGAGGCCGACCCGTTCGCGCAGGAAGCCGTGAGCTACCAGCTCTTCACGGCGTTGGCGCCCGACGAGCGCATGTGCCCCGAGCTGCTCGCCCACGACGGTCGTCACCGCGTGCTCGTGATCGAGGACCTCGGC
Organism: Amycolatopsis sp. NPDC050768; assembly: GCF_040654155.1. Taxonomy (NCBI): domain Bacteria; kingdom Bacillati; phylum Actinomycetota; class Actinomycetes; order Pseudonocardiales; family Pseudonocardiaceae; genus Amycolatopsis; species Amycolatopsis sp. NPDC050768. The sequence goes on from NZ_JBFAHL010000017.1 coordinate 158,345, forward strand.
CGTGCGCCGACGTTGCAGGACAAGCTCGCCTCGCGTGATTCCCGCGCGGCCGAGCGCGCGCTGCTGTCGTGGGCCCGCTCGCTCGGGCGCCTGCACGCGAGCACCGCCAGCCGCGAAGCCGACTTCAACGCGCTGCTGCGCCGCCTCGGCGGCCCGGTGCGCAACCAGGACGCGGGTCTCGCCGACTTCACCGCGGAGGTGCCGCCGATGCTGGCGGACCTGCTCGACGTGGTGGTCGCCGAGCCGGTCCACGACCGCGTCGCCCAGGCGGTCGCGCAGGCGCGCTCGGCGTCGTTCCGCGCGTTCAGCCCCGTGGACCTGAGCCCCGACAACAACCTCGTGACCGGCTCCGGCGTGCGGTTCCTCGACTTCGAACGCGGCCGTGTGCGCACGGCCCTGGTCGACGCCGCGTACCTGCGCCTGCCGTTCGCCTCCTGCGAAGACGCGCTGGCCCTGCCCGCAGGCATGAGCGAGGCGATGATCGCGGCCTGGCGCGCCGAGGTCGTGTCCGTGTGGCCCTCGTTCGCCGACGACGAGGAGCTCGCCGCGCAGCTCACGATCAGCGAGCTGCTCATGGTCTGGCTCATCACGCGCGAGACGCTGCCCAAGCTCGACCTCAGCCGCCACGCCACGCCCGTGAGCCGCGAGGCGGCGCTCGTCACGTGGTGGCGCGAGCTGGCGAAGCACGCGGGTTACGCACGCCTCACCGACATCGCCGAGCATGCACAGCGCGTGGCGGCGGCGCTCGGCGCGCGGCTGGGACCGCACGCGGACCTCGCGTTCTACCCCGCTTTCCGCTAGCCCGCCACCACCATCACCGGCGGCACACGGGGCTGGGTCGAACTACCCGGATCGGCTCACCGAGGCGCCTGACCATGCGATCGGCGACTCCCGCGGCGGTGGGGGATGGCCCGATTTACCCGAAAGATCCCGTTTCGCGCGGGTGAACACGGGAACCGGCAATCCCGACCCCGCCGGGCGGACAGGACATGCCAAGAGTTTCAGCCCCCGTCCATGCCGCGTTACCTGGTCATCACCGCAGGTGAGTTTCGGTGCCGGATGGTCTTCTGCGTGACCGTGATCAGCGTCGAAGTCACCCGCTTCCCCGAACCCGCCGATCCCGCGCCGCAGCGGCAGACCACCGACGCCGCGCCGGCCGACGAGCCGCGCCGCGCGCGCCGGCTGGCCATGCTGGGGGACTCCACCGCCGTGGGTCTGGGCGATCCGCTGCCGAACCGAGGCGGCTGGCGCGGGGTGGGGCCGCTGGTCGCCGCCGCGCTCGGGGTGGACGAGGACGGGTACCTCAACCCGTCGTTCGAAGGCGCGCGGATGAAGGACGTGCTGACCCAGCAGCTGCCGGCGGTGCTGGAGTTCCGGCCCGAGGTCGCGCTGCTCGTGGTCGGCATGAACGACACGCTGCGGCCCGATTTCGACGCCGAGCAGATCGCCGCCGACCTCACCGAGCTCATCCGCACGCTCGCCGCCCATGGCACGCTGCTGGTGCCGGTGCGCTTCCACGACCACGGCAAGGTGTTCCGCCTCCCGCCGTCGATCAAGCGCGCGCTCAGCGCCCGCGTCGCGGAGCTCAACGAGGTCATCGACGCGGTCGTGGCCGCCGAATGCGTGCCGTGCCTGGACCTCGACGCGATGCCCGGCGCCTACGACCTGCCGTCGTGGAGTGTCGACCGGCTGCACCCGTCGGAGCTGGGCCACCGGATGCTGGCGCTCGGCTACACCGCACTGCTGGCCGAAGCCGGGTTCGCGGTGCCGGAACCCGTGAGCCTGACCTGCTCGGGCGGCGTCCAGCCGAGCACCGCGAGCCACGTCGTGTGGCTCGTCGCGCGGGGCGTGCCGTGGCTATGGCGCCGCGGGCGCGAGTTCCTGCCCTACGCGGTGGCGATCATGTGGCGGTCGTTCCGCGAGCGCGTGGACTGAACACGCGCAACGCTTCCGCGTCCGACACCGGGTTGCTCACGAAGTAGTCCGCCCATTCTTCGATGTCGGCGTACCCCGAGCCAGCCAGCACTTCGCACGCTTTCGCGGTGTCGTAAGGGGTTCGGCGCAGCTGCACGCCGGGGCCGAGCAGGGCCCAGTGCGCACCCGTTGTGCCGTACGGCATTCCGACACTGCCGGGGTTGACGATCCGCGTGCGGTCCGCGAGCCGCACGAACGGCATGTGCGTGTGGCCGCACACCACGGTTTCCGCTGTGACGCCGCCGAGCACCTCCGCCCAGCGGGACAGCGGGCTGTCGACGAGGGCGACTTCCTCGTCGTCGCGTGGGGTCGCGTGGCAGAACAGCACCTCGCCGAGCCCGTCGACGTTGAGCGTGACGGTCAGCGGCAGCGCGGCGAGCAGCTCGACCTGGTCCGGGCGCAGCTGAGCTGCGGCCCACGGCGCGATCGGGTCGGGGATCTGCGTGGTGCCACCGCCGGCCAGTGACACGAGTTCGCGGTCGGCGTTGCCGCGCACCCACACCGCACGTTCGCCGAGCGCCCCGAGCCGGTCGAGCGTCTGCCGCGGCAGGGGACCAGCGGCGTGATCGCCGCACAGCACGACCACGTCGGCCGCCGCGACGTCCGGCTCCGCGAGCACGGCGTCGAGCGCGGGCAGCACCCCGTGGATGTCCGAAAGCACGGCGATCGAGGAGACCATCACCTCAGTCTGCCCGCCGGGACGCCGCCGGCGAGCGGTGTTCGCCGGCGGCGCAACGGTCCAGACGCGCAGATCGTCAAACGCTCAGCGGCAGCTTCGTCACGCCCGTCATCGCCGGGTTGGGCTGGAACGCCGGCGGCTCACCGGGAATCGTGCGCAGCGAGGGGTAGCGGTCGAGCAGGATGTTCAGCGCCGTGCGGCCTTCGAGCCGCGCGAGCGGCGCGCCGATGCAGAAGTGGATGCCGCGCCCGAACGCCAGGTGCGCGTGGGCGATGTCCTCGCGCGTCGGGTCGAACGAGTCCGGCTCGGCGAACACGCGCGGGTCGCGGTTGGCCGCGGCCACCCAGATCATGAGCATCTGGTCGGCCGGGATCGTGGTGCCGCCGACTTCCACCTCGCGGTTGGTCACGCGCGCCACGGCCCCGAACGGCGACAGGTAGCGCAGCGACTCCTCGATCACCGGCGCCAGCAGCGAACGGTCCGCCCGCACGCGCTCGTCCCACTCGGGGAACGCGTCGAGGCACAGCACGGTGTTGCCCAGCAGCATCGTTGTGGTGATGTGCCCGGCCAGCAGCAGCACCTGGGCGAAGTTCACGATCTCCGAACGCGTCAGCCGTTCTCCGTCGACCTCCGCCTCGACGAGCTTGGTGAGCAGGTCTTCGCGCGGGTTGCTGCGGCGTTCGTCCGCGTGCTCGCCGAGGTAGTCGGTGAACTTGCGGCTCACGGCAAGCTGTTCCTGCAGCCGCTTCTGCTGTTCCTCGGAGTCGTCGGTGAGCGAGAACTGCTCTGGGCTCTCGAACAGCCGGTCCACCCACTCGCGGAACAGGTGGCGGTCGCTCGCCGGCACGCCGAGCAGCTCGGCGATCACGATCACCGGCAGCGGGTAGGCAAGATCGGCGACGAGCTCGAGGTGGTCGCGCCCGGCGGCCTCGTCGAGCAGCTCGTGGGTCAGCTCGGCGATCCGCGGCTCGAGGTCGGCCACCACCTTCGGTGTGAAGGCGCGGCTCACGAGCTTGCGCATCTTGTTGTGCAGCGGGGGATCCAGCTGCAGCAGGTTGCCGGCCGAGAGCTCCTTGGTGTCGCCTAGGGTCTTCTCGGGCAGCAGCCGCGCGGTGTCGGAGGAGAACGTGGCCGGGTCGGACAGGATGGCGTGGGCCTCCGGGTGGCCGTAGACGTTCCACGTGCCCAGCTCGGGCTTGAACTCCACGGCGTTTTCGGGACGGTGGCCCCGCAGCCAGAACTGTTCCTTGTGGATGGTCCAGGCTTCGGGAAGTGCGGTGCTCATGGTGCGACAGCCCCAATCTGTCTTCAACTACTGGCCGGGATCAGCCGGCGCCGGTGGTGGGTTTCCCCGGGTAGATCACCGCGCGGGCGGCCGAGGCGTAGGCCTCGAACACCGTGCGGAGCTCGTCGGCCGCCTTCTCGACCATCCCCGGGTCGGGTTCGCCCGGCGGTTCGAAGGCGGCGCGGATCACGCGGGCCAGCGCGTCGGCCCTGGCCTCGAGCGGCGTGTCCGCGAACTCGGGATTGATGTTGCCGTAAAGGTAAAAACCGCTGGAGGCGGCGCCGAGCGCGAAGCGCACATCCGGGATGTCACTGCGCAGCAGGCCGCTGCCGAGGAACAGCTCGAAGGTGCGCTCGACCGCCTCCGCGGCCTCCCGCTGGGTCTCGGCCGCGCTGATCGCGTAGTCGCCGAGCAGCTCCGTGTCGTTCGCGAGCATCGCCGACAGCAGCGGGTCTCGCGTCGTGAGCAGGAACGTCGAGCGGAAGTAGCGGTGTGGCACGACCGTGTGCGGGTCGGCACGCAGCTCGGCCACCGACGCTTCGAGCAGCCGCACCGAAGCGCGCATCAGCAACGCGCCGAACAGTGAGTCTTTGGTGCGCCAGTGCAGGTAGACGGTGCCCTTGCCGATGCCGGCGCGGCGCGCGATGTCCTCGATCGTGACCTTGCGCGAGCCCCAGCGCACCAGCAGCTCGGCCGCCGCGTCGAGGATCCGGTCCGCGCGGTCGCGGTTCGGCTCGTCCGGCACCTTCGTCTCCCTTGATCGTTGACTCCGTGACCAGATTTGCTCATCTGGTCACGGAGTCAACGGTAGCGCGGGTACGCGGGCCGGGCAAGCGGAGTTGTCGGGGTGGTCGGTTAACGTCAACGATGTGGCACAGGACGAACTCTTCACGGTGAACCCCGACCTGGGGCCGCCGCCGGAACCGACGCGCGCTGGTTCGTCGGCCGAACCGCAGGCCGACCCGGCGAGCTCGCCGCTGGCCGTGCGGATGCGGCCGCGCACGCTCGACGAGGTGGTCGGGCAGCAGCACCTGCTGCGCGAGGGCGCGCCGCTGCGTCGCCTCGTGGAGGGGGCCGCGCCGGCGTCCGTGCTGCTCTACGGTCCGCCGGGCACGGGCAAGACCACGCTGGCGAACCTCGTCTCGATCGCGACCGGCCGCCGGTTCGTCGCGATGTCCGCGCTGTCGGCGGGCGTCAAGGAGGTGCGCGGCGTCATCGAGGAGGCGCGGCGGCGCCGGCAGTACAACGCCGAGAACACCGTGCTGTTCATCGACGAGGTGCACCGCTTCTCCAAGACGCAGCAGGACGCGTTGCTGGGCGCGGTCGAGGACCGCACGGTGCTGCTGGTGGCCGCGACGACCGAGAACCCGTCGTTCTCCGTCGTGTCACCGCTGCTGTCTCGGTCGCTGGTGCTTCAGCTGCGGCCGCTGACCGACGAGGACATCGTGAAGCTGCTCGACCGCGCGCTGACCGACGAACGCGGCCTGGGCGGCTCGCTCAGGTTGACCGACGAGGCGCGCGACCACCTCGTGCGCCTGGCCGGCGGCGACGCGCGCCGCGCTCTGACGGCGCTGGAGGCCGCCGCCGACGCCGCGTCGGCAACCGAGGCCAAGACGATCGACCTCGCCACCGTTGAGTCCACTGTGGACAAGGCGGCCGTGCGCTACGACCGCGACGGCGACCAGCACTACGACGTGATCAGCGCGTTCATCAAGTCCATCCGCGGCTCCGACGTCGACGCCGCGCTGCACTACCTGGCCCGCATGATCGAGGCGGGGGAGGACCCGCGCTTCCTCGCGCGGCGGCTCGTGGTCCACGCGAGCGAGGACGTCGGCCTGGCCGATCCGACCGCACTGCAGGCGGCGGTGGCGGCCGCCCATGCCGTGCAGTTCATCGGCATGCCCGAAGGCCGCCTCGCCCTCGCGCAGGCCACCATCCACCTCGCCACGGCGCCGAAGTCCAACGCCGTGGTCACCGCCATCGACGCCGCCCTGGCCGACGTCCGCGCCGGTCTGGCCGGCACTGTGCCCCCGCCCCTGCGCGATGGCCACTACGCGGGCGCCAAGAAGCTCGGCAACGCGCAGGGCTACCGCTACCCGCACAACGTCCCGGAAGGCGTCCTGGCCCAGCAGTACCCGCCGGACGAGCTCGTCGGCCGCGACTACTACGAACCCACCCAGCGCGGCGGCGAACGCCCCCTGGCCGAGCGCGTGCCCCGCCTGCGCCGCACCATCCGCGACGAGCGGCAGTAGGGCTCACTCGGTCCGGATGGAGTCGGGCCGCATCGCGGTGCGCAGGGCGGGCAGCGCGAGCGCAGTCACGAGGAAGACGAGGGCGACGCCGGTGCCGGCGAGCGTGGTGATGGTGGCCCAGTCGACGGTCACCGACGCGCCCAGTAGCCGCGTCACCAGCGCGACGAGGCCGATGCCGGTGCCGATCGCGGCGGCCACGGCCAGCACGAGCGGGACCGCAGTCTGCCAGAGCAACGACTTGGTCAGCACCGTCCCGCGCAGCAGCACCTCCGTGCATTCGGCCGAAGCGTTCATGCTTGCCCTCCCTCGGGTGATCTGTGCGAAGTCTGCGTGGCGGCGAGCCGGTCGAGACGGGCCGCGGCCAGCTCCAGCCAGCGCAGGTCGGCTTCGAGGTGGAACAGGGCGTAGTCGCCGATCAGCGCGTCGACGAGGTCGCCCGCGCGCTTGCGCCGGGTCAGCTCGCGCATCACGCGCAGGTGCTCGGCGCGCTGGACGTCGAGCACGTCGGCGGCGTCGCGGCCGGACAGCAGCGCGAGCACGACCTTCGTGTAGAGGATGTTCTGCAGGTGCGCGACCGGCTCTTCCGGCGTGCGCAGCCACGTCTCGACGTCGGTGATCCCCGCGTCGGTGATCGTGTAGCGCTTGCGGTCCGGCCCGCCACCGGCCTCGACACCCGCGGCTTCGACGAGCCCGTTTTTCAACAGCCGCGACAACGTCGAGTAGACCTCCCCGTAGCGCAGTGGCCGGTCCTGGCCGAACCGTTCGTCGTAGGTCCGCTTGAGGTCGTAGCCGTGGCGCGCGCCGGCCTCCAGCAGCCCGAGCAGAGCGTGACTGATCGACATGCCGGCGACTATGCATGCCAGGTATACCCGCGATGTATAGTCGAGTTTGCGCAGTTCACCGCACGTGGAGTGATCATCTGCCCCGCCAGGGCAGTGTTGGTTCCCCCTTCGATCCCGCTCGGTGAAACTCCCGTGAACGTCGCCACGTTCTTCCGTATAACGGCGAGAGCGGGAATGTCCGGCCGTCAGGTCGGTTGATTCCCGGTGACGGAGGGGGTGGCGATGACGCTGCTGACGGTGTGGCCCGACGACCAGCCCGGGCACGTGCTGCTGAGGACCGAGGACCCGGGGACGATCACGGCCGAGCTGGCCCGCGTCGGGGTCGAGTTCGGACGCTGGCCGGTGGACGGGCCGCTGCCCGGCGCCAGTGAGTCCGAGGTGCTCGCCCGTTTCCAGGACCGCATCGACTCGCGCACCACGGCCGTGGGTTACCACGCCGTCGACGTGCTGACGGGCGACTTCGGCGCGGCCGAACGCAGCCTGCCGCGCGACGAGGACCGGTTCTTCGTGACCGGCTCCGCCGTCTGGTACCTGCACGCGGGCCGCCAGGTCCACGCCGTGCTGTGCGAGCCCGGCGACCTGCTCGGCATCCCGGCGCACACCCGCCACTGGCACGACGGCGGCTCGAACCCCGGCCACGTGACCGTCCGCGTGCGCCACCCGGCGTCGGGCTCGGGGACGGCGTCGGCCGAGCCGTTGCGCGCCACCGGGTTCCCCGGCTTCGACGAGCTGGTGGCCGGGCGGGCGTCGACCTGGCCCGCGCTGAGCCACTGACGGCACTGACCCCATCTGCGGGCCGGGGTACCGACGGGCACGATGGAGCCATGACCACTGTCGCCTTCCTGGGCACCGGAATCATGGGCCACCCGATGGCCGCCAACCTCGTCCGCGCCGGCGTCTCGCTGCGCGTGTGGAACCGCACGCGGGGCAAGGCCGAGCCGCTGGCCGCCGACGGCGCCACGGTCGCGGACACCCCGGCCGAGGCCGCGGCGGATGCCGACGTGCTCGTCACGATGCTGTCCGACGGGCCCACGGTCGCCGAGGTCTTCGCCGCCGCGGAAGTCAAGGCCGGCACGGTCTGGCTGCAGATGAGCACGGTCGGCACGGAGTGGATCGCCACGCTGGCCGAGGCCGCCGAGAAGGCGGGTGTCGTGTTCGTCGACTGCCCGGTGATGGGCACGAAGGTCCCCGCCGAGCAGGCGCAGCTGCAGGTCCTGGCCGCCGGGCCGGACGACGTGCACGAGACCGCCGCGCTGATCTTCGACGCCGTCGGCTCGCGCACGCGCTGGCTGGGCACCGTGCCGGGCACCGCCACGCGGCTGAAGCTCGTGATGAACGCCTGGGTGCTCGCGCTGACCAACGGCACGGCCGAGAGCCTCGCGCTCGCCCGCGCTCTCGGCGTCGACCCGCAGCTGTTCTTCGACGTGATGGAGGGGACCGGCTTCGACGTCGGCTACGCGCGTATGAAGGGCCCGCTGATGCTCTCGGGCGACTACCCGACGAGCTTCCCCGCCGCGCTGGCCGCCAAGGACGCGCGGCTCGTGGTGGAGGCCGCGGGAGACGCGGTCGACGTGGCCGGGGCCGCGGCGACGCTCGCCCACCTGCAGGCCGCCGTCGACGCCGGCCACGGCGAGGAGGACATGGCGGTGCTGTACCGGGCGGTCGCCAAACAGGACGACTGATCACCACCACCCGAACGCTGCGCCGGCTCGCCCGGTGGAGGTTCCGCACGGGGCACAACCGCAGGTCGGAACCGGTTCGGCTGCGCTGAGTGACCGACCGGCGGGGCGACACCGCCGAACGGCTGGCCAGGCGGTAACCTCACTGACACCGAAGACCCGTGCAACCCCGAGGAGGGCCCGTGTCGGCAGGGCAGATCGCCGCGCTGATCGCCGCAGGAGCATTCGTGGTGCTGGTCTTGCTGCTGGCGATCCCGCTGCTCAAGCTCGGCCGGACGCTGGACGAGGCGACGATCGCGATCCGCAAGGCCCACGAGAACACCGACCCGATCCTGCTGGGTGCCAACGAGACGATCACGCACGTGAACACCCAGCTCGAGCGCGTCGACGGGATCACTGCCAACGCGCAGGCCGTCACGGGCAACGTCTCGGCCCTGTCCTCGGTGTTCACCGCGACCCTCGGCGGCCCGCTCGTGAAGACCGCCGCGCTGTCCTACGGGATCAGCAAGGCGATCCGCGCGCGCCGCAAGAAGCAGGAAGCGAAGGCCCAGCGACCCGCTCGCCGGAGGAAGAAGTGAAGCGTCTGTTCTGGCTCGGCGTCGGCGTGCTCGCCGGCGTCGCGCTCACCCGCAAGGCCGGCGAGACGGTTCGTCAGGCCACGCCCTCGGGGTTAGCATCGAACCTGGGCGAGGCCGTGCGCGAGCTGGCCGGCGCCGTCGGTTCGTTCGGCGCCGAGGTGCGCGCCGGGATGAGCGAACGGGAGCAGGAGCTGCACGACATGGTCGAGGAACGGACCGGCTACATCGCGCCGCCGGGTGGCGCGGGCCGGCACGCCGCCGCGCGCCCGGTCCGGCGAGCTCGCCGGGCGGAAGGCTGATCTTCTCGCGTCCGCGAGCAGTGCCTTCCGCCGTCGCCGCCTCCCCCTTTTCCCGGTCCGATCTTCGCGCCGAGCGGTGCGCGGACCCCAGCCCGAGGACACACCCGTGGACACACACGAGATCACCGAACGATTCCTGCGCCATTACGAGGAGAAGGGGCACACCCGCGTGCCCAGCGCCTCGCTGATCCTCGACGATCCGAACCTGCTGTTCGTGAACGCCGGCATGGTGCAGTTCAAGCCGTACTTCCTCGGTGAGGCGCCGCCGCCGTACTCGCGCGCGACCAGCGTGCAGAAGTGCGTGCGCACGCCCGACATCGACGAGGTCGGCAAGACCACGCGGCACAACACGTTCTTCCAGATGGCGGGCAACTTCTCGTTCGGCGACTACTTCAAGGAAGGCGCCATCGAGCTGGCCTGGGAGCTGATCACCGGGCCGCAGTCCGAGGGCGGCTACGGGCTCGACCCCGACCGGATCTGGGCGACCGTGTTCGAGGACGACGCCGAAGCGGCGGGGCTGTGGCGCAAGCTCACCGGCCTGCCATCCGAGCGCATCCAGCGGCGCGGCATGGAGGACAACTTCTGGTCCATGGGCATCCCCGGCCCGTGCGGCCCGAGCTCCGAGATCTACTACGACCGCGGCCCCGAGTACGGCCGCGAGGGCGGGCCCGTCGCGGACGAGGACCGCTACATCGAGATCTGGAACCTGGTGTTCATGCAGAACATCCGGGGCGAGGGCGCGGGCAAGAAGAGCTTCCCGATCCTCGGTGACCTGCCGGCGAAGAACATCGACACCGGCATGGGTGTCGAGCGCGTCGCGACGATCCTGCAAGGCGTCGAGAACGTGTACGAGACCGACCTCGTCCGCCCGGTGATCGGCCGCGCCGAAGAGTTCTCCGGCCGCCGCTACGGCGCCAACCACACCGACGACGTCCGCTTCCGCGTGATCGCCGACCACGCGCGCACCGGTGTGCTGCTGATCGGCGACGGCGTGACGCCGGGCAACGACGGCCGCGGCTACGTGCTGCGCCGGCTGCTGCGCCGCATCGTCCGCTCCACGCGCCTGCTGGGCGTGCAGGAGCCGGTGCTGCAGGCGTTCGCCGAGGTCGTGCGCGACACGATGGGCCCGACGTACGCGAACCTCGTCACGGACTTCGACCGCATCTCCGAGGTCGTGCGCGTGGAGGAGGAGGCGTTTCTCGCCACCCTCACCAGCGGTTCGCGCATCTTCGACCTCGCGGCGGCCGAGACGAAGAAGTCCGGCGGCGACCTCCTCGCGGGCGACAAGGCGTTCCAGCTGCACGACACCTACGGGTTCCCGATCGACCTCACCCTCGAGATGGCGGCCGAACAGGGCCTGACCGTCGACGAGGACGGGTTCCGCACGCTCATGGAAGAGCAGCGCACCCGGGCGAAGGCCGACGCGGCCCAGCGCAAGCACGGCCACGGCGACCTGTCGGAGTACCGCAAGCTGCTGGAGCGCAACGGCGAGACCGAATTCCTCGGCTACACCGACCTGCAGGCCTCGGCCAAGGTCGTCGGCCTGCTCGAAGACGGGCAGCCGGTGCGCAGCGTCGCCGCGGGCCACAAGGCCGAGCTGGTGCTCGACCGCACGCCGTTCTACGCCGAGAGCGGTGGCCAGGTCGCCGACATCGGCGTGCTGCTCGGCAACGGCGTGAAGATCAACGTGCTCGACGTGCAGAAGGTCGTGCCGGGTCTGTTCGTGCACCGTGTCGAGGTCGCCGAGGGCGAGGTCGGCATCGGCACCGAGCTCACCGGCTCGGTGGACGGCGCGCGTCGCCTCTCGATCGAGCGTTCGCACTCGGCGACGCACCTCGTGCACGCGGCCGTGCGCGGGGCGTACGGCAAGCGCGCGGCGCAGGCCGGCTCGCTCAACTCGCCGGGCCGGATGCGGTTCGACTTCACCACGCCCGCCTCGGTGTCGACCGACATCCTCACCGAGGTCGAGGAAGAGGTGAACGACTACCTGCAGACCGACGTCGAGGTGCAGAGCTACATCACCACCAAGGACAAGGCGCTCGAGCTGGGCGCGGTCGCGCTCTTCGGCGAGAAGTACGGCAACGACGTGCGCGTCGTCGACATGGGCGACTACTCGCGCGAGCTGTGCGGTGGCACGCACGTGGACCGCATCGGCCAGCTGGGCCTGGTGAAGCTCGTGGGCGACTCATCGATCGGGTCTGGTGTGCACCGCGTCGAGGCGCTGGTCGGCCCGGACGCGCTCAAGCACGTGCGCAAGGAACAGCTGCTCGTGTCGCAGCTGGCGAACACGTTCAAGGTGCCCACCGACCAGCTGCCCTCGCGCATCGAGGACGTGCTTTCGCGGCTGAAGAACGCGGAGAAGGAGATCGAGCAGCTGCGCACGCAGCAGGTGCTCGGCTCGGCGGGCGCGCTCGCCGACAAAGCGCAGGACGCCGGCGGCGTGTCGGTGGTCGCGGAGGTCGTGCCGGACGTCGACGGCAACGGGCTGCGGGCGCTCGCGTCCGACGTCCGGGGCCGGCTGGGCGCCCGGCCCGGCGTGGTGGCGCTGTTCGCGCCGTCGGGCGACAAAGTGGCGTTCGTCGTCGCGACTACGGCCGCGGCGCGCGACCAGGGCATCGCGGCGGGCAAGCTCGTGCCGTCGTTCGCCGAGGCCATCGGTGGCCGCGGCGGCGGCAAGCCCGACATGGCACAGGGTGGCGGCAGCAACCCGGCCGGCGCGCAGCAGGCCGTCGAGGCGCTGCGTGCGGCGGTCGCCGGCGTTGGCCGCTAGCTCGCGGCGGGGCCCGGATCGACCCGGTGAGTCCGATCCGGGCCGCGGCAGGCGGCTCGGGGTCGATGTCGGGTCTGTCCGGGTGGGGGTGGCGCTGAGCGATCCCGCCCCCATCCTCGCGAGCCCGCTCGTTACCCTCTCCCGTGATGCGAAGGACGACAGCGATCTGGACAAGCTTGCCGAACTCGTCACCGAACACGAGGTGGTCGAGGTGATCGTGGGCTTGCCGAAGACACTGGCGAACCGAACCGGACCCGCCGCGCAGATCGCGGTGGAGTACGCCGACAAGCTGGCCACGCGGGTCGGCGACGTGCCGGTGCGCCTCGCCGACGAACGGTTGACGACGGTCACGGCGTCCCGAATGCTTTCCCAGCGGGGGGTCAAGGGACGCAAGCAGCGGGCGGTGGTCGACCAGGCCGCCGCCGTCGAGATCCTGCAGGCCTGGCTCGACGCCGCCGCCGCGCAGCGCGCCCGGAAAGGCGAGTCATGACCGAGCCCCGCGGTCCCGAAGACCAAGGCGGCCGCCGACGGTTGCGCGATCCCGGCACCCCACCGCCGGGCGGGCCGCGGCGAGCCCGGCGCACGCCGCCGCCGTCCGGCGCCCATGAGCAGCCGCCGCGTTCCCACCACGCCGCCCCCGAGCCGTACGACGACGCCCCGCCGCCCCCACCGAGCGGCGGCCGACGGCGCCGTCGCGAGGCCTCGGACGAGGTGCCGCCTCCTCCTCAGGCCCCTCCGCCGGGCCCACCGGGCTCTCCGCCCGCCACCGGCCGTCGCCGCCGACGCGATCCCGCCGACGTGCCTCCGCCTGACTTCCCGCAGCCCTCGGGTGACCCTCGCCGAGGCGATCCGCCGCAGCCTTCCGGCGACCCGCGGGGTGCCGGCGAGATGCCGCCTCCGCCGCCGGGCCCGCCCGCCGGGCCGCGCCGCCGTCGCCGCGCCGAGCCGGGCGACGTGCCTCCGGCACCGCCGCGCCGCCGTCCGCGCTCGGACACCGGCGACCTGCCGCTGCCCGGCGACCCCGGCCCTTCGCGCCCGGTCCGCCGTCCCGGCCCTCCGGACGGCTCCATGCCGCCGGATCCACGTTTCGCAGGTCCTGTGGACGGCTCGATGCCGCCTGACCCGCGCTTTGCCGGCCCGGTGGACGGTTCGATGCCGCCTGACCCGCGTTTCAACGGCCCGGTCGATGGCTCCATGCCGCCGGACCCCCGGTTCGCCGGCCCGCCTGACGGCTCCATGCCTCGCGACCCCCGCTTCGCCGGTCCCGTCGACGGTTCGATGCCGCCTGACCCGCGCTTCGCCGGCCCGCCCGACGGCTCCATGCCGCCCGACCCGCGGCTCGGCAGGCCGGGTCCGTCGCCGAGGCGCAGGCCGCAGCCGGTCGAGCACCCGACCGACGTGATCCCGGCCGTGCCGGACTCGGCGCCGCAGGAGCGTGAGCAGCTCGACGACCTGTTCGGCGACGACGACTACGAAGACGAGTACCGCGAAGACGGCGAGTACGACCAGGCGTACGACGACGAGGAGTACGGCGAATACGAGGACGCCGAGTACGAAGACGAGGAGTACGCCGAAGAACCCGCGCCCGCCAAGAAAAAGAAGAAGCGCAAGCGCAGCAAACGCGCGCTCGGCTGGGTCGCGGCGCTGCTGGTCCTCGTGGTGTTCGCCGGCGGCGCGTACTACGGCTACCAGAAGATCTTCGGCTACAACGACTTCGACGGCACCGGCGAAGGCAGCGCGCTCATCCAGGTCGAAGACGGCGACACCACGTCGGCGATCGGCGGCAAGCTGGTGGACGCGGGCGTCGTCGCGAGCACCTCGGCGTTCGTGAAGGCCGGCGCGGAGAACACCGCGCTGAGCCGGATCCAGCAGGGCTACTACCTGCTCAAGCAGCACATGTCCGGCGAGAGCGCGGTGTCGCTGATCACCTCGCCGGGCGCGCACGTCGGCCGGCTGGAGATCCGCCCGTACATGCAGCTCGACGACGTGAAGCAGCCCGGCGACAAGGTCGCGCCGGGTATCTACTCGGCGATCTCCAAGGCCTCGTGCGCCGAGCTCGACGGCAAGAGCACCTGCGTCTCCACGGACGCGTTGCGCAAGACCGTCGCGGACGCCGATCTCAAGACGCTCGGCGTGCCCGACTGGGCGGTGGACCCCGCGCAGAAGGCCCTGAGCAAGGACAAGCGCATCGAAGGCCTGATCGCGCCGGGGCTCTACGACGTCAAACCGGGCTGGACTGCGTCGGAGCTGATCACGAACCTCGTGAAGCAGTCGGCCTCGGCCATCCAGGCCGCGGGCTTGAGCGCCCAGAGCACCGGGCCCAAGCAGACGCCGTACCAGACGCTGATCGTCGCGTCGCTCATCGAGCGCGAGGCGATCACCCCCGATTTCCCCAAGATCGCGCGGGTCATCTACAACCGGCTCGACCAGAGGATCAAACTCGGCTTCGACTCGACCGTGAACTACGTGGTCGACAAACCGACCCTGCTCACGAACAAGGCGGATCGGGAAGCCCCGGGGCCGTACAACACGTATCTGAACTACGGCCTCCCGCCGACCCCGATCGGGGTGCCCAGCACCGACGCCATCAAGGCGGCGCTCGACCCGCCGGACGGCGACGAGCTGTACTTCGTGAAGTGCGAGAAGGACGGGCACTCCTGCTTCGCCACGACGCTGACCGACCACAACAAGAACATTGATCTGGCGCATTCCCGTGGCGTCTTCTGACGGGCCCCGCAAGGCCGCGGTGCTGGGCAAGCCGGTCGAGCACTCGCTTTCGCCGGTGCTGCACCGCGCGGCGTTCGACGCGCTCGGGCTCACGGGCTGGACGTACGAGCGCGTGGAGACCGGGGCCGACGAGCTGCCCGGGTTCGTCGACGGGCTCGGCCCCGAGTGGGTCGGCCTGTCGGTGACGATGCCGGGCAAGCGCCGGGCGCTCGACCACGCGGCCGAGGTCACGCCACGCGCGGCGGCGGTCGGTGCGGCGAACACGCTGGTGCGCGTCGAGGGCGGCTGGCTCGCCGATTGCACCGACGTCGACGGCGTCACGGGCGCACTGCGGGCCGCGGGTGGGTACGCACCTTCGCCGGGCGACCGGGCGGTGGTGCTCGGAGCCGGCGGAACGGCGGCGGCCGCGGTGGTCGGGCTCGCCGCGCTGGGCGTGGCGTCCGCGAGTCTCGTGGTGCGGGAGCCTAGGCGGGCGGGGGAGACGCTCGACGCGGCCAAGCGCGCGGGCCTCGATGTCGAGGTGCTCCGGTGGTCCGAAGTGGACTTCCCGGCGCTGGCGGCGCGCACGGCCGTGCTGGTGAACACCGTGCCGCCAGAGGCGGTGCTGGCTCACATCTCCGCGCTCGCGGGCGTGCCCAGCGTGCTGGACGTGATCTACCACCCGTGGCCGACGCCGCTGGCCGAAGCCGTCGCCGCTCGCGGTGGCCGGCTGGCGACGGGGCTGGACATGTTGCTGCACCAGGCGTTCGGCCAGGCGGAGCACTTCACGGGCCGGCCCGCGCCGCGTGAGGAGATGCGCGCTGCCCTGCGGGCGGCGACCGGGGACATCCTGCCGCTGCCGATTTCCTGAGGCGTGCCGGCTGCCGAATCGCTATCCTGGCCGACTGCCCATTCGCCGTTGATCAGGGGGATCCTTGCCGTCCACGAGCCAGCAGCCGCACACCGACGACGAAATCCGCGAGTCCTGGGTCGACGAGCCGCCGCGCCTCGACACCACGGTGACGCTTGCCGAGTACGACTCACAGTGGCCGGTGTTGTTCGAACGCGAAGCTGAGCGAATCCGCACAGCTCTGGGGGAGAACGTGGTGCTGCTCGAACACGTCGGGTCCACTTCGGTACCCGGCCTCGCCGCCAAGCCGATCATCGACATCCTGCTGGAAGTCCCGGACTCCGACGACGAGGACGCCTACGTGCCGGCGCTCGAAGCCGCGGGCTACCGGCTCGTGATCCGCGAGCCGGACTGGGAGAAGCACCGCTGCTTCACCGGGACCGACCCGAAGGTCAACCTTCACGTCCATTCCCCGGGCAACGGCCAGACCGAGCGATACCTGCTCTTTCGTGATCGGATGCGCACACATCCTCAGGAGCTGGCGACATACCTTGCGAAGAAACGCACACTGGCTGCGAAAACCTGGACGTACATCCAGCACTACGCGGACGCGAAGAGTGAGGTCATCGACGAGATCGTCGGCCGCGCCCGCGCCGCGCGGCTCGAAACGGCGCAGTACGACGGGTTCAGCCAGGCCTACGCCGAGCACGCGGCGAAAAGCGTGACGAACGCGCTGTACGACCGCCCGGCGATCGTGGAGCTGGCCGGTGACGTGACCGGCAAGCGGGTCCTTGACGTCGGGTGCGCGGCCGGTCATCTGAGCGCGTTGCTCGCCGGCCGAGGTGCCGACGTGCTGGGTGTTGACATCAGTGAAGGCCTGATCTCCTTGGCGCACAAGGAGTTCGGTGGCCTGGCGAAGTTCGAGGTCGCCGACATCGCGAAGCCACTGTCCCTTGAGGACGGTTCGATCGACGTCATCACCGCGTCCCTTGTCCTGCACTACCTGGCAGATTTCGGACCGACGTTGTGCGAATTCCACCGCGTGTTGCGCCCGGGCGGACAGCTCGTGTTCTCGGTGCACCACCCCGGCGAGGACTGGCACTGGTTCGAGCGCGAGAACTACTTCGAGACCGAGCTGCTCGACGACGAGTTCCTGCTCGGTTCCCACCGTCAGGCGGTGCAGTTCTACCGCCGGCCGCTCAGCTGGACGTTCGACGCGGTGCGCGACGCGGGGTTCACCGTCGACCGGCTGGTGGAACCGATGCCCGTGGCCGAGGCCGACGCGGCCGACCCGCGGATCGCAGAGGGGCTGCGGACGAAGCCGCGGTTCCTGTACTTCCGTTGTGTGGCAGGAGAAGCATGATCCTGGAGTGCCGTGCGGTGCTGTTCGACGTCGACGGGGTGCTAGTGGACTCCACGGCTTCGGGCGAGCGGTCGTGGACGCGGTGGGCGCGAGAGCACGGGCTGGACCCGGCCGTCGTGCTCGACGGGGTGCACGGCCGCCGGTCCACGGAGACGGTGCGGATGCACCTGCCCGAAGCCCAGGCCGACGAAGGCCTGCGCCGGATCGACGAGCTGGAGATCGGCGACGCCGGCACCACCGTCGCGATCCCCGGCGCGGCCGAGCTGCTCGCGAGCGTGGCAGGGAACTGGGCCGTGGTGACCTCGGCGTCGCGGCCGTTGCTCGAAGCCCGGCTCGCCGCCGCGGGCCTGCCGCTCGCGCCCGTGGTGGTGACGGCCGCCGACGTGTCGCGGGGCAAACCGGACCCCGAGGGCTATCTGCTCGGGGCGCGGCGGGTCGGCGTGCCGATCGGCGAGTGCGCGATCTTCGAGGACAGCGGCAACGGCCTGGCCGCCGCGGTGGCGGCCGGCCCCGCCGCCGTGGTGGGCGTGGGCCGCGGCGCGCTGGACTCGCCCGCCGCGCCCGTGGTCCAGGATCTGGCCGGGATCCGCTGGACCGGCGCCGGCTTGCGGGTGGACGCTGTTCTGCGCGCCTGAGCGGACTACGGTGGGGCGCATGAAGATCGCGATCCTCGACGACTACCAGAACGTCGCGCTCAGCTACGCCGACTGGGACTCCCTCGGTGCCGACATCGAGGTCATCACCGAGGCCTTCACCGGCCCCGACGACGTGGTCCGGAAGCTGGCCGGCTTCGACGTCGCCGTGGCGATGCGCGAGCGCACGCGGTTTCCCTCGGAGGTGCTCGATCGACTGCCGGATTTGCGCCTGTTGGTGAGCACCGGCCGTCGCAACGCGGCGATCGATGTCGCGGCGGCGAAGCGCAACGGGGTCGTCGTGTCGGCGACGGGGTACCTCGGCTCGCCGACGCTGGAGCACACGTGGGCGTTGATCCTGGCCGCGGCGCGGAACCTGCCGGCGGATGTGCGGTCCATGCAGGAAGGTGGGTGGCAGGTCGGCGTCGGGACCGTGTTGAGCGGGAAGACGCTGGGCCTGCTCGGGTTGGGGCGCCTGGGGAGTGCTTCGGCGAAGATCGGGCAGGCGTTCGGAATGGAGACGATCGCGTGGAGCCCGAATCTGACGCCCGAAAAGGCCGCGGAGCACGGGGTGACGGCTGTCGGCAAGAAAGAGCTGTTCGAGCGTAGTGATGTGTTGTCGGTGCACGTGGTGCTGTCCGACCGTAGCCGCGGGTTGGTCGGGGCCGCGGAGCTGGCGCGGATGAAGCCGACGGCGTTGCTGGTGAACACGTCTCGTGGGCCGATTGTGGATGAAGCTGCGTTGGTGGATGCCTTGCGTTCGCGGCAGATCGCCGCGGCGGCGTTGGATGTGTATGACGTGGAGCCGTTGCCGGCTGATCATCCGGTTCGTGGTCTCGACAACGTGATTCTGACGCCGCACGTCGGATATGTGAGCCGGGAGACGTACGAGATCTTCTATCGGGATGCGGTGGAGGATATTGCGGCTTTTCAGGCTGGGGAACCGATCCGCGTCATGGAGTGAGGTTTTCGGTTCGTCGCCTTGGGTGGTGGGCCTGGTTGCGTAGGTCCGTCGCCTTGGGTGGTGGGGCAAAACGCCCCAATGTGGCGTTGGTTGCGTTGAGCGCACCGAACGCAACATTGGGGCGGTGAGTCAGCCCTTCAGTTCTGCCAGTACCGCATCCGTGAACGGGGGCCACACCTCGGCTGCCCACGGGCCGAACGAGCGGTCCGCCAGGGCGACGCAGGCGTGGCCTGCTTCGGGGTCCACCCAGAGGAAGGTGCCGGACTGGCCGAAGTGGCCGAAGGTGCGCGGGGAGCTCGCGGAGCCGGTCCAGTGCGGAGACTTGTGGTCGCGCAGCTCGAAGCCGAGGCCCCAGTCGTTGGGTTTCTGGTAGCCGAAGCCGGGGAGGACGCCGTTGAGGCCGGGGAAGGCGACGTCGGTGGCGGCGGCGAGGGTGGAGGGCGCGAGGAGCTTCGGGGACTGCAGTTCGGCGGCGAAGCGCAGTAGGTCGTCCACAGTGGACGTGGCGCCGGAGGCGGGGGAGCCGTCCAGGGCCGTGGTGGTCATGCCGAGGGGGTCGAGCAGGGCTTCGCGCTGGTAGTCGGCGAAGGCGATGCCGGAGTGTTCGGTGAGGGTTTCGGCCAGGACCTCGAAGCCGGCGTTGGAGTACAGGCGGCGGGTGCCAGGCGGGGCCATCTCCTTGTGCGCGTCGAAGGCGAGGCCGGAGGTGTGCGCGAGCAGGTGCCGCACGGTGGAGCCCTCGGGGCCGGCGGGCGTGTCCAGCTCGACCACGCCCTCCTCGAGCGCGATGTGCGCCGTGTACGCGGTGAGCAGCTTGGTCACCGACGCCAGGCGGAACACGCGGGCGGAATCGCCGCGGCGGTCGCGCACCGCGCCGTCGGCGGAAACCACCCCGGCCGCGGCGTTGTCCACCGGCCACTTGTCGATCAGGCGCAGGCTTTCCATGTAGCCAGCTTAAACATCCCGGTTACGCGCGAAGGGGCCACCCGGTGTCGGGCGTCCTCTGCGGGCCTGGATCGGCTGCCTGCATCGTCTGGTCGGTGCTGGTCAGGGCGATCGGGCAGTGGTGACTTGATCACTCGATTGGCGGGTTTTCGCGTGTGAGATTGCCGGATACTGTCGAGATCGCAGGGGGAGGGGACGAGGTGGCGGTTTACTGCCGTCGCAGATTTTAAACTGTGCTTTCATTGGCGGCTTGGAATAACAGCCACTGGGCTGGCCATGCAATTTTCGCTGTGTCTGTCGACGCAGTTCTGTGGATTGTCGCCTGAAAATCTCCCGTCGTAGGTTTACATTAACGTTTGGGAAGGAAGCGCTATGTCGACCGATGCGAGGGAAGGGTTTCTTGGTCGCATTGAGGAAGATCTTGCCGCCCCAGTGCCGGCGAGGCGGTCGGGATCGGGACGCCGCGCCTTGAAATCTGGGCTGGCTGTGGGCGCTTTGGCTGCTTCTGCGGTGCTTTCCGGGTTTGGTGGTGTCGCTTCGGCTGAGTCGATGTCTGCGAGCTCGGCCGCAGCTCCCGCGAGTTGTTCGACGCCTGATCCGATTCCGCGGACGCAGTCGAAGTGGTGCAACCTGGCCAATTTCGTTTTTGCCTATGAGTACGACTATTCGCCCAATGGTGGAATCGTGTATTGCTATGTTTTCGATCTCACTGTCTATAATGCGCCGTGCGGCGGCACGGTTCATGTTGGAGAGAAGGAAGCATGCGCGTGACCGCGTGACCGCGTGACCGCCAGGTTTTCTGGGCGTGGGGCGAGTTTTCACGTCTTGCCTCACGCCCGCCTGCCGAAGGGGGACAATATGAGATATTTGCCGGTCCACGTGGTGATTCTGGCCAAGGATGAAGAGCGTTGTATTGGCCGCTGCCTTGACAGTGTCATCGGGCGCGGGTTCTCGAGCATTGTGGTCCTGGACACGGGGTCGGTGGACAGTACTTGCGGGTTGGCGGCAAGTTACGAGGCACATGGCGTGCAATTGGTTCGGATTCCATGGATGGAATCCTTTGCGGCCGCCAGAAATCGGGCACTTGAGCTATTTGACAGCGTCTGGGTCTTTTTCGTTGATGCTGACGAATGGCTCCCCGTGGGAGAGGTTGAGAAACTCTTTGGCGGATTGAGCGCACTTGCCAATCAGCCTCGGGAAGATCTGGCCATCGCGCCGGTTATTTACGATGTCGACCGCGATTCCTGGGTAAATGAAGTGCCGCGTGTGTTCTTCGCAAGCGGCTGCATAGAGTACCGAGGTGAAGTTCACGAGTATCCGGTGGTGTCGGCTGATGGTGACTCGCCGGTTCGCCTGCATAAACTCAACTTCACGCTCAATCATGACGGTTACGGTAGGGAGGTGGCTGTCCGGAAGCGAAAGACGCAGAGAAATCTGGCGCTGCTTTCGGCTGCGCGAGAGCGCGACCCTGAAAACCCGAGATGGCTGTATTTTAGTATCCGCGACGGCCTTCCATTGCACAGTCCTGAATTTCTCCTGCAGGCCTGCAATAAACTCGTAGAAATGGCTGATCACAAGTCGTCTGGCGGTGACCGTACGAACGCCGGCGAGTATCTCCGGCGCGCTCTTCCTCTCGCGTCTCAGAACCTGGGGTTCCACGGCTGGTGGAGCGAGGTGGAACGGAACTGTGTCGTACTTGACGAGTTGGACGGCGAATGCAGTCCAGATGCACAGTATTTACGCAGGATTTCGGATCTCTGGCTAGGTGGTCTGCCTGATTCCTCGTTGAGCGAGCTCATTCGCATTCGTAAGGATGACCGAATCGTAGCGAAGAGTACCCTCTGTCCGCAGGGAAGGCACTTGGATGCGGTTATCGCGGCCGGAATTGAGGCGCGATACGGAGGCGACGAGGCTGACCGATACCGGGATATGTGTGCGCCCTGGGATGACATGTTCTTCGTGTCATCGAGAATTCGGATGCCTCAGGCGGAGTTGGCTTGAACGCTGGTAGCCAGTGGTTCTTGAAGCCGCAAAGGGCGGGGGCGGAGTGTGAATCCGCCCCCGCCCGAGCAGCCTGTCAGTTGCCGTCGAGATCCGTGGCGACGAGCTCCGCCACCGCTTCGATCGCGGCGTCGGCGCCCTCGCCCTCGGCGCTGATGACCACCTCGTCGCCGAAGGCGGCGGCGAGCGTCATCAGGTTGAGCACGCTGCCGGCGGCCACCGCGTCGCCGCCGGCCTTGGCGATGGTCACCGCGACGGGTTGCGCCGCGGCCGCCTTGGCGACCAGCGCGGCCGGCCTGGCGTGCAGGCCCACCTTGCTGGCCACGGTGACTCGTTTCTCCGGCATGGTCGTCCTCTCTCGGTTTTCTTGTGGTCGAGCTTACTTCGCGGCCGTGCGGTCGAGGTCGGCCTCGATGGAGTCGTCCTCGCGGCCCGGTGTCTTCAGGTTCCACTTCGTGATCACGAACCGGAAGACCACGTAGTAGATCGCGGCGAAGACCAGGCCGATCGGGATCAGCCAGACGACGTTGTGCGCGGTGTCCAGCGACGAGTTCAGGGCGAAGTCGATCGCGCCGCCCGAGAACGAGAAGCCGAGGTGGATGTTGAGCGCGTTGCAGACCGCCAGCGAAACACCGGTCATGATCGCGTGGAAGATGTAGAGCGGCCACGCCACGAACATGAACGCGAACTCGATCGGCTCCGTGACACCGGTGATGAACGAGGTCAGCGCAGCCGAGATCATGATCGAGCCCACGAGCTTCTTCTGGCCCGGCTTCGCGGTTTGCCAGATCGCGAGCGCCGCGGCGGGCAGGGCGAACATGAAAATCGGGAAGAAGCCGGTCTGGAAGATGCCCGAGCCCTGGACGTGGTTGTTCAGGAAGTTCGGGATGTCACCGCCGTTGAAGACGAACCACACCGGCACGTTGAGCAGCTGGTGCAGGCCGATCGGGATCAGCAGGCGGTTGAGCACGCCATAGATGCCGCCACCGACCACCGGGGAGCCGACCACAGCCTTGCCGACGTCGTTGATCGCGGCGTCGACGTACTTGAAGACCAGGCCGAAGATCACGCCGAGGATGATCATCGCGAACGCGGTGACGATCGGCACGAAGCGGCGGCCGCCGAAGAAGGCCAGCCAGCTCGGCAGCTTGATCCGGTAGTAGCGCTGCCACAGCAGGGCGGCGACGATGCCGCTGATCACACCGGTCAGCACGCTGTAGGGCCAGTGGATCGGCGACGCGTCCCACGCGGGCTTGTAACCCTGCTGGCTGCTGATCGGCGCGATGGCCTGGATCACCTTGTTGAACACGATCCAACCCACGACCGCGGCGACGGCTGTCGAGCCGTCGCCCTTACGCGCGAAGCCGACCGCGATACCGATGGCGAACAGCAGCGGCAGCCAGTCGAACAGGCCACCGCCCGCTGCGCCGATCACGGCCGAGACCTTGTCCCAGCCCAGGCCCTTGCTGCCGAAAACGTCGTCCTGGCCCAGCCGGTTGAGAAGACCGGCAGCGGGCAAGACGGCGATGGGCAGCATCAGGCTGCGGCCGAAGCGCTGCAGCCCGGCGAGCCCGCCGCCGCTCTTCTTGCCCTTCGCCCCCTCTGTGGTGGTGGCGCTCATCGTCGGGTACCTCCGTGGTGGGGTTGGTGGCCGGAATCCGGGGTGTTCCGGTCCAACTGCATGGTCACCTGGTAGTGGTCTCCCCGGTACCAGGACGTCATGTCCTCCACCGGTTCTCCGCCTGCGCTGGAGACCCGGCGGAAAACGAGGAGCGGAGTGCCGGTGCGCATGCCGAGCAGGCGCGCCGTCTCGCGATCCGCGGACTCGGCCCACACCGTCTGGTACGCCTGGTCCGGCCGCAGGTCGTAGGCCTCGGCCAGCTGGGCGTACAGGGAACGGGTGAGGTCGAGGTCGAGCAGTCCGGGCGTGCGGCCCGCGTGGTACCAGCCGCGTTCCACGGCCAGCGGCACGCCGTCCGCGCGCCGCAGCCGCACAAGCCGGTGGGCCGCCACGCCCTCGGCGAGGCCGAGTGCGTGCGCCGAGGTCACCGGCGGGACCTCGAGCGACGTGGACACCACCTCCGTGGTCGGGGTGAGCCCGCGCCGGCGCATGTCGTCGGTGAAGGACATCAGGTAGAGCTGCAACTCCATGCGGCGCGCGGCGGTGAACGTGCCCTTGCCGCGCACCCGGGCCAGCAGGCCCTCTTCGACGAGCTTGCCGATCGCCGAGCGGACCGTGAGGCGCGAGACACCGTAGCGCTGGGCGAGCTCCCGCTCCGACGGGATCGGCGAACCGGGCGGGAGCTCGCGCTCCACAGACCGGCGCAGGATCTCGCGCAGCTGGGCGTGCTTGGGCGTGGGCCCGTTGATCACCCGGTCGACCCGGTCGACGCCGTCGGGCGGCGGGACGTGCGCGGCAGCGCTCATCGATGTCACCCTCCTCGTGTCGTCGCACCGGGCGACCGGTGCTCGCGTCTTCGCCGGAAGATTGGTACGTTCCGGTCTAGACCAATAATTCCGATGGGGCAGAATGCTCCGCCTCGCGAGTGGGTGTCAACCACCGTTATACGTTCGTGGCCTGCGGCGACGTGCATGCCGACGAACGGCGTAGTACTGGTGGAGCGCACTGGCTCACGTGGGGAACCAACGGGAAACGAGGAGGCCGCGATGGCGGATGACAGGCCTGAGAAGATTCTCGCGGCGCTCGGCGGCGTGGACAACGTCGTCGAGATCGAAGGCTGCATCACGCGCCTTCGCTGCGAGCTGGAGGACACCAGCCTCGTCGACGAGGCGGCGCTCAAGGCCGCGGGCGCGATGGGCGTGGTGAAGATGGGCTCCGCGGTGCAGGTGATCGTCGGCCCCGAGGCGGACACGATCGCCAGCGACATCGAGGACCTGATGTGAGCCTCGAAATCCTGAGCCCCGTCGCGGGCGAGGTCGTCGCGATCACCGAGGTGCCCGACCCGGTGTTCGCCGAGGCGATGGTCGGCCCCGGCATCGCCGTGAAGCCGAGCGGCGGGCGCTCCGACGCCGTCGCGCCGGTCGACGGCACCGTCGTGACCCTGCACCCGCACGCCTTCGTGGTGGCGACCGAGGACGGGCGCGCCGTGCTCGTGCACCTCGGCATCGACACGGTGAAGGAGAAGGGCGAGGGCTTCACCCTCCACGTGGTCAAGGGCGAGTCGGTGCGCGCCGGCCAGCCGGTGATCGGCTGGGACCCCGAGGCCGTGACGGCCGCCGGCTACTCGCCGATCGTGCCCGTGGTCGGGCTCGACGCCCAGGCCGACGTGCTCGCGGGCCTCGAGCCCGGGCGCACGGTCGCGGCGGGCGACCCGCTGTTCAGCTGGAACGGCTGAGGAGTTTCACGCCGAAAGGGCCCCTTGTGGACGGTGATCGTCCACAAGGGGCCCTTCGCGTGCGTTGGGTGGTTTACGTCGTCAGGCGGTGACGACCTCTCCGTTGTCGACCTTCACGTTGATCTTCGGCAGCGGCTTCTCGGCCGGGCCGTTCTTCACCGCACCCGTGAGCGAGTCGTACACCGAACCGTGGCACGGGCAGTGGATCTCGGCGCCCTGCGGCGGGTTCACGGTGCAGCCCTGGTGGGTGCAGATGGCGCTGAAGCAGTTCACGGTTCCGGCGGTCGGCTGGGCCACGATCACGTCCTGGCCGTCGGGGGTCTTGGCGGACTTCGCCTGGCCGACGGGCACGTCGGACAGCGCGATCACCTTCCCGCCGGGCTTGGGGGCGTCGCCGCCCGAGGAGCCCGAGTCCGAGCCGGCGCCACAGGCCGCGAGGGCGACGGTGCCCACGGCGACGCCGGCGACGGCGGCCCCGGTGGTGAGAACGGAGCGGCGGGTGTGCAGTTCGGCAGTCATGCCCCTACTAACGAGATGATCGCCCGGCTGGTTCACCCGTTCACCGCAAAGCGTTGTCCGGTGAACCGGATCGGCCGTGTCCCCGTGTAATGGGGGAGAGGATTCAGACGGGGTGAAGGAGAACATCATGCTGGCCAACTGGATGCGAGGGTTGGGCGCGATCGGGCTGGTCGGGTCCGCCGCGGTCCACTTCTACCTGTACTTCGGCAGCGGCTACTCGGACATCGCCGTGGTCGGTCCGCTGTTCCTGGTGAACGGGATCGCCGGGATCGTGATCGCCGTCGCGCTGCTGTTCTGGCACCACTGGGTGCCGCCGTTCTTCACGCTCGGCTTCGGCGGCGTGACGTTGCTCGCCTACCTGCTGTCGGTGACCGTGGGCCTCTACGGCGTGCACGACCAGTTCAACAGCCAGTTCGAGTACTGGGGCGTGGTCACCGAGGCGCTGTGCGTGATCTGCGGCCTGGTGCTGCTGGTGCAGGAGGTGCGCGCCAGGCAGTCTTCCGGCGGGCACGCGGTGCCGGCCGGACGCTGACCGGGGCTTTCCGTGGCGAGGAGTGACGTCGAGGACCAGCTGATGCGCGCGCTGCACGAGGAACACGCGGCCGCGCTCTGGTCCTATGCCCTGCACCTGACGGGCGGCAACAGGAACCACGCGGAGGACGTGGTGCAGGAGACGCTGCTGAGGGCGTGGCGGCACACCGACGTGCTGGACCAGTCACAGGGCTCGGCCCGCGCGTGGCTGTTCACGGTCGCGCGCCGGATCGCCATCGACGGGTGGCGGTCGGCGACCTCGCGCTCGGAGGTCGTCACCGACGCTCCGCCCGAGCGCGCGGTGGCCGACGGCACCGAGCGGGCCGTGCAGGGATGGCTGGTGGCCGAGGCGCTGGGCGAGCTCTCGGTGCGCCACCGCGAGGTGCTCGAACTGTGCTACTTCCAGGGGTACTCGGTGGCCGACGCGGCCCACCGCCTGGGGATAGCCGAGGGGACGGTGAAGTCCCGCACGCACTACGCGCTGCGGGCGCTTCGCCTGGCTTTGGAAGAGCGGGGGGTGACGCAGTGACCGCCGACGAGTTCGCGACCTACGACGCCGCGTACGTGCTCGGTGCGCTGTCACCGGAGGACCGGCAGGCGTTCGAGGAGCACCTCCAGGAGTGCGACCGGTGCGCCGCCGCGGTCCGCGAGCTGGCCGGGCTCCCGGGTTTGCTCGCGCAGACCAGAGGTGGTTCTCCGGGGGGAGCCTTCGGGCCCGGCGAACGTGACGGCGGCGGCGCGGGGACGCCGCCGGGTTCGGGGCCGGTGCCCGATCTGGTGATCGTGCCGGGTTCGGGGCCGGGCTCGGATGTGCCGGGTGTGCCGGGGTTTGCACTGGGTGTGCCGGGATCGGATGTACCGGGGCGGGGATCGGTTGTGCCGGGCGTGCCGGGATTTGTGCCGGGATCGGATGTGCCGGGACATGTGCCGGGTGTGCTGGGCTCGGATGCGCCGGGTATGCCGGGACCGGGCTCGCGGTCGGTGCCTGACCTGTCGGCGATGTCGTCGACGCCGGGCTCCCAGGCGATGCCGGACTTGCTGCCGATGCCGGACTTGCTGCCGGTGCTGATGCGGAAGGTGCGGCGCCGCCGGCGGATCCGGGACGGGGTGACCGGGGGAGTGGCCGCGCTGGCCGTCGCTGCCGGGGTGGCTTTGGCGGTGTCCGTTTCGCTGCCGGACGTGTCTCCGCCGCCCGCTGCGCCCGCTGTCGCCGCGCCTCCGCCACCGCCTGCGCTCGCCATGTCGGCCCTCGGCGAATACCCGATCCAGGCCGCGGCCCGCATCGACCCCCAGTCGTGGGGCACCGAGGTCCAAATGTCCTGCAGCTACCGCGGCGGCAAGGGCGGGGACTACTCGCTCGTCGCCCTCGGCCGCGACGGCACCGCGACCGAACTCGCCACCTGGAAGGCCCTTCCGGAGAACACGGCCAAGGTCGTGGTGGGCACACCGATGAAGTCCCAGGACATCGCCTCGCTGGAGATCCGGAGCGTACGGACGGGGAAACCGTTGATGCGCCTGGTTTATCCATGACTCGCTGACTCACGGGCTCGCTTCGGCCCACCCCAATGTGGCGTTGGTTGCGTTCAACGCACCGAACGCCACGTTGGGTGCGCCCAGCGCACCCAATGCCGCATTGGGGCGCTTGGCGCGACCTCCGGATGCTGTGACTCGAGTTGTTGGCGCGTAGCTGCTGACGGGCTCGGGTTCTTTGTGTGCCGGCCGGTTTGGGCTGCCCGGTCGAGTGAATCGAGCGGGTTTTCGGCGCGAGCGGTCCACTCGCGACAGGCGCGGTTTGGCGTGGTGGGCGGGCGCTGCGAACGTGGGTGCATGTCCTGGGGAATGGTCGTTGTGGGTGGGGCGGTGGTGCCCCTCCTGGTGTGGTTGCTGAGGCGGGCGGGTGCGCCCGTGTCGCCGGTCGTGGCCGTCGCCGTGGTGGTGGCTGCGCTGCTCGTCGTCGTGTGGCGGTGGCAGGAGGGGCGCTGGGCCGAGTGGTGGTGGCCGGTGCCGTGGGTGCTCACGGTGGTCGGGGTGCCGTTGTGCCTGGCGGATGTCCGGCATCGGCGGTTGCCGGATGTGCTGACGTTGTCGGCGTATCCGGTCATGGCGACCGCACTGACCGTCGCCGCCGTAAGCGGGGGCGGGGCGACGCTGCTCGTGAGCGCGGCGGAGGGCGTGCTCGTGTTCGGCGGCGTCCATCTCGTCGTCCACCGGGTCAGGCCGGCGCAGCTCGGGGCAGGAGACGTGAAGCTCGCCGGTGTGCTCGGCGCGGTGCTGGGGGCGCTCGGCTGGGCGTCGGTGGCGGTCGCGGCGGTCGCGGCGGCCGGCCTGAGTGCCGTCGTGGCCGTGGGAGCGCAGGTGCCGGCCATCGCCGAGCGGGCGCGCCGCACCCAACGAGCGAGCGGCCTTCCGGCATCGGCCACCTCGCCGAAGGGCGCATCCCGCGCAGGTAGCCATCCGGCATCGGCCACCTCACCGAAGGACGCGCCAGGCGCGCATCCGGCATCGGCCACCCAGGAGACATCCCCACCACAAGCCAGGGACGGGCCTTGCGCCCATCGGGCGATTCGGTGTGGTGTGCCCCACGGGCCGGCGTTGGTGGTCGCGGCCTGGACGTGCGCCGTGTTTCCCGGGGTGGGTTCGGGGGTGGTGCCGAGCTGAGGGGCTGCTGGTCAGGCGCCCCGCGAGCCGTGACAGGATTGCCAGGTGTTGCGCTGGATCACCGCAGGAGAATCGCACGGACCCGCCCTCGCCGCTGTGCTCGAGGGCCTGCCCGCTGGTGTGGAGGTGACCACCGGAGACCTCACCGCGCAGCTCGCGCGGCGACGCCTCGGGTTCGGTCGCAGCCCGCGCATGGGGTTCGAGACCGACCACGTGCAGTTCCTTGGCGGCGTCCGCCACGGGATCTCGCAGGGCGGCCCCATCGCGGTGCAGATCGAGAACGCCGAGTGGCCCAAGTGGGAGCAGGTCATGGCGGCCGACCCCGTGGACCCCGAGGTGCTCGCCGGCCTGGCGCGCAACGAGCCGCTCACGCGGCCGCGCCCCGGCCACGCCGATCTGCCCGGCATGCAGAAGTACGGCTTCGACGAGGCCCGTCCCGTACTGGAGCGCGCGAGCGCCCGCGAGACGGCGTCACGCACGGCGCTGGGCACGGTGGCGCGCAACTTCCTGCGCCAGCTGCTGGGTGTGGAGGTGCTGAGCCACGTCGTGTCGATCGGAGGTGCCGACGCGCCCGAGGGGCCGCTGCCGCAGCCGGGTGACCTGGCCGCGATCGACGAGAGCCCCGTGCGGGCCTTCTCGGCCGAGGGCACCGAGGCGATGGTCGCCGAGGTCGACGCCGTGCGTAAGGCGGGCGACACCGTCGGCGGCGTGATCGAGGTGCTCGCCTACGGGCTGCCGCCGGGCCTCGGCTCCCACGTGCACTGGGACCGCCGCCTCGACGCGCGCCTCGCGGGCGCGCTCATGGGCGTGCAGGCCATGAAGGGCGTGGAGGTCGGCGACGGCTTCACCACCGCGCGGCGCTGGGGCAGCCAGGCCCACGACGAGATCGACCGCGGCACCGGTCCGGTCGGCGTCACGCGCCGCTCCAACCGCGCGGGCGGCCTCGAAGGCGGCATCACCAACGGCGAGCCCCTGCGCGTGCGCGTGGCGATGAAGCCGATCTCGACCGTGCCGAAGGCGCTGTCCACGGTGGACGTGCGCACGGGTGAGCCGGCCGTCGCGATCCACCAGCGCTCGGACGTGTGCGCCGTGCCGCGGGCGGGCGTCGTGCTCGAGTCCGTGGTGGCGCTGGTGCTGGCCGACGCCGCGCTGGAGAAGTTCGGCGGCGACTCGCTGGCCGAGAGCAAGCGCAACGCCGAGGGCTACCTGAAGGCGCTCGAGGAGCGCTGGTGAGCCCCCGCGCCGTGGTCGTGGGACCGCCGGGCTCGGGCAAGAGCACGGTGGGCCCGCTGCTCGCCGAGGCGCTCGGGGTGGCGTTCCGCGACACCGACGACGACATCGTCGAGCGCACCGGCCGCGCGATCTCCGACATCTTCGCCGAGGACGGCGAGCCGGCGTTCCGCGCGCTCGAAGCGCAGGCCGTCGCCACCGCCCTCGACGAGCACGACGGTGTCCTCTCCCTCGGCGGCGGCGCTCCGCTGACCCTGGAGACGCGGGCGCTGCTGGCGAAGCACACCGTGGTGTTCCTGAGCGTCGGCCTCGCCGCCGGCGTGCAGCGCACCGGCCTGTCGAGCGCGCGTCCGCTGCTCGCGGGCGTGAACCCGCGCGCCACGTTCAAGTCCCTGCTCGACGCGCGCCTGCCGGTGTACCGGGAGGTGGCGACCGTCGAGATCGAGACCGACCAGCGGACGCCCGCCGAGGTGGTGGCCACCGCGGTCGCCGCGATCGAACCGGCCGAAGTCCGCAAGCAGTAGGACGCTGAGCAACACAGACCCGGAGTGCCACAACTCCAGGAGTAGTGAGGAAAACCCGTGTCCCAACCCGTCCGGATCCGCGTCGCGACCGCGCACCCGTACGACGTGCTCGTGGGCCGCGGCCTGCTCGCCGAGCTCACCGCGCAGCTCGCCGACGCGTCGAAGATCGCGCTGATCCACCCGCCCACGCTCACCGCCACGGCCGAGGCCGTGCGCGAGGAGCTCGCCGAAGCGGGCCTCGACGCGCACCGCGTGGAGATCCCGGACGCCGAGGACGGCAAGGCCTTCTCCGTCGCCAGCTTCTGCTGGGAGGTCCTCGGCCGGATCGGGCTCGACCGCCGCGGCGTGGTCGTGGGCCTCGGCGGCGGCGCCGTGACGGACCTGGCCGGCTTCGTCGCCGCCACCTGGATGCGCGGCGTGCGCCTGGTCAACGTGCCGACCACGCTGCTCGGCATGGTCGACGCGGCCGTCGGCGGCAAGACGGGCATCAACACCGAGGCCGGCAAGAACCTCGTGGGCGTGTTCCACGAGCCGAGTGCCGTTCTCGTCGACCTCGCGACGCTGGAAACCTTGCCCCGCAACGAACTCGTGGCCGGCATGGCCGAGGTCGTGAAGACCGGCTTCATCGCCGACCCGCGCATCCTGGAGCTGATCGAACAGGATCCCGAAGCCGCCCTCGACCCGACCGGAGACGTGCTGGCCGAGCTGGTCCGCCGCTCGATCCAGGTGAAGGCCGACGTCGTCGCCGCCGACCTGCGCGAGTCCGACCTGCGCGAGATCCTCAACTACGGCCACACCCTCGGCCACGCCATCGAGCGCCGCGAGCGCTACCGCTGGCGCCACGGCGCGGCCGTGAGCGTGGGCCTGGTGTTCGCCGCCGAGCTCGCCCGCCTCGCCGGGCGCCTCGACGACGAGACCGCCGCGCGCCACGCGTCCGTGCTGAAGCTGATCGGCCTGCCGACCACCTACGACGCCGACGCACTGGGCCAGCTCATGGAAAGCATGAAGGGCGACAAGAAGACCCGCTCCGGCGTGCTGCGGTTCGTGGTCCTCGACGCGCTCGCCAAGCCCGGCCGCCTCGAAGGCCCGGACCCGGCGCTGCTGGCCGCCGCGTACTCCGCGGTCGCGGCCGACGCCCCCAAGAGCGGCGGGAGCGTGCTGCTGTGAAGGTCTTCGTCTTCAACGGCCCCAACCTCGGCCGCCTCGGCAAGCGCGAGCCCGCCGTCTACGGCTCGACGACCCACGACGACCTCGCCGCCCTCTGCGTGAAGACGGGCACCGAGCTCGGCCTCGACGTCGAGGTGCGCCAGACCGACCACGAGGGCGAGCTCGTCGGCTGGCTCCACGAGGCCGCCGACGGCGGTCACCCGGTCGTGCTCAACGCCGGCGCCTGGACGCACTACTCGATCGCCGTGCGCGACGCCGCCGCGCAGCTGTCCGCGTCGCTGATCGAGCTGCACATCAGCAACGTCCACAAGCGGGAGCAGTTCCGCCACCACAGCGTGCTCTCCGACGTCGCCACCGGCGTGATCGTGGGTCTCGGCGTCGACGGCTATGGCCTCGCGCTGCGCTGGGTCGCAGCGAACGTGAAGTGACCCAGGAGCTCATCACCGACCGGCTCCGGCTGCGCGCCCTGACCGAGGCCGACACCGACGCCGTGGTGGCGGTGTTCACCGACCCGGAGATGAGCCGGTTCTTCGCCGCCGACTTCTCCGACCCCGACCAGGCCCGCGCCATGGTGGCCCGCCGCCTTGCCTACGACGGGCCCGAAGGCCAGGGCCACTGGGTGGTCGAGCACGAGGGCGAAGTCGTCGGCGTCGCTCACCTGCGCCCGTCGTCCGAGCTGCCTGGCGACGGCGCCGAGGTGGGGTACTTCGTCGCCGCGAAGCACGCGGGGAAGGGCTTCGCCACCGAAGCCGCCCGCGCGCTCGTGGACCATGGCCTCACCACTCTCGGCCTGCCCGCCGTATGGGCGCTCGTCCACGAGGACAACGCGGCCAGCCTCGCGATCACCCGCCGGCTCGGCTTCCTCGACGTCGGCTCCGGCGTGCACTACGGCGACGTGCACCGCGTGCTCGTCGCGCTGCCCACCGCGCACGGCCGGCCCCACCACCTCGAGCTTTGGGTCCCCGACCTCGCGCGCGCCGAACGCAGCTGGGGTTGGCTGCTGGGCCGGCTGGGCTGGCGCGAGTACCAGCGCTGGCCCGACGGCGTCAGTTGGCGCCTCGGCCCCACGTACCTCGTGGTGGAGGCCTCGCCCGCCATGGCCGCCGGACCGCACGAACGCCTTCGCCCCGGCCTCAACCACCTCGCCCTGCACGTCGCCACCCGCGCCGAGGTCGACGAGCTCGCGGCCGGCGGGCCCGGCTGGCGGCCCCTGTTCGCGGACCGTTTCCCCTACGCGGGCGGGAAACCGCACTACGCGGCCTACCTCGAGAACGACGACGGCTTCGAGGTCGAGCTTGTTGCCCTCGAACACCCGCGAGACGGGGACGCGTTCACCCAACCGGGTTAGGACTGGTTAGACTCGACCATCATGCACCCGTTTCGTGGCGGGGTTCGGCGACCCGCGCGAGCCCTGTTCGCCCTGGCGTTGTCGGGGGTCGTCGTGGCGGGCTGCAGCGACAGCTACGCGCAGACCCAGGCCGACGGACCCGACCACGGCGGCATCGCGGGCGGCAAGCCGGCTCCGGCGAAGCCCCCGCGCGTGGCGAACGTCCCCCTGGAGACCGCGAAAGCCCGCCAGAGCAACGGAGTGGTCGCCGCCGGAGCCGCCGACGCGGTCTACAACTACGGCCCCACGGCGATGGTCGAAAACGGCAAGACCCGCCTGTGGTGGTGTAGCCAGTACGGCAGCGCGGCCCCGCCCGGCGACGACATTCTCTACGCCGAGGCGCCCTCCGCCGACGGTCCCTTCACCGGACCCGGTGGCGGCGCGCCGATCGCGGTCCTGTCCGGTTCGCCCGGTGCGTTCGACGGCGTGCACACGTGCGACCCGTCCGTGCTGCGCGTCGGCGGCACCTACTACCTGTACTACACCGGCGCGGCGGGCGACCACGCGCTCGGCAACGCCGTCGGCCTCGCGACGAGCCCCGACGGCGTCCACTGGACCCGCGCGGCGGGCGGGCGCCCGATCCTCGGGCCTTCGCACGACGTGCACCGCGACAACGTCTACGGCGCCGGCCAGCCCTCGGTCGTGTTCCTCGACGGCTGGTACTACCTCATGTTCACCGACACCACCGGCCGCGCCGCCGGCTGGAACGGTGCCGGCCAGTTCGTGATCCGCTCCCACGACCCGGCGTTCGGCAGCGGCGTGGAAGCGTTGGGGGACAAGGGTTTCGGGCCCGTATCGAGCACCTCGGCACCACGTGAGCGCTCGGTGGTCGACGGGTTCAGCGCCGACCTCGAATGGGTCGGCGCGCTCGACGCGTTCGTGATCGCCCACGAGACCGCGGACGGCACCACGCTCACCTTCTGGGACAAGGACTTCACCCTCCAGCCCTACACGCCGCTGGTGATCCCCGGCGCGTGGAAGGAAGGACCCGGCCTCATTCGCCGCCCGGACGGCCACGCTCCGACGTCGGTCACCGACCCGTGCGACACCGTCTCGTTCGACGTCGTGCGCGCGACCGCGATCGGTTCCGCGGGTGCGCCGACGGGCCTGAAGCACTTCGGGCTCGACGTGCAGGGCGCCGGCGGCTGCTCGAGCCCCGACCGCGTGACCACGACGTTCGACGGCGTCGCGATGCCGTCACCGGACCGCCGGATGGACCTGTTCCGCCGCGGCGTGCGCATCCGCGTCGACCGCCGCTCCGTCGCGACCGCGCTGGCCGGGGAAGTGGTGGACCGGCCGCTCGCGCCGGTCGCCGGGCTGCCCGTGAAGACGACGCTGAAGTCCGGCATGAACGTGGTGCACTCGTACGGCCACGGGTACGGCGTGGTGCTCGGCAACGAGCTCTACGGCCTGCCCGACACCACGATCGTGGACCTCAACGGGGCCGAGGTGACGGAGATCGACCCGCGACAGTGGGACGCCTACGCGCCCGGGCTCCCGCTGGGCGGCTGACGGGCGACGGCTTCGGCCGCGGCGCGCCGGCCGGCTCGGCCTCCGGCAGCTCCAGCTGACCCGACTGGCTGCCTGACCCGTCGTCCTCGTCGTCCTCGGGTTCCGGCTCCTCGTCCTCCGGCGCGGGCCGCCGCACGCGCGAGCCGACGAACAGCCCCAGCCCGGCCGGCACCAGCACCAGCAGCGCCGAGAACGCGGCACCCCCGGTGAGCGCCGCGCCCAGCTCCGACGTCCCGGTCTGGTCGACGAACACCGCACGCCCGATCACATACAGGATGCCGGAGACGACGCCGGCCACCAGCGACGCGATGAACCAGGCCCGGCCGCGGTCCGGTTTGCCGCGCCAGCCGTCGACCGCGCTCCACAGCGCCGCGACGCCCACCAGCACGGCGAGGGTGACGGACGTGATCACAGTCTGGTCGGTCGGGTGGAACACGGACCACTTGGCGAGCAGCGTCATGGCGGCGGCGTGGACGACGGCCATGACCAGCCCGCGAGTCAACCAGGCACCCAGCATGGACGGAGTGTAGGTGCCACCGGGTGAACGCCGTGTGGTCCACCCGGAGCAGCGGCTCCGGGTGCCCGGCCGCTTGCGGACGGTGACCGCCGCGAGCGTCCCCGAACCGGGCGATCCGCGTGGCTAAGCTGGCCGGGTGCCTGAAACCCACGCTCACCGTCGCGGCGCGCTGCGGTCCCTGATCACCGATTCCGGGGTCGACGCGCTGCTGGTCACCGACCTGCTCAACATCCGCTACCTCACCGGGTTCACCGGGTCGAACGCCGCGCTGCTCGTGCACGCCGGCGGCGAGGCGCAGACCGTGTTCTGCACCGACGGCCGCTACACGACCCAGTCGGCGTCCGAGGTGCCCGATCTCGAACGCGTGATGGGCCGCGCCAGCGACCGTGTGCTCGCCGACTTCGCGGCCCGCGCCCACGCGACCTACGGGCGTACCGGGTTCGAGAGCCAACACGTGAGCGTGGAAGACCACGAGGCGCTCAAGGTGCGCTTCGACAAGGTGGCGCTGGTCCGGACGCCCGGGCTGATCGAGCAGCTGCGCGCCGTGAAGGACGAGGTCGAGGTCGCGGCCCTGCGCTCGGCCTGCGCGGCGGCCGACCGCGCGCTCGCCGACCTGCTGGCGTCCGGCGGCCTGCGCGCCGGGCGCACCGAGCTGGAAGTGGCACGCGACCTGGAGAACCGCATGCTGGAGCACGGTTCGTCGGAGCCGTCGTTCGCCACGATCGTGGCCGCCGGGCCCAACTCGGCGATCCCGCACCACCAGCCCACCGGCGCACAGCTGCGCGAAGGTGACTTCGTGAAGCTCGACTTCGGGGCGACCGTCGACGGCTACCACTCCGACATGACCCGCACGTTCGTGCTCGGCAAGGCCGCCGACTGGCAGCGCGAGCTCTACGACCTGGTCCACCGCGCCCAGGCGGCCGGCACCGCGGCCGTGTTCCCGGGCGCCGACGTGTCCGAAGTGGACGCCGCGGCCCGCTCCGTGATCGCCGCCGCGGGCCGCGCGGACGAGTTCGCGCACGGCCTCGGCCACGGCGTCGGGCTCGAGGTGCACGAGGCGCCCAGCCTCGCTACCACGGGCGTCGGTACACTGTCCGCCGGTATGGCGGTCACCGTCGAGCCCGGCGTCTACCTCGCGGGGCGCGGTGGCGTGCGCATCGAGGACACGCTCGTCGTGCGGGACTCCGGGCCCGAACTCCTCACCCTGAGCACCAAGGACCTCGTGGCCGTCTGAGACGGGCCGCGGACGAAGAGATCGACACAGGAGACCGAAAGCTCGTGGCCACCACCAACGACCTGAAGAACGGGCTCGTCCTCAACCTCGAGGGCCAGCTCTGGACCGTCACCGCGTTCCAGCACGTCAAGCCGGGCAAGGGCGGTGCGTTCGTGCGCACCACGCTCAAGCACGTGCTGACGGGGAAGGTCGTCGACAAGACCTTCAACGCCGGCACGAAGGTCGAAACGGCCACCGTGGACCGCCGGAACATGACCTACCTGTACAAGGACGGTCAGGACTTCGTGTTCATGGACGGCGACACCTACGACCAGATCACGGTTCCGGCCGAGGTCGTGTCGGACAACGCCAACTACATGCTCGAGAACACCGAGGTCCAGGTCGCGGTGCACGAGAACGAGGCGCTCTACATCGAGCTCCCGACCTCGGTCGAGATCGTCATCCAGCACACCGACCCGGGCCTGCAGGGCGACCGCTCCACCGGCGGCACCAAGCCGGCGACGCTCGAGACCGGCGCGGAGATCCAGGTCCCGCTGTTCGTCTCGACCGGCGAGAAGATCAAGGTCGACACGCGTGACGGCCGGTACCTCGGCCGCGTCTCCAGCTGATGGCGGACAAACAGAAGCCGCACCCGAACCGCGGCGGCGCGATCAGCAGGCGGCAGGCCCGCCGGCGTGCCGTCGAGATGCTGTACGAAGCTTCGCAACGCGGCACCGACCCGGTCACGCTGCTGGCCGACCGGGTCGGGTCCACCGACGTCGACCCGGTCGCCGACTACACGATCACCGTCGTGGAGGGCGTCACGACCCACCGCGAGCAGGTCGACGAGCTGCTGGCCGAGCACTCGCAGGGCTGGACACTGGACCGCATGCCGCCGGTCGACCTGGCGGTGCTGCGCGTGGGCGTCTACGAGATGCTCTGGTCCTCCGACGTGCCCGACCCCGTCGCGATCGACGAGGCCGTGGGCCTGGCGAAGGAGCTCTCGACCGACGACTCGCCGCGCTTCGTCAACGGCGTGCTCGGGCGCATCGGGACGATCGCCGACCGCCTGCGGGCCGTGCTCTGACCCGCTGACTTCGTAGTCGAAAACAGCCGAAGGCCGCGAGCTCCGTACTGGAGCCGCGGCCTTCGGCGTTGTGCTGGTGTCCCCAGGAAGCCTCACGAGTGGGGTCCGGAAGAGGTCTTCGTCACACCGAGCGTGTCAGAGCCGGCTCCGGGCCGTGCTCGAGCCCGCCCGGGCGTCGCTCGGTGAACCGGGTTCACCGTCACAGCAACCCGGAAGCGCTAGCCCGAACGGGTCACGCGCCGGAACGGCAGACGCGGGTGCGAGGGGACGGCCGGGGTGGTGTTGATCACCGTCCGCAGCCGGTCCGGCGGTGTCCGAAGCTCGGTGGGTGTTTCCGGTGCCCCGCCGAAAACACCCACCGCGTCGGGCAACCGCCGCCCATCAGTCTTCTTTGGACGGACGGGCCTCGGGCGGCAGGACGCCCCAGTCGATGAGCTGTTCGGTGAGCTCACCGGGGGTCATGTCGTAGATGATCGCGAGCGAGCGCAGGTCCTCGGTGCGGATGGAGAGTACCTTGCCGTTGTAGTCGCCGCGCTGGCTCTGGATCGTGGCCGCGTACCGCGCGAGCGGGCCGACCTTCTCCGCGGGCAGCTGCTGGAGCCGCTCGAGGTTGATCACGATCTTCGTGGCGGGCTCGGCACCCGAGGGCACACGGCCCTCCGGCAGCAGTTCGACCACCGGTACACCGTAGAAGTCGGCCAGTTCGGCGAGCTTTTGGACGGTGACGGCGCGGTCGCCACGCTCGTACGAGCCGACGACGACGGCCTTCCAGCGGCCGCCCGACTTCTGCTCGACGCCGTGCAGGGACAGGCCCTGTTGCTGACGGATCCCGCGGAGCTTGGCCCCGAGCGCCTTGGCGTAATCGCCCATCTGGTGGTTCTCCGTTTCCTCACCCCCACGCCGGTCGTGGTGACCGGTCAGGGGACTCCTCGAGTCGAATACTCAGAGTAATGGTTACGCATAGTTGTCACCAGGTCAAGCAGAAGGTCTCCGTACCTGGTCGCGGACGTGGGCACACCACCCGGAAGGATGATTGACCTCGCCTGCTACTGTCGGTGCGATTTCCCGGCACGAGCTGGGAGTCGACGTCCTTTAAGGACCCGTCCAGAGAGGCGGGGAAGGAGGTCCGCCTTGTCGTCACGTCCGCGTGGCGCGGCGGAACCGGTCGGGGAGCGCGAGCTTCTTTCGGCCGGCGATGTCGCGCGCACCATCGCCCGGATGGCCCATCAGGTCATCGAGAAGACCGCACTCGGTGCGAGTACTTCGGGCGATGCCTCATCCGCACCACTCGCCCCACCCGTGTTGCTGGGGATCCCCACCCGCGGTACTCCGCTGGCGACCCGGCTCGCCGGGAAGATCGGCGAGTTCTCCGGCGTCGTCCCCCCGACGGGGGCCCTCGACGTCACCCTGTACCGCGACGACCTGCGTCGCCGTCCACCGCGCGCGCTCGAGCAGACGCAGCTGCCGCCCGGCGGCATCGACGACCGGGTGGTGATCCTGGTCGACGACGTGCTGTTCTCCGGCCGCACCATCCGCGCCGCCCTCGACGCCCTGCGCGACCACGGCCGCCCGCGCGCCGTGCAGCTGGCCGTGCTCGTCGACCGCGGCCACCGCGAGCTGCCGATCCGCGCCGACTACGTCGGCAAGAACGTGCCCACCGCGCGGGCCGAGGGCGTGTCCGTGCTGCTGTCCGAAACGGATGGGCGCGACGCGGTCCTGCTCCGCGCACCGGAAGGAGAGTCCCGGTGAAGCACCTGCTCGCCACCGACGGCCTGGACGCCGACACCGCCACGGCCGTCCTCGACACCGCAGACGAGCTGAAGCACACGCTGCTCGGCCGGGAGGTCCGCAAGCTGCCGACGCTGCGCGGCCGCACGGTGATCACCCTGTTCTACGAGAACTCGACCCGCACGCGCGTGTCGTTCGAGATCGCCGGGAAGTGGATGAGCGCCGACGTGATCAACGTCTCGGCGTCGAGCTCCTCGGTGAACAAGGGCGAGTCGCTGCGGGACACCGCGCTCACGCTCGCCGCCGCGGGCGCCGACTGCGTGATCGTCCGGCACCCCGCCTCGGGCGCCGCGCACCGGCTGTCGGGCTGGCTCGCCGAGGCCGGCACCGCTGTGGTCAATGCGGGCGACGGCACCCACGAGCACCCCACGCAGGCGCTGCTCGACGCCGCGACCCTGCGCGAACGGCTCGGCTCGCTGAAGGACCGCCGGGTGGCGATCGTCGGCGACGTGCTGCACAGCCGCGTCGCCCGGTCGAACATCCACCTGCTGAGCACCCTCGGCGCGGAGGTGGTGCTCGTCGCGCCGCCGACGCTGCTGCCGGTCGGGGTGGAGACACTGCCGGTCACGGTCTCCCACGACCTCGACGCCGAACTGCCGGCCGTCGACGCCGTGATGATGCTGCGAGTGCAGGCCGAACGTATGCACGGGGGCTTCTTCCCGTCTTCGCGCGAGTACTCGATCTCCTACGGCCTGTCCGAGCGGCGCCAGCGGCTGCTGCCGGACCACGCCGTGGTGCTGCACCCCGGCCCGATGCTGCGCGGGATGGAGATCGCCTCGGCGGTCGCCGACTCCCCGGCCTCGGCCATCACCGAACAGGTCCGCAACGGCGTCCACGTGCGCATGGCGGTCCTCTACCACCTCTTGGCCAGTGAAGGAGCCGCAGCGTGAGCTTGGTGATCAAGGGCGCCCGCCCGTACGGGGAGGGCGAACCGGTCGACGTCCTGATCGAGGACGGCGTGATCACGGCCATCGGTGCCGTCGAGGTCCCCGAAGACGCCGAGGTGGTCGAAGCCGAGGGCCAGGTGCTGCTGCCCGGGTTCGTCGACCTGCACACCCACCTGCGCGAGCCCGGCCGGGAGGACATCGAGACCATCGAGACCGGCTCGGCCGCCGCGGCACTGGGCGGCTACACGGCCGTGTTCGCCATGGCCAACACCGACCCGGTGGCCGACAACGCGCTCGTGACCGACCACGTGTGGCGCCGCGGGCAGGAGGCCGGCCTGGTCGACGTGCACCCGGTCGGCGCCGTCACGGTGGGGCTCAAGGGCGAGAAGCTCGCCGAGCTCGGCACGATGGCCAAGGGCACCGCCGCCGTACGCGTGTTCTCCGACGACGGCGTCTGCGTGGCCGACCCGCTGCTGATGCGCCGCGCGCTGGAGTACTCGACCGCACTCGACGTCGTGATCGCGCAGCACGCCGAGGAGCCGCGGCTTACGGTCGGCGCGCAGGCCAACGAGGGCGAGAACTCCGCCCGCCTGGGCTACCCGGGCTGGCCGGCTTCGGCCGAGGAGTCGATCGTCGCGCGCGACTGCCTGCTCGCGTTGCACGCCAAGGCGCGCCTGCACGTCTGCCACGTGTCCACCTCGGGCACGGTCGACGTCCTGCGCTGGGCAAAGGACCGCGGGACCAAGGTGTCGGCCGAGGTCACGCCGCACCACCTGCTGCTCACCGACGAGCGCCTGGCCACCTACGACCCGGTGAACAAGGTGAACCCGCCGCTGCGCACGGGCGGCGACGTCGAGAAGCTGCGCGCCGCGCTGGCCGAGGGCGTGATCGACTGCGTCGCCACCGACCACGCGCCCCACGCCGTGCAAGACAAGGACACCGAGTGGAGCGCCGCGCGCCCGGGAATGCTGGGCCTGCAGACCGCGCTCTCGGTCGTCGTCCGCGCGATGGTGGAGCCGGGCCTGCTCGACTGGCGCGGCGTCGCCCGCGTGATGAGCGAGCGGCCCGCCGCGATCGGCAACCTGCCCGACCACGGCCGCCCGCTCGAGGTCGGCGAGCCCGCCAACCTGACCCTCGTGGACCCCGGTGCGGAGTGGACGGTGCGCGGGGCTGAGCTCGCGAGCATCTCCGCGAACACCCCGTACGAGGGAATGCGGCTGCCTGCCGTGGTGACGGCCACCGTGCTGCGCGGGCGGATCACCGCGCGCGAAGGGAAGATCTGCTGATGGACCGGTTCCTCCTCGTTCTGGGGATCGTCGCCTTCTTCCTCCTGTGCCTGTGGGGCATGTGGGTGGGCTGGCGGCGCAAGTCGCGCTCGCAGAGCGCGCAGGTGCCGCCGTTCCCGGGAATTCCCGGGGATCCCGGTGAGATCCTGCTGGAGTCGACCGGGCTCTACGTCAGCACCACCACCGCCGGCCACTGGCAGGACCGCGTCGTGACGCGGGGCGCGGGATTGCGCACCGGCGCGGTCTGGCGCCTGTACCCGGGCGGCATCGCGGTGGAACGCGGCGGCGCGCCCGACTTCTGGATCCCGCGCGAGGCGGTCACCGGGATCCGCCGCGACTCGAAGATCGCCGGGAAGGTGATGGGCACCGACGCGCTGCTCGTCATCACCTGGCGCCTGGGAGACGCCGACCTCGACACCGGCTTCCGCGGTGACGAGCTCGACGACTATCCACAGTGGATCGAACAGCTTTCCCCCGACAACTCGGATCACGACATCAAGGGAGGTGCCCAGTGAGCACCGCGAACGGCACTCGCGTCCCCGCCGC
This sequence comes from Amycolatopsis sp. NPDC050768, assembly GCF_040654155.1. Classification (NCBI taxonomy): domain Bacteria; kingdom Bacillati; phylum Actinomycetota; class Actinomycetes; order Pseudonocardiales; family Pseudonocardiaceae; genus Amycolatopsis; species Amycolatopsis sp. NPDC050768. The sequence continues at coordinate 200,372 of NZ_JBFAHL010000017.1, forward strand.
CCTGGTTCTGGAGGACGGCCGGGTCTTCCGCGGCGCGGCCTACGGCGCGCGCGGGCGGACGCTCGGCGAGGCGGTGTTCTGCACCGGCATGACCGGCTACCAGGAGACGCTGACCGACCCGTCCTACCACCGGCAGATCGTGGTGCAGACCGCGCCGCAGATCGGCAACACCGGCTGGAACGACGAGGACGACGAGTCGGCCCGCATCTGGGTCTCGGGCTACGTGGTGCGCGACCCGGCCCGCACGCCGTCCAACTGGCGCAGCAAGCGCGGCCTCGACGAGGAGCTGGTCCGCCAGGGCATCGTCGGTATCTCCGAGGTCGACACGCGCACGCTCACCCGCCACCTGCGCGAGCAGGGCGCGATGCGCGCGGGCGTGTTCTCCGGCGACGCGCTGGGCAGCGAAGAGCAGATGGTGGCCGAGGTCCTGGCGAGCCCGCAGATGAAGGGCGCCGACCTCGCGGGCGAGGTCTCCACGGACAAGCCCTACGTCGTCGAGGCGCAAGGCGAACGGCGCTTCCGCGTCGCCGCGCTCGACCTGGGCATCAAGTCCAACACCCCGCGCCTGATGACGCAGCGCGGCATCGAGGTCCACGTGCTGCCGTCCGCGACCACAGTCGAGGAACTGCTCGCGGTCGAGGCTGACGGCGTCTTCCTCTCCAACGGCCCCGGCGACCCCGCGACCACCACGCACGCCACCGCGCTGACGAAAGCCGTGCTGGAGCACGAGATCCCGCTGTTCGGCATCTGCTTCGGCAACCAGATCCTCGGCCGCGCGCTGGGGCTGGGCACGTACAAGATGCGCTACGGCCACCGCGGCATCAACATCCCGGTGATCGACGTGGCCACCGGCCGCGTCGCGATCACGGCGCAGAACCACGGCTTCGCGCTCGAAGGCGAGCCGGGCCAGCGGTTCGAGTCGCCCTACGGCGCCGCGCAGATCAGCCACTACTGCCCGAACGACGACACCGTCGAGGGTGTGCGCGCCTTCGACGTGCCGGCGTTCTCGGTGCAGTACCACCCCGAAGCCGCGGCCGGTCCGCACGACGCGGCGCCCCTGTTCGACGAATTCGTGACCCTGATGGAGAAGAAGGCCTGATGCCGAAGAGGACGGACATCCAGCACGTGCTGGTGATCGGCTCCGGGCCGATCGTGATCGGGCAGGCCGCCGAGTTCGACTACTCGGGCACGCAGGCCTGCCGGGTGCTGCGGGCCGAGGGCCTGCGCGTGAGCCTGGTGAACTCGAACCCGGCCACCATCATGACCGACCCCGAGTTCGCCGACGCCACCTACATCGAGCCGGTGACGCCGGACTTCGTGGAGAAGGTCATCGCGCAGGAGCGGCCCGACGCCATCCTCGCGACGCTGGGCGGGCAGACGGCGCTCAACTGCGCGGTCGCGCTGCACGAGCGCGGCGTGCTCGAGAAGTACGGCGTGGAGCTGATCGGCGCCGACATCGACGCCATCCAGCGCGGCGAGGACCGGCAGAAGTTCAAGGACATCGTGCGCACGATCGGCGCCGAGGTCCCGCGCAGCCGCGTCTGCAACACCATGGAGGACGTGCGCGCCACCGTCGCCGAGCTCGGCCTGCCGGTCGTGATCCGGCCGTCGTTCACCATGGGCGGCCTGGGTTCCGGCCTGGCCTACACGCCCGAGGAGCTGGAGCGCCTGGCGTCCACCGGCCTGAGCGAGTCGCCGGTCACCGAGGTGCTCATCGAGGAGAGCGTGCTCGGCTGGAAGGAGTACGAGCTCGAGCTGATGCGCGACAAGAGCGACAACGTCGTGGTCGTCTGCTCGATCGAGAACGTCGACGCGATGGGCGTCCACACGGGCGACTCCGTCACCGTCGCGCCCACGATGACGCTCACCGACCGCGAGTACCAGGTGATGCGCGACGTCGGCATCGCCGTGCTGCGCGAGGTCGGCGTGGACACCGGCGGCTGCAACATCCAGTTCGCGATCAACCCGGACGACGGGCGCATGGTCGTGATCGAGATGAACCCGCGTGTGTCCCGTTCGTCGGCGCTCGCGTCGAAGGCCACCGGCTTCCCGATCGCCAAGATCGCCGCGAAGCTCGCCATCGGCTACACGCTCGACGAGATCCAGAACGACATCACCGGCGAGACCCCGGCGGCCTTCGAGCCGACGCTCGACTACGTCGTGGTGAAGATCCCGCGCTTCGCCTTCGAGAAGTTCCCGGGCGCCGACCCGACGCTCACGACCACCATGAAGAGCGTCGGCGAGGCGATGTCCTTCGGCCGCAGCTTCCCCGAGGCGCTCGGCAAGGCCATGCGGTCGATCGAGACCAAGGCCACCGGCTTCTGGACGCTGCCGGATCCCGAGGGCGTGACCATGGAGTCCACTTTGGACTCGCTGCGCGTGCCGCACGAGGGCCGGCTGTACGAGGTGGAGCGGGCGCTGCGCCTGGGCGCCACCGTCGAGCAGGTGCACGAGGCCAGCGGCATCGACCCGTGGTTCGTGGACCAGATCGCGCTGATCGGCGAGGTCGGCTCCGAGGTGCGCGATGCGCCGGTGCTCGACGGCGAGCTGCTGCGCCGCGCCAAGCGCACGGGCCTGTCCGACCGCCAGGTCGCCGCGCTGCGCCCGGAGCTGGCGGGGGAGGACGGCGTGCGCACGCTGCGCCACCGTCTCGGTGTGCGGCCGGTGTTCAAGACCGTGGACACGTGCGCGGCCGAGTTCAAGGCGGACACGCCCTACCACTACTCGGCCTACGAGACCGACCCGGCGGCGCAGTCGGAGGTCGTGGCGCAGGGTGACAAGCCGAAGGTGCTCATCCTCGGCTCCGGTCCGAACCGGATCGGGCAGGGCATCGAGTTCGACTACTCCTGCGTGCACGCCGCGATCGCGCTGCGCGAGGCCGGGTTCGAGGCCGTCATGGTCAACTGCAACCCCGAGACCGTCTCCACCGATTACGACACCTCCGACCGCCTGTACTTCGAGCCGCTGTCCTTCGAAGACGTGCTCGAGGTCGTGCACGCGGAGCAGCAGTCGGGCACCGTCGCGGGCGTGATCGTGCAGCTCGGCGGCCAGACCCCGCTGGGGCTCGCGAAGCGCCTGGCCGACGCCGGTGTGCCGGTGGTCGGCACGCCGCCGGAGGCCATCAACCTGGCCGAGGACCGCGGCGCGTTCGGCGAGGTGCTCGGCGATGCCGGGCTGCCGGCGCCGAAGTACGGCACGGCGACGTCGTTCGAGGGCGCCAAGCGGATCGCCGACGAGATCGGCTACCCGGTGCTCGTGCGCCCGTCCTACGTGCTCGGCGGGCGCGGCATGGAGATCGTCTACGACGAGGAGACCCTCGCCGGCTACATCCGCCGCGCCACCGAGGTCACGCCCGAGCACCCGGTGCTCGTGGACCGCTTCCTCGACGACGCGATCGAGATCGACGTCGACGCGCTGTTCGACGGCGAGGAGCTTTACCTCGGCGGCGTGATGGAGCACATCGAGGAGGCCGGCATCCACTCCGGTGACTCCTCGTGCGCGCTGCCGCCGATCACGCTCGGTGCCACCGACCTCGAAGAGGTGCGCCGCTCCACGGAGGCGATCGCCCGCGGCGTGGGTGTGCGCGGCCTGCTGAACGTGCAGTACGCGCTCAAGGACGACGTGCTGTACGTGCTGGAGGCCAACCCGCGCGCCTCGCGCACGGTGCCGTTCGTCTCGAAGGCCACCGCGGTGCCGCTCGCGAAGGCGGCGGCGCTGGTGATGACCGGCTCGACGATCAAGGACCTGCGCGCTTCGGGTGTGCTGCCTGCTGAGGGCGACGGCGGCCGGATGCCGGCCGACTCGCCGGTGGCGGTCAAGGAGGCCGTGCTGCCGTTCCACCGGTTCCGCACGCCGGAGGGCCACGGCGTGGATTCCTTGCTGGGCCCGGAGATGAAGTCCACGGGCGAGGTGATGGGTGTGGACGTGTCCTTCGGGAAGGCGTTCGCGAAGTCCCAGAGCGGCGCGTACGGCTCGCTGCCGACGTCCGGGCGCGTGTTCGTCTCGGTGGCCAACCGCGACAAGCGCTCGATGGTCTTCCCGGTGAAGCGGCTGGCGGACCTCGGGTTCGAGATCCTGGCGACGTCCGGCACCGCCGAAGTGTTGCGGCGCAACGGAGTCGACTGCACGGTGGTGCGCAAGCACTACGAAGGTTCCACCGAAGCCGAGCCGAACATCGTCGACGTGATCCTCGCGGGTGGCGTCGAGATGGTCATCAACACGCCGTACGGGAACAGCGGCCCGCGCATCGACGGCTACGAGATCCGCACCGCGGCGGTGTCGCGCGACATCCCCTGCATCACCACCGTGCAGGGCGCGGCGGCGGCCGTGCACGGCATCGAAGCGCTCATCCGGGGTGACATCGGGGTGCGCAGCCTCCAGAGTCTCCAGGCGGCGCTGAAGGCCACGAAGTGAGCGGGCAGCGGTTCGGGGCCCGGCTGGCGAAGGCGGTCGCGGAACGCGGGCCGCTGTGCGCCGGCATCGACCCGCATCCGGGCCTGATCGAGTCCTGGGGCCTGCCCCTGGACGTCAGTGGTCTGGAACGGTTCGCGCTGGGCGCCACGGAGGTCCTGGCGGCCGCCACGGCGATCGTGAAGCCGCAGTCGGCGTTCTTCGAGGCGTTCGGCCCGCCCGGCGTGGCGGTGCTCGAACGCGTCGTGGACGCGGCCCACGACGCCGGTGCCCTCGTGCTGCTCGACGTCAAGCGCGGCGACATCGGCTCCACGATGGCGGCCTACACGGCCGCCTACGTGGCCGAGGGGGCAGCGTTCAAGGCCGACGCGGCCACCGTTTCGCCCTACCTCGGGTTCGGCGCGCTGGATCCAGCCGTGGCGGCCGCCACGGCGGCGGGCAACGGCCTGTTCGTGCTCGCGCGCACGTCGAACCCGGAGGCCCACGCGCTGCAGAGCGCGCGGCTGGCGGACGGCCGCACGGTGGCCCAGAGCATCGTCGACGCGGCCGCGGACCACAACGCCGGTGCCGAGCCCCTCGGCGACGTCGGCGTGGTCGTGGGCGCCACGATCAGCCCCGGTGAGCTGGACCTTTCCCGGCTCGCCGGGCCCGTGCTCGCGCCCGGGTTCGGCGCCCAGGGGGCAACTGTGGCGGACTTAAGGGCAGTCTTCGGGCCCGATCTGCCGGGGGTGCTGCCGGCGTCTTCGCGCGACCTGCTGCGCCACGGTCCGGACCCCGAGGCCATGCGCCGCGAGGTCGTCCGGGTCACGGCGCTGCTGGGCCACACAGCCGAAAAAGACCAATAGCAGGCCCCGGAATCGGCCTCCACCAGCCACCCCCGCATTGTGGCGCCTGCTCAAGGGTGGGTACCGTCGCGTCACCCACCCAGATTTGAGAACTACCGGAGGAAAACGTGGCACTTCCCCAGCTGACAGAGGAACAGCGTGCTGCGGCGCTGGAGAAGGCCGCCGCCGCCCGCCGCATCCGTGCTGAGCTGAAGGAGCGGCTGAAGCGGGGCGGTACCACTCTGGTCGACGTGCTGAAGCAGGCCGAGGAGAACGAAGTCCTCGGCAAGATGAAGGTTTCGGCCCTGCTCGAGGCTCTCCCCGGCGTCGGCAAGGTTCGTGCCCAGCAGACCATGGAACGACTGGAGATCGCGCCCAGCCGCAGGCTCCGCGGACTCGGCGACCGGCAGCGCAAGGCGCTGCTGGCCGAGTTCAGCGGAGAGTGAGCGGCGTCGGTCAGGACTACCCGGTGATCCGGGGCACCGACCGCGACGGTGAGCCGGTGGCGGGGGATACCTCCCGACACCGGCTCACCGTCGTCTCGGGGCCTTCCGGGGTCGGGAAGTCGAGCGTGGTGGGGGAGCTGCGCAAGCTCGAACCGGACATCTACTTCAGCGTCTCGGTCACGACGCGGAAGCCGAGGCCCGGAGAAGTCGACGGAAGCCACTACCACTTCGTGGAGCGGGCCGAGTTCGACCGGATGGTCGCAGACGGGCAGCTGCTGGAGTGGGCGGAGTTCGCGGGCAACCGCTACGGCACGCCGCGCGAGCCCGTGGAGCGGGCCCTGGCGGCCGGCCGGCCCGCCGTGCTGGAGATCGAGCTGCAGGGCGCGCGGCAGGTCCGGGCGGCCATGCCGGAGGCCCGGCTCGTGATGCTGATGCCGCCGTCGTGGGACGAGCTGGTCGGCAGGCTCACCGGGCGCGGCACCGAATCCGAGGCGGCGGTCGCCGCCCGGCTCGCCGAGGCGGAACGCGAACTGGCGGCCGCGGGCGAGTTCGACGTCCGGCTCGTGAACGCCGACGTGAGGACCGCCGCGGCGCGGTTGCTAGACTTGATTACCGGTGGCGATTCCTCTGCCGCCGATATCCTGGACGATACGGAGTAGCACGAGTGGCTGTTCAACAGGCGATGCTGGAAGAGCTCGAGGGCATCACCAACCCGCCGATCGACGACCTGCTCGAAAAGGTCTCCTCGAAGTACGCGCTGGTGATCTACTCGGCCAAGCGCGCGCGTCAGATCAACGACTACTACGCCCAGCTGGGCGAGGGTCTGCTGGAGTACGTCGGCCCCCTCGTGGAGCCGGGCCCCCGCGAGAAGCCGCTGTCGATCGCGCTGCGCGAGATCCACGGTGGCCTGCTCGAGCACACCGAGGGTGAGTGACACCAAGCCCAGGATCGTCCTGGGCGTAGGCGGCGGCATCGCCGCCTACAAGGCCTGTGAGGTCCTGCGAGGCCTCACCGAGTCCGGGCACGACGTTCGCGTGGTGCCCACCGAGGCCGCGCTGAACTTCATCGGCGCGGCCACCTTCGAGGCCCTCTCGGGACACCCGGTGCACACCGGGGTGTTCACAGAGGTGCCCGAGGTGCAGCACGTGCGCGTCGGCAAGGAAGCCGACCTCGTGCTGATCGTCCCGGCGACCGCCAACCTGCTGGCCAAGGCCGCGCACGGCATCGCCGACGACCTCCTCACCACGACCCTGCTCACCGCCCGGTGCCCGGTCGCCTTCTTCCCGGCGATGCACACGGAGATGTGGGAGCACCAGGCCACGCAGGACAACGTGGCGCTGCTGCGGTCGCGCGGCATGGTCGTGACCGAGCCCGCAGCCGGACGCCTCACGGGCGTCGACACCGGCAAGGGCCGGCTGGCCGACCCTGCCGAGATCGTGGACCTGGCCCGCCTGCTGCTCGACGAGCCCCGCGCGTTGCCGCGCGACCTCGAGGGCCTGCGCGTGGTCGTCTCCGCGGGCGGCACGCGCGAGCCGCTGGACCCGGTCCGCTACCTGGGCAACCGTTCGTCGGGCAAGCAGGGTTTCGCGCTCGCTCGCGTCGCCGCCCAGCGCGGTGCCGACGTGACGTTGATCGCCGCCCACACCGTCGAGTTGCCCCAGCCCGCCGGTGCGCACCTGGAGCGCGTGTCGAGCGCGGAGGAGCTGCGCAAGGCCGTGCACGCGGCCGCCGCCGACGCCGACGTGGTCGTGATGGCCGCCGCCGTCGCCGACTTCCGGCCGGCCATGCGGGCCGAATACAAGATCAAGAAGTCCGACGACTCGCCCGACCCCGTGATCACCCTCGACCGCAACGCCGACATCCTCGCCGAGCTGGTCCAGGGCCGTCGCGAGGGCCAGACGGTGGTCGGGTTCGCCGCCGAGACGGGCGACGAGCACGGCAGCGTGCTCGACCACGCGCGCACGAAGCTGCGGCGCAAGGGCGCCGACCTGCTGGTGGTCAACGCGGTGGGCGACGGCAAGGCGTTCGGCACGGAGGACAACTCCGGCTGGCTGCTGGCCGCCGACGGCACCGAGCAGGCGATCCCGCTCGGCGCGAAGGCGCGGCTCGCGGCCACAGTGTGGGACGCTGTAACAAGCTTGCGCGAACGTCGACTCCAGCACTAGGCCTTCTGGGTAATGTAGGGCTGTCTAAGGGGTACCTAAGTTCACGGGTACCGAGCCGAAATCGAGGGAAGTGACGAGGTCGTGACTGCGTCCACCAAAAGGCTGTTCACGTCGGAATCGGTGACCGAGGGCCATCCCGACAAGATCTGTGACGCCATCAGCGACTCGATCCTCGACGGCCTGCTCACCAAGGACCCGCGCAGCCGGGTCGCCGTGGAGACGCTCATCACCACGGGCCAGGTGCACGTGGCCGGCGAGGTGACCACCGAGGCCTACGCCGACATCCCGACCATCGTGCGGGACGTGATCCTGCGGATCGGCTACGACTCGTCGGCCAAGGGCTTCGACGGCAACTCGTGCGGCGTGAACGTGGCGATCGGCTCCCAGTCGCCGGACATCGCGCAGGGCGTCGACACCGCGTACGAGTCGCGGGTGGAAAGCGACGAGGACGAGATCAACCGTCAGGGCGCGGGCGACCAGGGCCTGATGTTCGGCTACGCCTGCTCGGACACCCCCGAGCTGATGCCGCTGCCGATCGCGCTGGCCCACCGGCTGTCGCGCCGGCTGACCGCGGTTCGCAAGGACGGCGTGCTGCCGTACCTGCGCCCGGACGGCAAGACCCAGGTCACCATCGAGTACGCGGGTGAGCAGCCCGTGCGCCTCGACACGGTGGTCGTGTCCACGCAGCACGCCGACGGAATCGACCTGGAGCAGATGCTCGGCGTCGACGTCAAGCAGCACGTGGTCGAGCCGGAGCTGGCCGAGCTGGGTCTCGACACGGCCGGCACCCGCCTGCTGGTCAACCCGACCGGCCGCTTCGTGATCGGCGGCCCGATGGGCGACGCCGGCCTGACCGGCCGCAAGATCATCGTCGACACCTACGGCGGCATGGCCCGCCACGGCGGTGGTGCCTTCTCGGGCAAGGACCCGTCCAAGGTCGACCGCTCCGCGGCGTACGCGATGCGCTGGGTGGCGAAGAACGTGGTCGCCGCCGGGCTGGCCGGGCGCGTCGAGGTGCAGGTGGCCTACGCGATCGGCAAGGCCGCTCCGGTGGGCCTGTTCGTGGAGACGTTCGGCACCGAGACGGTGGACCCGACGAAGATCCAGGACGCGATCAGCGAGGTCTTCGACCTCCGTCCGGCCGCGATCATCCGCGACCTCGACCTGCTGCGCCCGATCTACGCGCCGACCGCCGCGTACGGCCACTTCGGCCGCACGGATCTCGACCTGCCGTGGGAGAGCACCGCGCGGGCCGACGCGCTGCGTTCGCTCGCGGGCGCCTGAGTTTCTCGGTAGCTCTGACTGCCGGTGAAGGGCTCCTTGGGGAATTCCCTCAAGGAGCCCTTCACTGCTTTCCGGCGGCGGCACGCTCGAACCACCTGCCCACCGCACCCCGATGCAGCATGGGGTGCGGTGAGCGCACCGAACGCCGCGTTGGGGCGTTCTGGCGGTGGGACCGTCGGTGGGGTCTGGTAGAGATCTCGGGGTGAGCAGCTCCGAACCCGCCCCGCTGTGGGACCTCCCGGAGCCTTCGCGCTCCGCCTCGGAGCCGAAGGCTTCTTCGTCGCGTGCCGGTGCGGCCAAAGCTGCTGTGCCGAAGTCTGGTGCTGCGTCCGGTGCTGCGGCGAAGAAGGCCGCCGCGAAGAAGGCTCCGTCGCGCAAGGGGGCGCAGCAGCCGGCGCCCGAGCTGCCCGTCGCGAAGATCGTGGTGGACATCCCGCTGGCGCACCTGGACCGGACGTTCGACTACCAGGTGCCCGACAAGCTGCATGACGCCGCGGTGCCGGGTTGCCGCGTGCGGGTGCGGTTCGCGGGGCAGCTCGTGGACGGCTACCTCGTGGAGCGCACGGACACCACGGAGTACGAGCGGAAGCTGGCGTACCTGGAGCGCGTCACGTCGAGTGAGCCGGTGTTGCCGCCTTCGCTGCACGCCGTGTGCCGGTCGGTGGCCGACCGCTACGGCGGCACCCTGTCCGACGTGCTGCGGCTGGCTTTGCCGCCGCGGCACGCCAAAGCCGAGGCCGAGCCCGCTTCGGAACCGGCGCCGTCGCCGGACGTGCCGGACGTGTCGGCGTGGTCGCGGTACCAGTGGGGTCCGGCGTTCCTGGACGCCGTGGCCGACGGCAAGCCGGCCAACGCGGTGTGGCAGGCCCTGCCGGGCGAAGACTGGCCGCGCCGGCTCGCGGAGGCCGCGGCGGTGGCGGCGTCGTGCGGCCGGGGCGCGGTGCTCGTCGTGCCGGACCATCGGGACCTCACGCGGGTGCACGAGGCGTGCGCGGCGCTGATGGGCGAGGACGCCGTGGTGGCGCTGATCGCCGGGCTCGGGCCCGCGGAGCGGTACCGGCGCTGGCTCGCCGTGCTGCGCGGCGGCGTCCGGGTCGTGGTGGGCACGCGCGCGGCGATGTTCGCACCGGTGGCCGACCCGGGCCTGTTCGTCGTGTGGGACGACGGCGACGACTTGCACCTCGACCCGCACGCGCCTTACCCGCACGTGCGCGACGTGCTCATGGACCGCGCGCACGCCACGAAGTCGTCGCTGCTGGTCGGCGGTTTCGCGCGCACGGCGGAGGCGCAGCTGCTCGTGGAGTCGGGCTGGGCGCAGGCCGTGCTGGCCGACCGCGCCGAGCTGCGCGCGGCCGCCCCGCGGGTGACGCCGGTGGGGGAGGACTTCGACGTCGCCCGCGACGAGGCCGCGCGCGTCGCCCGCCTGCCCGCGGTGGCCTTCGAGGCGGCGCGCCAGGCGTTCGCCGCCGGGCTCCCGGCGCTGATCCAGGTGCCCCGGCGCGGCTACGTCCCGGGCCTGGCCTGTGGCAACTGCCGCACGCCCGCGCACTGCCGCCGTTGCGCCGGTCCGCTGGCGCTGCCCGGCGGCTCGGTGGACGGCGCGCCGAAGCCGCCCGCGTGCCGCTGGTGCGGCGTGCCGGAGACCGCGTTCCATTGCCAGGCTTGCGGTTCCGTGCGGCTGCGCGCGGTGATCGTGGGCGCGAAGCGCACCGCGGAGGAATTGGGCCGGGCCTTCCCGGGCGTTCCCGTGCGTACTTCCGGCGCGGCCGAGGTGCTGGCAACGGTGCCGGGAGGCCCCGCGCTGGTGGTCTGCACCCCCGGCGCCGAACCGGTCGCCGAGGGCGGCTACGGCGCCGCCCTGCTCCTCGACGGCTGGGCCCTGCTCGGCCGCCAGGACCTGCGTGCCGCCGAGGAAACCCTGCGCCGCTGGATGGCCGCGGGCGCCTTGGTGCGCCCGGCCGCTTCGGGCGGCCGGATCGTGGTGGGCGCCGAGGCCGGCCTGTCCGTGGTCCAGGCCCTGGTCCGCTGGGACCCGGCCTGGCACGCCGCCTTGGAGCTCGGCCAGCGCCGCGAACTGGGCTTCCCGCCCGCCATGCGCATGGCCAGCGTCGAAGGCACGCCCGACGCCGTCGCCTCCGTCCTCGACGACCTGCCCCTGCCCGACACCGGCGAAGTCCTCGGCCCCGTCCCCCTGGGCGACTTCGACGCCGACGGCAACGCCTCCCGCGAACGCGCTCTGGTCCGTGTGGCGCGTCCGGAGGGCAAAACGCTGGCCGCTCTGCTCCACGACGCCGCGGCCCGCCGCGACGCCCGAAAGGCGGCCGAGCCGGTGCGGATTCAGCTGGATCCGCTGGAGCTGATCTAGCACCGTTTCAGCCGACGGGCAGGTAGTTCCGCCCAGTCTCTTGGCTGCGCGGTCCGGCGGGTGTGGCGCGCCGGAGGGCTAACCGGGGTCTGCCGGGCTACGAGACGCCGCGGCCCGCTGGGACGCTCGCAAGGCGGCCGAGCCGGCGCGGATTCAGCTGGATCCGCCAGCACCTTCCGAGCCGGCCGTGGTGGTGCAGTCCTCTCCCACACCCCCGGGCGAGGGGCGCCGGACGACGGTCGAAAGGTCGGGTTCGCGAACGTTGTCCGGACCACTGTCCGGCCCACCCCGTTTCGTTTCGGCCTTGATCGGGCATGTGGAAGGCGGTCGGGGGAGGGCCCGGCGGGATGAAGCACGCCCGCGGCGCTGCTCCGTGCGCGCGCCGGGACTGCTCCTTTCGCTGGCTGCGCGCTTTCACCGGGTCCCCCTACGCTGGAGGCGCGATGTTCAGGACCGATCCGCGCGACGCCGACGGCTGCCCGTCCGGCGAAGGGGAGCCCGCGGCCGAGGCGACGATCCGGGCCGCCGAACCGACCGACGTCACCGCGCTGAGCACCGCGCTCGGCGCGGAAGAGTACTTCGCCGACCGGCTCGGGAGGCAGGCCGAGGGGCTGGGCGTCCTGCTCACCGCGTGGTGGGCGGATCGGCCGGTCGGGGCCTTGTACCTGTGGCTCGAGGACGCCGAGGAGCCGCCCATCCGCAGCCGGCTGCCGGGCGTCCCGCTGCTGACGCACGTGGAAGTCCTGCCGGCCACGCGCAATCGCGGCGTCGGCCGGGCGCTGGTCGACGCGGCCGAGGGGCGGCTGGCGAGTCTCGGGCACCGGCGCGCCGCGCTGGCCGTGCGCACGGACAACGCGGACGCGGCCCGGCTGTACCGGAGGCTCGGTTACCGGGACTGGGGGCACGGCACGGTTGTCTGCTACGCCGAGCACTTCCTCCCGGACGGCCGCACCGTGTCCGAAGCCGAGCTGTGCCACGTGCTGGTGAAGACCCTCTGAGTCAGCTCCGCAGCACCAGGTCGGCGATGCCGAGGGTCTGGAACGCGGCGTCCACGCCGCCGGTCACGTGCTGGTCGTGCAGGCCGGCCACGTGCGCGCACCACGTCACCCGGTCTTCCTGCCACGCTCGCAGGAAATCCGCGCACAGCTTCGGCGTGATCATTTCCTCGTTGCGGTGCAAGGCGGTGCGCAGCGCCTCGACCATGTTGTCGCGCCGGTCGGGATCCAGCCCGGCCGCGACCTGAACCTGGAGCATGGCGGCGCGGATGAAGTTCCGGCGGACCTCAAGGAAGCTCGTCCAGTACCCCTCCGTCGCGGCTTCGAGGCCGAGGCCCTGGTCGAGCAGGCCGTAGACGCCCTCGGCGAGCGTGTCGCCCAGTTCCTCGGACTCGGCCCGGATCTGGTTGTACGGGTCGTACTCCGCCTGGTGCGCGGTCCCGGTGAGCGCGGTCGGCCGCAACCTTCTGTCGCCCAGCAGGAAGAACCAGTCCTCGTTGTAGAGGTCCGGGAAGAACGAGTCGAAACACCGCTCGCCCACGACCAGCGCACCGCCGCCGACGAACGTGTCCTGCCGCCCGCCCGACTCGCGGTAGGCGTGGCACACCACGGAGTTGTCGGGCATGCCGGTGTTCGTCAGGCCGACGGCCGCGTGGGCACCGAGCAGACCCGAGGCCTCGCGCAGGTCGGCCGGGCGGGGCAGCGTGATGTCGTCGTCGAGGAACAGCACGCGCTGCCAGTTCGCGAGGCCGGCGACGAGCAGGCCCAGGTTGCGTTTGAGGCTGGTGTCGGCGCCGCGGAGCAGCTCGTGCTCCCACAACAGCTGAGACGCGGCGAAGCGGGGCATGACGCCCGGCGGGAGACAGTCGGTGTCGATCGCGAAGGCCCGCACCCCGGCCTTCTTCGCCGCCAGCGCGACCCGGTCGGCGCTCGCCTTCTGGCTGCAGAGCAGCAGCACCGGCGCGTCGAGCTCCCGGGCGATGGTCCAGGTGTGGTCCAGAGCGTGCTCGTCGCGGCCGTTGGGCACGACGATCGCGTCCAGCTCGGCCTCGGGAGTCCTCCCGGCGCCGACCTCGGCCAACAGGCGCCGGTGGGTGGTGTGCTGCGCCGGCGCTCCGACGGCAGTGGTCATCTCAGCTCGTTTCTGGCCATTCGTGCAGCCGGTGCTCCGCCAGCGTCCAGTCGGGCGTGAGCCCCTGGTTGTTGAAGATCGGCACGCGGCTGATGATGCTGAAGGAGTCCGCGTGGGCGAATCGGGCGTCCAGGTGGGCCTGGTTGCGATCGCGGAAACGCGGGTCGGTCAGCGCTCGCACGGCTCCGAGGGTTCCCCGGCCGTACATCCCGTTGCACACGGTGACGGTGCGTTTGCGGTTGAGCGGGTTGACTCCGTGGTAGAAGAGCGCGACATCGGCGACGAGGGTGTCGGCGTCTGACGTCTGGGCTTTGAAGCGTTCGGTCGTGCCGTCCGTGCGGGTCACCTCGAAGCTGCCCGGCACGTCCTGGCCAGGGCCCCCGCGGCCGATCTGCCGCACCGGCGCGTCGATCAGGTTGAGCAGCTCGCGGGTCTGCGGGTTGAAGTCGACGCCGCCAAGTAGCACGAGGTGCGCCGTGTAGTCCTTGGGGCGCAGGGGGACCCGGGGGTTCGCGGTGCGGAAGGAGACGTTGCTGGTGGGGTTGCAGGCCCGGATGTGGCCGTACAGCTCGATCAGCGCGTCCGGGTCGGCATAGCTGAAGAGCCGGGAGTAGTCGGGACTGGCCGGATCCGCGTAGCCGATCCGCATGTCTTCGGGCAGCTGCGCGTCGACGATCACGACGTCTTCGTTCGGCGGGAACCGCCAGACGTTGCCCGGCGCGAAATCGGCCGAGCCCGTCGCCTCGTGGGAGCCGCCGCGCAGCTCGGTCAGCTCGGCGAGCAGGTCCTCGCGCCCGCGCTGCTCCTGCTCGGTGAGCTGCTCGGCCGCCAGCAGGCGGAACGACTGCCCCTCGATCGACCGCCGGGTGGCGAAGAACGTGGCGTACGCGTCGAGCCGGAGCATGGGTGGCGACACCGGGTTGCTGGTGTTCTCCCACGACGAGAGCAGCGTGTTGCTCACCCCGAACACGTCGGCGAGCTGGCGTTGGGTGATCTGCACCCCGGACCAGGTCTCCTTCCGCAGCGCGCGGAGGCGTCCGGCGAGGGCGGGGCTCGGCTGGGACACGACTTCAGACCTTTCAGTGAAGTCCACTGGAACGCGAGTGACGAAGATTGTACACGGAGAGTACGGAGTCGGCTTGAGAGGCTCGCCGGGACGGGTCCGGCAGGAGATTGAGGGGTTGTTCAGTCCGTCTGTCGGCAAAACTCTTAGGGAGAACTTAAGTCTAAGGCTCTGTTCAGGTTCAGTCGCAGCCTTTATAGTTCGATCTATGGAAGTCTACTGGATTTCAGGAACCACCTGAACAGGGGGTCGGCCATGGACACCAGCGTTCTGCACGTGCCACTGCATCGAGCGATCGTGGTGGTCGACATCGAGGGGTCGACCACCCGCACCAACCCCGCTCGGGCCCGGCTGCGCGCGATTCTGTTCGACCTGCTCGACGAGGCGTTCCGCGCCGGGGGGATCGCGGAGGGGTTCCGGGACCCCTTCGTGGACCGCGGCGATGGCGCGTTGTGCCTGGTCCGGCCGGTCGACGAGGCGCCGAAGACGGTCCTGCTCGCCGAGGTGGTGCCCGCCCTGGCGGAGCTGCTCGCGCGGCACAACGCCGAGAGACCCGACGAGGCCTTCCGGCTCCGGGTGGCGATCCACGCCGGCGAGGTGCACTACGACCTCCACGGCCCCTACGGCGAGGACGTCGACCTCGCCTGCCGGCTGCTCGACGCCACCGAGCTGCGGCGCCGGCTGCGCACCGCCGACGGGCCGCTCGCGCTGGCCGTCTCCGAGGCCATCCACTGGTCGGTGGTCCGCCACGACTACGACGGGATAGACCGCACCGCGTTCACCGACGCATTCCACGTGCGGGTGGGCGGGAGACGGATGCGGGGCTGGCTCCGCACCGCAGACTGGGCCGGGGCCGGCAGCCCCAGGACGGGGCTCACCGCCTGACGAGCCGGGAGGTGACCGGCGTGGAGACGACCGGATTCTGGCCGGCGCTGGGCGAGGCCGACCGCGGCAAGGTGGCGGAGCTGGCGGTCCGCCGCACCTACCGCCGGGGCGACGTGGTGTGCCGCGAAGGCGACCGCGCCGCGGTGGTGGTGCTCCTGCTGTCGGGCCACGTCCGGATCACCAACGCGACTTCCGACGGCCGCGAGGTCGTGATCGCCGTGCGCGGCGCGGGCGACGTGGTCGGCGAGCTCGGCGCCATCGACGGCGGCCCGCGCTCGGCGACCGTGTCGGCGCTGGACGATCTCGACGCGCTCGTCGTTCCCGCCGCCCGCTTCGCCGCGCTGTGCCGGCGCGAAGCGGCGATCTCCTGGGCGTTGCTGCTGGTCCTGGCCGACCGCATGCGCGACATCGGCCGGCAGCGGCTCGACGTCGGCGGCGGCACGATCACCCGGCGCGTCGCGGCGCAGCTTATGCAGCTGGCCGTGCAGCACGGGGTGCGCCGGGGCGACGACATCGTCATCGCGATCCCCGGCACCCAGGCCGAACTCGCGACCACCGCGGCGGTTTCGCGCGAATCGTGGGCCCGGGTGACGCGGGAACTGCGCCGGCTCGGCGTGCTCAGCACCGCGCGCGGGCAGGTCGTGATCCACCGGCTCGCGGAACTGGGCCGGCTCGCTCGCTGAACTTTGCCCGAACGTGTCTGCAGACACAGATTTCCCTGCGCCACAGGGGAATCTTGGTAGCACACACTCACGACGGAGGCAGCCATGGACCCGTTTCTTCCCGCCCCGCAACCGATTCGATGGCGCCGCGGGGTCTACGCGGCGGCGCTGGTGATCCCGTTCACCGTGATGCAGCTGTGGGCGCTGCTGGTGCTCCTGAGTCTCGCCGACTTCAGCGGCCTTGTCGTACAAGCGGTTCTGGTGCTCGTGCTCGGCTCGGCGGTCTCGCTCGCCGTCGGCTGGCGGTGGGCCTGGCGCCTGGGTTCCGAACGCCGGCGCGCTCTCGAAACCCGCCGCGAGTTCGAGGCCTGGCGTGATGCCGCACGCGAAACCCCGCCGGCCGAACGGATCGGCGCCGGGCGAGGCCGTCGATGAGCGCGCTGGCGGCCGCCGCCACCGAGAGCGGCCCCGACACGTCGACGGTCGTGCTGGTTGTCGCTCTCGTCGCGTTCATCGTCGCGGTCCGGATCGTGCGGCGGATCGTCGGCTTCGTCGTGAAGACCGCCGCGTCGGCCGCCGCGCTCGCCGGCGTCGTCATGGCGGTCGGCGGACTCGGCGGACTGACGACGCTGGCCGTGCTCGCCCTTCAGTAGGCCGCCCTCGTTCTCCTTGCCACGCCACGATTCCCGGGCGGCCGGGAACCCGGTCCCGCACGCGGCGGGCACCGGGTTTTCTCTTTTTGGCGAAGGAATCCGCTCGACCAGCTCGCCGACGCGCGAACGTTTCGCCGGTGATACCCGCTCAGCCGGCCAGCTGCCGCTTCACCTCCGCCGCGACCCGGCCGCCCTCCGCGCGCCCCGCGATCTTCGGCTGTACCGCCTTCATCACCGCGCCCATCCCCGCCATCCCGGACGCGCCGGTGCTCGCCACGGCGTCCGTCACCAAGGCCGTCAGCTCCTCGTCCGAAAGCTGCGCCGGCAGGTAGCTCGTGAGGACCTCCGCTTCGGCGCGTTCGCGGTCGGCAGATTCGGCGCGGCCGGCGCCCGCGAAGGCCTCGGCGGCATCGCGGCGTTTTTTCACCTCGCGGGTGATGATCTTCTGAACCTCGTCGTCGGAGAGCTCGCGGTGGGTGTCGCCCGCGGTTTCCTCGTAGCCGATGGCCGAGAGCGTGAGCCGCAGCGTCGCGGAGCGGAGCTGGTCGCGCGCCTTGATGGCGGTGGTGAGGTCGTCGTGGAGGGTCTGCTTGAGCGTGGTCATCCCCCGATCCTGGCACCACCGCCGCGGCGACGCGCGGGTCTTCTAGACTCGACCGTGATGTCCAACCAGTACGAATCGCTTCCGGAGGTGCGGTGATGAGGCTCGTTTTCGCCGGTACCCCCGAACCCGCGGTGCCCTCGCTGCGCGCTCTGCTCGAATCCGGCCGCCACGAGGTCGTCGCGGTGGTGACGCGCCCCGACGCCCAGGCCGGGCGCGGCCGCCGCGTCGTGCGCTCGCCCGTCGGGGCGCTCGCCGACGAGCACGGCATCGAGGTGCTCACGCCCGCGCGCGCCGGGGACCCCGCGTTCCTCGCGCGCCTCACGGAGCTGGCGCCCGACGCGTGCCCCGTCGTCGCGTACGGGGCGCTGTTGCCGCAGTCCGCGCTCGACATCCCGGTCCACGGCTGGGTGAACCTGCACTTCTCGCTGCTGCCCGCGTGGCGCGGCGCCGCGCCGGTGCAGTCGGCGATCCGCGCGGGTGACGAGATCACCGGCGCCAGCACGTTCCGCATCGTCAAGGAGCTCGACGCCGGGCCCGTCTTCGGCGTCGTCACCGAGAAGATCGGCCCGGCGGACACCTCGGGTGTGCTGCTGGGCCGGCTCGCCGAGTCGGGCGCGCACCTGCTGCTGTCCACCATGGACGGCATCGAGGACGGCACGCTGCGGGCCGTCGAGCAGTCCGCCGACGGCATGACCTACGCGCCGAAGGTGACGGTCGAAGACGCTCGCGTATCGTTCGCTGACCCGGCCGCGGCCGTCGACCGGCAGATCCGCGCGGTGACGCCGGAGCCGGGCGCGTGGGCGGAGTTCCGCGGCGAGCGCTTCAAGCTGGGGCCCGTCACGGTGGTCGACGAACCGGGCCCGGCGCCGGGCGAGCTCGTGGTCGAGCGCAAGCGCGTGCTCGTGGGCACGGCGACGAAACCGGTGCGGCTGGGCGAGGTCCAGGCATCGGGCAAGAAACGGATGGCGGCCACCGACTGGGCGCGCGGTACACGGATCGAAGAGGGAGAGCGCCTGCGGTGAACGAGCGTGGGGAACGGCGGCCGTCCAGGCCGCAGCGGGGCCGGCCGGCTCCGCGCAAAGAGGGACCGCGCCGTCCGCCGGAGGTCGATCCGGCCCGCCAGGCCGCGTTCGACGTGCTGCGCGCGGTGCGCGAGAAGGACGCGTACGCGAACCTCGTGCTGCCGCAGCTGCTTCGCGAACGTCGCATCACCGGCCGCGACGCGGCGCTGGCCACCGAGCTCACGTACGGCGCTTCACGCGCCCAGGGCCTGCTCGACGCCGTGATCGGCGCTTGCGCCGAGCGGCCGATCGAGAAGACGGACCCGGTGGTGCTCGACGCGCTGCGCCTCGGCGTCTACCAGCTGCTGCGCACGCGCATCCCGGAGCATGCGGCCGTCGGGTCCACTGTGGACCTCGTGCGCGCCGAAGCCGGTTCGTGGGCAACGGGGTTCGCCAACGCGATCCTGCGCTCGGTGTCCGCAAAGGACGAACAGGCCTGGCTCGACGAGCTGGCACCCGACGAGTCGGCCGACCCGATCGGCTCGTACGCTCTGCGCACGGCGCACCCGCGCTGGGTCGCGCGCTCCTTCGCGGAAGCGCTGGGCGACAAGGGCGCGGAGCTGAAGGCGGCGCTCGAAGCCGACGACGCCCGCCCCGAGGTGCACCTGGTGGCGCGCCCCGGTGAGATCAGCGCCGACGAGCTGGCCGCGATCACGGGCGGCGACGTCGCCCCGTACTCGCCCTACGGCGTGCGCCTGCCCGCCGGCGCCGGTGACCCGGCCGACGTCGAGCCCGTGCGCGAACGCCTCGCCGCCGTGCAGGACGAGGGCAGCCAGCTGTGCGCGATCGCCGCCACGAAGGTGCCGCTCGAAGGTTCCGACGAACGCTGGCTCGACCTGTGCGCCGGCCCCGGCGGCAAGGCCGCGCTGCTCGGCGCGCTCGCGGCGATCAGCGGCGCCCGCGTGGATGCCATCGAGAAGGCCCCGCACCGCGCCAAGCTCGTGGAGAACGCCACCCGCGGCCTGCCGGTCAAGGTGCAGGTCGCCGACGGCCGCGAGTCCGGCCTGGAACCGGGCTACGACCGCGTGCTCGTCGACGCGCCGTGCAGCGGCCTCGGCGCCCTGCGGCGGCGGCCGGAAGCCCGCTGGCGCCGCAAGCCCAGCGACGTCTCCGACCTGACGAAGCTGCAGGCCGAGCTGCTCACGGCCGCGCTGGACCTGGTCCGGCCGGGCGGTGTGGTCACCTACGTCGTGTGTTCGCCGCACCTCGCCGAGACCGAGGGTGTCGTCGGCGAGATCGCCCGCCGCACCAAGTCGGAAGTCCTCGACGCACGCGAGTTCTTCCCGGGCGTGCCGCAGCTCGGCGACGGCCCGTACGTGCAGCTGTGGCCCCACCGCCACGGCACCGACGCGATGTTCTGCGCCACCCTGCGCAAACCGTGAGAGACCTCGGCCTGGTCGCGAGCTCGTGCGGTGGGCTGGACACCCGGTTCACCGCCGAGCTGGCCCGCCCCGCCGCCACGCGCGGCTGGCGCCTCGCGGTCACGCTGACGCCCGTCGCCCACCGCTGGCTGGAGGCGACGGGCGGGCTGACCGAGCTGGCCGCTACCACCGACCTGCCGGTCCGCAGCGTCTCGCGCCTGCCCGGCGAGCCGCGCCCGCACCCGGACCCGTCGGTGTTCCTCTTCGCCCCCGCGTCGGCCAACTCCTTGGCCAAGCTCGCCCTGGGCATCGCCGACAACCAGGCGCTGACCCTGCTCGGCGACGTCCTCGGGGCGCCCGGGATCACGATCGTGGTGGCCTATCAGATCCAGGACACGCGGGTGCACCACCCGGCCTGGCAGCGTCACCTGGACACGCTGAAGTCGGCGGGTGTCCGCCTTCACCGCCTCGACCCCCGGCGGCCGTGGTCGGAAGTCCTCGACCTCCTGCCTGGCGCGTAAGAACGAAAAACGGGTGTGCCCCCGGAAACCGAGGACACACCCGTCAGCAGAACGTCAGCGCAGGTGCAGCGCACGCTTCAGCGTCGAGAACACGTCGGTCTGGTTGGTCAGCCCGACGATGTTCGCGGCCTGCGGCCCGTAGCCCGCGATGCGGACCTGGGTGCCGGTGTGCGACTGCGAGCCGCCCGTCTCGGCGGTGCCGTAGGCGATCGTCATGTTCGAGCCCTCGTTGGTGACCAGCGTGGCGGTGAGGCCCGGGGTAGCGGTGGGCTCCACGATCTGGCTGCTGTGGCCGTGGTCGGCCGTCACGAGCACGAGGGTGTCGCGGTGGCTGCGGGCGTACGCCAGGCCCGCGGCGATCGCGGAGTCGAAGTCGACCGTCTCGCCGATCTGGCCGCACGGGTCGGCCGCGTGGTCCTGCTTGTCGATGCTGGCGCCCTCGACCTGCAGGAAGAAGCCCTTGTCGCTGTGGCGGTCGTCGAGCAGCTCGATCGCCTTGCGGGTCTGGTCGGCCAGCTTCGGCTGGGTCTTCGGCAGCGCCGGGTTCGGGGTGCAGCGGGCCGGCTGGGTGCCACCGTGGACCGCGGCAGGACCGGTCCAGTTCACCGGCATGTTGTTCGCGGCGAACAGGCCGAGAACCGGCTTGTCCTTCTTCGCCTTCGCCAGGTCGGCGGCGGTATTGACGACGTTGTAGCCGGCCGCTTTCGCCTGGTCCAGCACGGTCTTGCCCTTGAACTTGCCGGCCGTCACCTTCTGGTCGAAGAAGGCCGCGCCGCCGCCGAGCAGGACGTCGGGGCGGGTCTGCACCAGCTGCTCGGAGATCGAGCCGGCGCCACCGTTCTCCTTGGCGTTCTGCGCGCACTTGGCGGTCGTCTCGACCGGGCCCTTGCAGTCGCGGCTGACGACGTGCGAGCCGAGCACGGCCGGGGTCGCGTCCTGGACCTCGGCGGTCGTGACGTCACCGGTGCGCAGGCCGCCGCGCTTGGCCAGCTCGAGGATCGTCGGCACGGGGTTGCCGTACGCGTCGACCGAGATCGCGCCGTTGTAGGTCTTGGTGCCGGTGGCCCAGCCGGTGCCGGACGCGGCCGAGTCGGTCACGTAGTTCGGCTTGCCGGGGTTGTTCTGCTCCACGGCGTACGTGGTGTAGTCGCCGGTCAGCGGCAGCTCGTCCATCGCGAGCCGCCCGGCCGCGCCGCGCTCGTAGTTGCGCGCCGCCGTGATCTCCGACTGGCCCATGCCGTCGCCGATGAACAGGATCACGTTGCGCGCGGTGCCGCCCTGGATCGCGTTGCGGACGTCCTGCGTGCGGTCACCCGCGGAGGCCGTGCGCGACGTCGCGGTGTCCGAAGTCGCCAGGGCGACCGGGGCCGCGGCGATCAGCGCGGCGCCGAGCGCGCCCGCGGTCAGCCACTTGCGGCGGCCGGCGAAGAGCGTTCTCATGCAGTTTCTCCTCGGATGGGGATTAATCCGGAAACTCCGGCTCGGGCTATTAGTCCGCGTGCATGTGTTCCGCGCGCATCATCCGGATGATCGCTGGATGTCCGAAAAGAGAACAGCGGGCCGCCGCAGCCGGTTCACGACGGTTAACAGGCCCGACCTAGACTCGGGGCGTGGCCGATCGACCCCTCATCGCACCCAGCATCCTGTCCGCGGACTTCGCCCGGCTCGGCGAGGAGATCGCGGCGATCGCGCACCCCGGGGAGACCCGCGCCGACTGGGTCCACGTGGACGTGATGGACGCGCACTTCGTGCCCAACCTGACGCTCGGGCTGCCCGTGGTCGAGGCGCTGCTGAAGTCCACCGACGTGCCGATCGACTGCCACCTGATGATCGACGACCCGGACCGCTGGGCGATCGGGTACGCCGAGGCCGGCGCCTACAACGTCACGGTCCACGTGGAAGCCGCGAACGACCCGGTGAAGCTCGCGAAGGACCTGCGCGCGGCCGGGGCGAAGGCAGGCCTGTCGGTGAAGCCCGGCACCCCGATCGAGCCCTACCTCGAGACCCTCAAGCACTACGACACGCTGCTCGTGATGTCCGTCGAGCCCGGGTTCGGCGGCCAGTCGTTCATCCCCGACGTGCTGGAGAAGGTGCGCACCGCGCGCCGCCTCGTCGACACCGGCCACCTCAAGCTCGTGGTCGAGATCGACGGCGGGATCAACGCCGAGACCATCGAGCAGGCCGCCGAAGCCGGCGTCGACTGCTTCGTCGCCGGGTCCGCCGTCTACGGAGCGGACAACCCGGGCCTGGCGGTCGCGGCGCTGCGTGAACAGGCCGCGCGCCACCGCGCGAACTGACCCCGCGCCCGGGGAAGCACCGGGGTACGGGCGGGTGTTGGATGGAGGGATCACCGGGTTCGGACGGTGACGGCGGCGAGGAGGCAGCAGCAGTGTTCACCGGGATAGTCGAGGAGATCGGCGAAGTCACCGCGGTCGAGCAGGGCACCAACATGGCGCGGCTCACGGTGCGTGGCCCCTTGGTCACGTCCGACGCGAACCACGGCGACTCGATCGCCGTCAGTGGGGTGTGCCTGACGGTCGTGGCCGTCTCGGAGGGTGGGTTCACCGTCGATGTGGTGAACGAGACACTCGCGCGCTCCAGCCTCGCCAAGGTGGCCGTGGGCGACGCCGTGAACCTCGAGCGCGCCACCCCCGCGGGCGGCCGCCTCGGCGGGCACATCATGCAGGGCCACGTCGACGGCACGGGCGTCTTCCTGTCCCGCGACGACACGGGCGTGACCACGTTCGCCCTGCCCACGGGCCTGGGGAAGTACGTCGTCGAGAAGGGCTCGATCGCCGTCGACGGTGTGTCGCTGACTGTGGCTTCGATCACCGACGAGCAGTTCTCCGTGGCGCTGATCCCCACCACGCTCGAGGCCACGACGCTGGGCCGGCGTGAGGCGGGCGACCTCGTGAACCTCGAAGTGGACGTCGTCGCGAAGTACGTCGAGAAGCTCGCGATCCCACATCTGGCCGCGAGCGCGCACAATGTCTGACGTTCGGTCCGACGGTACGAAGGAGCAGCCGTGAGCGAGACGAAGGCGGCCGAGCCGCGGACGGGCTGGACGCCCTGCGGTGCCGGCGCGGTGTTCGACGCGGACGCCATCGAGGCGGCGGTCGCGGACATCGCGGCGGGCAAAGCCGTGGTGGTGGTCGATGACGAGGATCGTGAGAACGAGGGCGATCTGATCTTCGCGGCGGAGAAGGCGACGCCGG
>NZ_JBFAHL010000018.1:0-220334 GCF_040654155.1 Amycolatopsis sp. NPDC050768
CCTATATGGCTTTTGCGCGGGTTTTGGTATTGTGGGGTCTTATGGCCCTGGCGGCCGATCGCACCGCTCTATCCCAACACCGGCGCGATCTCGCGCTGTGGTCGCCTCCAGGACCCGGGGCTCGATCTGTCGTGTTGGGTGTGTGCTGGCCCGAGGTGCGCCCGGGTCGGCTCGGGTATTCGGGCGCCTTCGCGGGGTTGGGCGGGGGGCCGGAAACTCCGGGCAGTGCGAGTGCGTCTGGCCCGGACAGTGACCAATTTGGGGCGTGGGTCGGGCGGCGGTCCGTCGCGTTGGGTGTGCCGGGGTGGCTCGGCGCTGGGGGCTTTCTGGGGTCGCGCTGCGGGGCTGGAAGGTCCGGGCCGGGGGATCGTGGGTGGTCGGGACGGCAAGCAACCCGGGTCGGGGACCCGGGTTGCTGGGAACAGACGAGCCTCGTTCGGAGGAGGTCAGTCGCCGGTGGGTTTGCCGGCCCGGCCGGAAGCGGGTTGGGGCTGGGGCTTCGGGACGTCGTTGGTGCGGAGGCGGACTGTCTTCTCGACGTCGCCCGAGGCCGAACCCGAACCCGAACCGGCGGGGGCGCCAGCCGGGACAGGGGTCTTCGGCTCGGTGGAAGCCTTGATGTCCGCCGGCACCAGCGTGTCCGCCTCGCCGAGCACGTGGTGGGCCTCGGCCAGCACCGTGCGCGCCTGGCGCACCTGCTCGGCCAGGCTGGTCCGGACGTTGCGCAGCGCCTCGACCCGCTCGTTGGCCTGCGTGATGCGGCGGTTCGACTCGTCGGTGGCCGTGCGGACGCGGCGGCGGGCCTCGTCGGCGGCTTCGGCGAGGCGGGCGTTGGCCTCGGTGATCGAGTCCTGCTTGCGCTTGTTCGCGTCGGCGACGGACTCGCGCTGGCGGCGCTCGATGTCGGCGCGGGCCACTGTTTCTTCTTCGAGCACCTTGGCGCGGATGGCGGCGGCGTCCTCGGCGGCTTCGCGCACGCGGCGCTCGGCTTCGGCCTTCGACGCGGCCTCCTGCTCGGCCAGCACGCGCATCGCCTCGGTGCGGCGGGCGGCCATGGCGATCTCGAAGTCCTCTTCGACCTGCGTGCGGCGGGCCTCGGACTCCGCGTCGAGTTTGTTGCGCTCGGCCTCGGCCTTGTCGGTGATCGACTTCGCCTCGGCGCGGGCGTCCTCGAGGACCTTGCGGTGCTCGGCTTCCATCTCCTTGCGGCGCAGGTCGAGCTCGGTGAGCAGCTGCTCGTACCGCGCGCGCATGGCGCTGGCGTCGGTCTCCGCCTTGGCGCGGATGTGGCCGGCCTCGGCCTCGGCGCGCGCCCGCGTGTCGGCGGACTCGTCCTGCGCGAGGCGCAGCATCCGCTGCAGGCGCTCGGACAGGCCCTCGACGCTCGTCGGCGGCTGCGCCAGCCGGTCGACCTGCCCGCGCAGGTCGGCGATCTCACCGCGCGCGATCTCCAACTGCCGGGCGAGATCACCCGCCTGAGCGATGGCGGCGTCGCGGTCGCCGGTGAGCATCTTCAGGTCGGAGTCCAGCCGTTCCAGGTGTTCGTCGACCTGCGCTCGGCTGTACCCGCGCTTCGCCACGTCGAAGCCGGCTCCCAGCGGCACAAGCTCCCGTTCCTCGCCAAGGCTCATGGCCCTACCGTAGCCGCTACGGGGTCACGGACGGGTGAGCACCCACGGTGTCCGGACGAGCCTGCGCCGAGCGGCGGAACACAGTAGCCCGATGGCTGAAAACCACGCCGGAACCGGTTGTGCGCAACTGTGACCTACAAATCTTGACCGGCCGGCCAATCAAGGCGCATGATCGAAGCAGGGAAACTTTCTGAACAGCAGGTTCTCTGCGGAGGTGAGCACGAATGAGTGAAGTCTCGACGCGCGCCTGGACCCGGCCCCACGACTGGGCCGAGGTCGTCATCGGTGTTGTCGCCGCTCTTTCACCCCTTTGGCTGAGCACGGACACGATGACGATGTGGACGATGGTGATCCTCGGTGCGCTGATCGCCATCGACGGCCTGGTGTCGCTCGCGGCGCCCGGTGTCGTCTACGGCGAGGGCGTCCAGGTCGTCCTCGGGGCGTTGCTGTTCATCGCGCCGTGGGTGATGGGGTACACCGAGTTCAACGGGGCGTCCTGGACGTCCTGGGTCGCCGGTGCGCTCACGATCATCGCCGGCGCCGCCGCGATGCCGATGGCCACCGCCGCCCACCGGACGGCGATGCCGCACTGAAGGAGCTGACATGACGGATGACTCGGCGAAGGAGCGGATCCTCTGCGCGGCTGAGGCGCTCTTCGCCGAGTCCGGCTTCGACGCCACCCCGACGTCCCGCATCGCGGAGCGCGCCGGGGTGCCGAAGGGTCTGGTCCACTACTACTTCCGCCGCAAGTCCGACCTGCTGGCGGCGCTGGTCGCCCGGCTGCCCGACGAGAACATCGAGCCCGCCGCGGTGGTGGTGCCCGGTGATCTCGCCGGGTCGCTGCGCCGGCTCGTCTCGGAGCTCGACCGCCGCTTCGCCGGGTCGCTCGGCCTGTCCCACGTGCTCTGGCGCGAAGCCGACACCCACTACGTCGTGCGCGACGCACTCGGAGAACGCTTCCAGCACCTCGTGCGCCTGGTCCGCTCGGTGATCGTGGGCGCCGCGGGCGGCCGCCTCGCCGTCGCCGACCTCGACAGCGCGTCGGGCCTGCTCGCCCGCGCCGTCAGCCACCGCCACGCCACCGCCCGCCACTCCGGCGACGACCGCCCCGCCGAGTTCGACGGTGAGCTCACCTTCCTGGCCAACGCGTTGTCGGCGAAGGCGAAGGAGTCCTAGTGTGCGGCTCCGGCGGGTGCGCCTCGAGCGGAACCGTGGGGAGGATATGGCGTTTACGGCGGGGCAGTGTCAGTCGGTGACGATCATCTGGGTGCCGTTCCATGGGACGACCTGAGGGAGTCGCCCTGTCTTCAGCAGTTCGAGGAGAGCGTCGGTGAATTGGCCGAGCGGGATTCCAGATCCTGCGGGGAAGCCGGTTTCAGAATCGGTGACTTCCGGTGATGCAGGGTCGCCGTTGGTGTAGGCGGCGATCATCTCCTCACCGTTGTAAAGGAGATAGCCGTAGCCGTGCTGGACGTGAGCGTCCACGACGCCGTGTTCGGCTTCCACAGTGGCGGTGAAGACGCCGTCCCGGGCTAGCAGATCGACCAGTTGGCGCACGTCGTCTTCGGTGGTGAGCTCGTGGTTGAACCCGCCTTCCTCGCCGTTCTGGAAGGTGGGGCCGTACGCGGTGAGGGTCACGCGTGTTCCTCCCGTCCTGTGTAGGTGATGGTACTGCCGTCCGGTTGAGCGACGTGGAGTATCGAGCCGGGGGCGAGGAACGTGGTCTCGAGCTGCTTGTCGCAGGTCAGTGGTGCTGAGCTGTCGAAGTCTCGGGTGCCGCATACCGAACGGTCGACGACGACCGTCTCTTCGGTCAGGCCCCGGTTGCGCATTTCGATCGCGACCTTGACTTCCATGTGCGAGGCCAGCCGCGCGACCTTCCGCCGAGCAGGCGGAAGGTTCGCGGCAACGAACTCGTTGACCCGCTGGTAGTAGTCGTCGACGGTACCGCTGCGAATCGGGACGATCGTGCCGTCGGAGCGCACCCACTCGCCCTTCGCCGGCGAAGATCCGATGGGTGAATTGCCGACGCGATCACGGGCCCGCTGCACTCGCTGTTGATCCGCGGGTGCCGACGCTGGCGAAGGCTTTCCAGGCGATCCTGCCGGACGCGCTCCGGAGCGAATCTACGAGCCGCCGGCGATCGCGGCGGCGACGGTCGCGACGCTGTCCAGCTCCTGGGTGAGGGCCTGGGCAGCGGCCAACGGCAGGCTGGTCGCGAGGGCTTGGAGCCGGCTGGCAGCTTCCTGGAGTTGGCTGGCCATCCGGCGGGTCCTCCGGGCTGTCTGGTGGCGGCGCGTAACGGAGATCAAGTATGACGCGTCGGCCCTGCACCAGGAACCCGCACTCTCGTTGCAAGTGGCTGAAGGCGAAAGAGTCCTAACGCGCAGCCGGCTCCACCAGCTCCACGAGCACACCGCCCGCATCCTTGGGGTGCACGAAGTTCACGCGGCTGTTCGACGTGCCGCGCTTGGCGTCGTCGTACAGCAGTCGCAGGCCTTGCTCGCGCAGGGCGGCCGCGGCGGCGTCCACATCGGACACCCGGAAGGCGAGCTGCTGGAGGCCGGGCCCGTTGCGGCCGAGGAACTTCGCGATCGTCGAGTCGTCGCGCAGGGGTGCGAGGAGCTGGATCATCGTCTCGGTGCCCGCGGTGCCAGGCGCGCGCAGCATCGCTTCGCGGACCCCCTGCTCCTCGTTCACCTCCTCGTGCGCGACCTCCAGGCCGAAGTGCTCCTTGTGGAACGCGATCGCTTCGTCGAGGTCGGGTACCGCGATCCCGACGTGGTCGATCGCAGTCACGAACGGGGTGAGCACGGCTTGGATGGACTCAGTGTTCATGGGGGCAGGATAAGGGCCACCACCCTGGTGAAGCCCCCTGAAAACCACTGAGTCCATCCAAGACGTGCGCCCCCTCACACTGGCTCCATCAAGAAGCCGCGGGCCCGGGTACAGTCATGAGACTGTCGGTGTTCAGAATTCTTGGGAGGACGACGTGTCCGGTTCCGTGATCCTGGGTGCGGCCCGTACCCCCATCGGGCGGCTGCTCGGCTCGCTGAAGGACTTCACCGGGGCGCAGCTCGGCGGCATCGCGATCAAGGCCGCGCTGGAGCAGGCCGGGGTTTCGCCGTCCGAGGTCGAGTACACGATCATGGGCCAGGTCCTCACCGCGGGCGCCGGCCAGATTCCCGCCCGCCAGGCCGCTGTCGCCGCGGGCATTTCGATGGACGTCCCGGCGCTCACGATCAACAAGGTGTGCCTCTCGGGCCTCGACGCCATCGCGCTCGCCGACCAGCTGATCCGCGCCGGCGAGTTCGACCTCGTCGTGGCCGGCGGCCAGGAGTCGATGACGCAGGCGCCGCACCTGCTGCCGAAGTCCCGCGGCGGCTTCAAGTACGGCGACGTGACGATGCTCGACCACATGGCCCACGACGGCTTGTTCTGCGCCTTCGACCAGGTCGCCATGGGCGCCTCGACGGAGAAGCACAACACCCGCTACGGCATCACGCGCGAGCAGCAGGACGAGTTCTCCGCGCGCTCCCACCAGCGTGCCGCCGCCGCCATCGAGGCCGGCTTCTTCCGCGAGGAGATCGCGCCCGTCACCATCCCGCAGCGCAAGGGCGACCCGATCGTCTTCTCCACCGACGAGGGCGTGCGCGCCGAAACCACCGTCGACGGCCTCGGCAAGCTCCGCCCCGCCTTCGCCTCCGACGGCACCATCACCGCCGGCTCGTCGTCGCAGATCTCCGACGGCGCCGCGGCCGTGATCGTCGCCAGCCCCGAGAAGGCCGCCCAGCTGGGCCTCACGCCCCTGGCCGAGATCGGCGCCCACGGCGTCGTCGCGGGCCCGGACGCGTCGCTGCACGAGCAGCCGTCCAACGCCATCCGCAAGGCCCTGGCGAAGGCCAAGCTCGACGTGAGCGACCTCGACCTGGTGGAGATCAACGAGGCGTTCGCCGCGGTCGGCGTGGTGTCGTCGGACAAGCTCGGCCTGGACCCGTCGAAGGTCAACGTCAACGGCGGCGCCATCGCTCTCGGCCACCCGATCGGCGCCTCGGGCGCTCGGCTGGCGGTGCACCTGATCCACGAGCTGCGCCGCCGCGGCGGCGGCCTGGGTGCCGCGGCCCTGTGCGGCGGTGGCGGCCAGGGCGACGCTCTGCTGCTGCGGGTTCCGGCCGCGAAGTAGCGTTTTCTCGACGAAAGGCCGGGCAAGCTGCCCGGCCTTTCGTCGTTCACCAGCGTCAGGCGTGCTGAGCCGCTTCGAACAACGGCTTCGTCACCGCCGTACTGAACTGCGGACCCACCAGATACCTCGTGCACCCCGCGTCGCGCTCGCACGGCTTGCCCGCGGCGTCGAAGAAGCCCGCCTGCGTGTTGTCGCCGACGACCGTGCCGAGGCCGGTTTTCGCGTCGAAGTCACGCAGGCGCGGGCCGCCGCTGGAGCCGCCGCCCATCACGCACGCCGTGCCCCACTGGTTCGGCGAGTCGGGGAAGTCCGGGGTGCCCGGCCATTCGCGCGCCGGGCCCGTGCAGAACGCCAGGCGCGCGCCCGTGTACTCCGGCAGGCCTTCACGCGCGGGGTCGGCCGAAGCTCGTGGGTACCCGAATTGGTACACGTCGGCGCCGCCGGGGCGGTCGAAGCCGATCTTCTGCGCCGCGCCCACCTTGTCCTGCACGGAAACGCCATACGCGCCGCGGTTGAGGACCACGAAGGCCTGGTCGAAGGTGTCGAACTTCTGCGCGTCGATCTGGTCGTTCGCGAGCCACGTGCTGTCCGCGACGCCGAAGCGGCCGACGAACTTCCCGTACGGCGCCTGCCCGTCGTGGTAGCCCGGGACGAACATCGAGTGGGCGTTCCACTGGTTGTTCTCGCCGAGGAGGTCGGTGTTGTTCACGCAGTGCCCGGCCGTGACGACGGTGCTGCGGTTCGCGCCGGCCACCACGGTGGCCGTGCAGCTGGAATCTTCGCCATGGTCGGTGAAGAAGAGCCGGCCGACCGTCTTGGACACGGCGTTGCCGGTGGTCCAGGGCGCGCCGTCGGGGCCGCCCGTCGGCGGGTTGTCCGACGAAGGCTGCGTGAGTGCGTTCATCCGTTCGGGGGTCCAGTAGTCGAGCACGGCCTGCTGTTCGGCCGCGGAGACGGCCAGGGGCTGCACGACCGGTCCGGTCGCGGCGGACGCGACGGCCGGCAGCACAGCCGCCACCGCGCCGACCGCCACCACGCTGAGGAAGAGGCGAGTGATCATGACCCGGGACGCTAGGGAACAGTTGTCAGGAGCCCGTCAGCGTTTCGTGAGCGCCCGACTTTCGCGGGAAGCCGAATGGTCCGGACCGTTCGTATACTGCCCCTCTCACTGGGAGGGATATCGCATGAAGAGGCTCCTCGTCACCACACTGGCCGTCGGTGCGCTGTGCGCAGCGTTCACGCCGGCAGCGCAAGCAACGCCGGCCGCTTCGCCCACCACCACCCACGGTGCGTGCCAGTACACCGAAACGCCCGACGAACCCGCTGCCCGTCCCGTGCCCCTGCCGCCCGACCCGCAGCACACCCCCGACCGCGGCAAGGTCGACGTCCCCGTGATCACCAACCAGGGATTGCTACCGCTGAAACTGGACCGCGCCGAAGCCCCGTGCACGGTGCAGAGCTTCCTGCACCTGGCCCGCCACGGCTTCTTCAACAGCACGACCTGCCACCGCCTCACCGCGTACCCGACGCTGCAGGTCCTGCAGTGCGGCGACCCGACGGGCACCGGCGAAGGCGGCCCGGGCTACAGCTTCCGCGACGAACTGCCCACCGACCTGCCGCCCTCGACCACCAACCCGTCGGGCCCGGGCCGGATCTACTCCCGTGGCCTGGTCGCCATGGCCAACGCCGGCCCCGACACCAACGGCAGCCAGTTTTTCCTCGTCTACGGCGATTCCACCCTGCGCCCCGACTACACCGTGTTCGGCACCGTCGGCCCGCTCGGCCTGCGCACCCTCGACCGCGTCGCCGCCGGCGGCATCGTGCCGAACGAGGGCGGCGCCGTCGACGGAACGCCGGTCCGCAAGACCAACCTGGAACTGGTGCTGCCGCTCGGGTTGTAGGACCCCAGGCAAAAAGCGGGCCGGGACCAAACCGGTCCCGGCCCGCTCCTACAACGCAAACCTCAGCGTGCAAACCTCAGTGCTGCACAGCCTTCTCCGCATGCGCCCCCGTCAAGGACCGCACCTCCATCTCCGCGTACTTCTTCGCGTTGTGCTCCTTCGACAGCATCGTGCCGAGCCAGCCGAGGAAGAACGCGACCGGGATGGACACCAGGCCCGGGTTGTCGAGCGGGAACCAGTGGAAGTCCACGCCCTGCAGCATCGAAGCGCTCTTGCCCGTCTTCGCGTCGATCGGCTTGCCCGACACCGCCGGCGAGAAGACGATCAGCACCAGCGAAACGATGAGCCCGCCGTAGATGCTCCACAGCGCGCCCTGGGTGTTGAACCGCTTCCAGAACAGCGAGTACAGGATCGTCGGCAGGTTGGCCGACGCCGCCACCGCGAAGGCGAGCGCCACGAGGAACGCGACGTTCTGGCCGTTGGCCAGGATGCCGCCGACGATCGCGACCGCACCGATGACCACGGCGGTGATCCGTGCGACGCGCACCTCCGAACCCGGCGTCGGCTTGCCGCGCTTCACCACGTTCGCGTACACGTCGTGGGCGAAGGAGGCCGACGCGGTGATCGTCAGGCCGGCCACCACGGCGAGGATCGTGGCGAACGCGATCGCCGAGATCAGGCCCAGCAGCACCGGCCCGCCGAGGTTCAACGCCAGCAGCGGCGCCGCCGAGTTCACGCCGCCGGGGGCGGCCTTGATGTCGTCCGGGCCGACGAGCGCGCCGGCGCCGTAGCCGAGCACCAGCGTGAACAGGTAGAACACGCCGATCAGCACGATCGCCCAGACCACCGAGCGGCGGGCCTCGCGGGCGGTCGGCACGGTGTAGAAGCGCATCAGTACGTGGGGCAGGCCCGCCGTGCCGAGCACCAGCGCGATGCCGAGCGAGAAGAAGTCCAGTTTGGACGTTCCCGTGGCGCCGTACTGCTTGCCCGGCCCGAGCAGCGTCTCACCGGCCTTGCCCGCCTTGTCGACGGCGCCCTGCAGCAGAGCCGAGAAGTTGAAGCCGTATTTGCCGAGCACCCACAGCGTCATCGCGAGCGCGCCGACGATGAGCAGCACGGCCTTGATGATCTGCACCCACGTGGTGCCCTTCATGCCGCCGATGAGCACGTAGGCGATCATGATCACGCCCACCACGGCGATGACCACCGACTGCGCGGCCTTGCCCTCGATGCCCAGCAGCAGCGCCACCAGGCCGCCGGCGCCGGTCATCTGGGCCAGCAGGTAGAAGAACGACACGATCAGCGTCGAGATCGCCGCCGCGGCCCGCACCGGACGCTGCCGCATGCGGAACGCCAGCACGTCGCCCATCGTGAACTTGCCCGTGTTGCGCAGCAGCTCGGCCACGAGCAGCAGCGCGACCAGCCAGGCCACGAGGAAGCCGATCGAGTACAGGAAGCCGTCGTAGCCGTACACCGCGATGGCGCCCGCGATGCCGAGGAACGACGCGGCCGACAGGTAGTCACCGCTGATCGCGATGCCGTTCTGCGGGCCGGTGAACGCGCGCCCGGCGGCGTAGTAGTCGGAGGCCGTCTTCGTGTTGCGGCTCGCGCGGAACACGATCACGAGCGTGATCAGCACGAACACCGCGAAGATGATGATGTTCAGCGTCGGGTTGCTGCCCTCGACGCCTGCCGCGAGGGTTTTCATTCGGACTCCTTGGCGGCGGCCGGGTTCTCGATGTCTTCACGGATCCGCTCGGACAGCGGGTCGAGCTTCCGGTTGGCGTAGCGCACGTACAGCCACGTGATGAGGAAGGTCGACACGAACTGCAGCAGGCCCAACAGCAGGCCCACGGTGAAGTTGCCGGCGATCTTCGTGCTCATGAAGCCGTGGGCGTAGTCCGCCAGCAGCACGTACAGCAGGTACCAGGCCAGGAACAGCGCAGTCATCGGGAAGACGAAGCGGCGCAACCGGCCGCGCAGCTGCCTGAACTCGGCGCTCTCCTGTACGTGTTCCCAGTCCATGTCCGGCGGGTCACCGGTCAGGTCGGTGTCGGTGGGACTCATCGTCACTCCCTCGCGACGCTGCGGATTGTGGTCCGCGCCACAGTAGGGAGGCGAGCGCCCGTGAGGAAGCGTCAGCGGTTCAAACGCCGGGCGACACGACGAACGGTCGACGAGCGGTACGCGGGCGCGGACGAATGGGGCGGCTCCGGGCCGGGCGCTCGCTCGTCGAGGTGCAGGCGGAGCATCGCCGCGCCGGCCCAGGACGGCGGGCGGCCGCGCAGGGAGACGGCCACCATCACGCCGAACGCGAGTGGTACCGACCAGGGTGCCGGTTGTGACACCAAGATCGCCACCCAGCCGTCGAGCCGCGGCCCGGCCAGTGCGAACAGGATCGAGCCGGACGACGCGACCAGCCCCGTCACCACACCGCTGATCGCGCCCGCGGCCGTGAGGCGCGGCCACCAGATGCCGAGCACGAGCAGCGGGCAGAACGTCGACGCGGCCACGGTGAAGCCCCACGTCACGAGCACCCCGGCGTCGAGCTGCGCCGACGGCAGCGCCAGCACCACCATCACGGCGGCGGCGAACACCACGGTCACGCGCAGGCGGCGCAGGCCCCCGGGCATGAGGTCGTAGGCGATGGCACCGGACATCACCAGGAGCAGGCCCAGCGACGTCGCCAGGAACGCCGCGAACGCGCCCGCGGTGAGCAGCGCCGTGAACAGCTCGCCGGCCCAGCCGGTGTCCACTTGCGCCGGCAGCGCGACGACGACCGTGTCCGTGTCGCCGGAGAGGTAGATCTCGGGCACCAGCACCCGGCCGAGCACGCCGTAGACGCCGGGGAACAGGTAGAACACGCCCAGCAGCGCCACGGTGATCGCGGCGGTCCGGCGGGCGGCGCGACCGTCCGGGCTGGTATGGAAGCGCATCAGGACGTGGGGCAGGCCCATGGTGCCGAGCATCGTCGCGATGAGCACGGCCCACGTGCCCAGCAGCGGATAGCCCTTGTCGAGGTCGAGCAGCGGCCGCTGCCAGTCGGGGCCGCCGAGCGCGGCGCCGTCGCTGACGTCGGGCACGGGCGCGTTGGTGGCGAAGACCAGGCGCTCTCCACTGTGGACGGTCAGCTCGCCCGGCGGGAGCGTGCGCGGCCCGGTCGCGGTGACGATGGTGGTGGGCTCGCGCAGGACCACGGTCACGTCGTGCTCGAAGTCCACCGGCGTTTCGTGGGTGAAGCGGGTGAACTCCACGGGCGTGAGCGCGGCGTCGCGGTCGGCGTCGCTCACGTGCAGTACCAGCCACAGCGCGGGTACGAGGAACAGCAGCAGCTTCAGGAAGAACTGGAACGCCTGCACGTACGTCGCCGCGCGCATGCCGCCCAGCGCGAGCGTGACGCTCACGGCCGTGCCCGCGATGACCACGCCGACCCAGTACGGCGTGCCGCCCACGGCCGTGAGCACCAGCCCGGCCGTGCGGAACTGCGGGACGACGTAGATCGTGCCGATCACCAGCACCACGACTGCCGCGATCCGTCGTAGCGCCGGCGAGGCCAGGCGCGCTTCGGCGAAGTCCGGCACCGTCAGCGCCCCGGACCGCCGCATGGGCGCCGCGACGAGCACGAGCATCGCGATGTACCCCGCCGTGAACCCGACCGGGTACCACAGCGCGCCGACGCCGTCCTTCACCACGAGCCCCGCCACCCCGAGGAACGACGCGGCCGACAGGTACTCCCCGGACACCGCCGCGGAGTTCACGAACGGCGAGATCCGCCGTGAGGCCACCAGGAAGTCCGACGTCGTGCGCATCGCGGCCACCCCGCGCACGCCGATGAGCAGCGTGATGAGCACGACGGGCGTCACGGCCAGCGCGAGGTCCATCTACCGCTCCTCGGCCTTCTCCGCGCGCCGCAGCTGCCAGCGCGCCAGCCCGGCCATCACGGGGTAGGGCAGCAGCGCGATCATCAACCAGGACAACGGAATGCCCCACACTCGCACCCCGTCCAGCCCCGGCGCCGCGGCGAACACCACGGGCAGCCCGAGCACGAGCACGAACATGGCGACCAGCGCGGGGATGCCGCGCTTGCGTTGCGTTCGGTAAAGCACGGCGGCACGTTCGGCGTCCGAGGTCCTCAGGCGCGGCATCCGCCACCGGCCGCGCGCCTGCCTGCGGGAGCGGGCGAGGCGCGTCTGCGGGCTCATCACGACGACCCGCCGGACCCGGCTCACAGGGCTCTCGCCAAGTCGGCCCTCACCAGGACGACCCCAGCTGCCCCTGCTGCGCCGCCTCCAGCAATCGGTCCCGCAGCTCCCGCGCGTGCCTTCGGCTCACCGGAACGTCGCCGACGGGGGTGTGGGCCAGCAGTCCACCCGTGGTGTCGCTGCGCAGTTCCAGTACGGCGGACACGGACAGCAGATAACCCCGGTGCACCCGCGTGAACCCGGTGCCCTCCCAGTACTCCTCGAGCCGCGAGATCGGCATGCGCACGAGGTGCACCCCACCGCGGGTGTGGAGACGGACGTAGTCGCCGTGGGCCTCGACGAACAACACGTCGTCGCGGCGGACGTACCGCGTGCGGCCGCCGGCGTCGACCGGCAGGGCGGCCATCGCGTCCGGCGCCGCGCGCTGGGCTTCCGAAGGCGCCATGCGCACGACCTTCGCCAACGCCGCCGCCAGCCGTTCCGTCCGCACCGGCTTGAGCAGGTAGTCCACGGCGCCGATGCCATACGCCGCGACGGCATGACCGTCGTGCGCGGTCACGAACACGATCACCGGCGGCTCCGACAGGCGGGCCAGCAGCGTCGCCAGCTCCAGCCCGTCCAGACCCGGCATGGAGATGTCGAGGAACACCGCGTCGAAGTGGTCCGCCTGCAACAGCTTCAGCGCGTGCAAGGCATCGCCCGCGCCCACGACCTCGCCGACCTCCGGGGCCTCGCGCAGCATCCGGCACAGCTCGTCCAGCGCCGGCGCCAGGTCGTCGACGGCCAGCACCCGCAGCCCGCTCACGGCAGCACCCCCGGCTGGAACCGCGGCACCCGCACGACCACGCGCGTGCCGGCACCCACTTCCGTCTCCACGGTCAGCCCGTACCAGGCGCCGTAGACGTTGCGCAGTCGTCTGTCCACATTGGCCAGCCCGAGGCCGCTGCCCTCGGTGACCCGGCCGGCGAGGATGTCGGCGGCCAGCTTCGGGTCCATGCCGACCCCGTCGTCCTCCACGCTGATCACGCAGTCGTTCCCTTCCGCCTGCCCGTGGACCTGCACCAGCCCGGTGGTCGCGCGCGGCTCGACGCCGTGGCGGATGGCGTTCTCCACCAGCGGCTCCAGCACCAGGTACGGCACGGCCACCGCCAGCACCTCCGGCGCCACGCGCACCTGCACCTTCAGCCGTTCGCCCAGCACCGCGCGCTGCAGCGCCAGGTACGTCTCCACCGCGCGGAACTCCTCGGCCACCACGGTGTACTCGCCGTGGCGCGCGAGGCTGTAGCGCGTGTAGTCGGCGAAGTCGAGCATCAGATCCCGCGCGCGGTCCGGCTCCGAACGCACCAGCGAAGCGATCACCGTCAGCGCGTTGTACACGAAGTGCGGCGACATCTCCGCCCGCAACGCCCGCAGCTCGGCCTGCGCCGCGTGGTCGGCCGACGCCTCGAGCCGGCCGCGCTCCAGTGCCTGCACCACGACGTCCGCCGCCTGCTGCACCACCTCCGAACCGCGCGCGCCCACCACGAGCAACGCGCCGGCCAGCTCGTCGTGGACGTGCAGCGGCACCGCCTCCACCCCGTCGGCGGAAGCGGGCTCCTCGCTGTGCAGTACCTCGTCGAGCACGTGGGCCACGGTGGCGTCGGGCCCCGGCCGGCCCGACCACAGCAGCGAGCCCGGCAGGTCCGTGAGCCCCAGGCCGGCCGCGCCGAACAGCCGCCGCAGCCCGTGGGCCGCGCGCCGCGCGTGGGTGCCGGCCAGGCCGTCGATGAGGTCGTCGGTGATCTTGCGCGCCGCGGCCAGCACCGGCACGGGGTCGGCGCGCGCGGCGGCGCGCCACGGCAGCCGGACACCCTCGGTCATCGGCGGGCTCCCCTCGGCGACGGAGTCTGGGGGAGTAGATCCTAGCCCCGAACGCGGCGAAGGGGACTTTCCGCGCGGGAAAGTCCCCTTCGAGAATCCGGGAAGGTCAGCGGCTCTGCTTGTAGAAGTACTGCGAGTTCGCGTCCATGTCGTCCTTGGTGATGGAGTGCAGCTGCGCGGTGAGGGTCCGTGTCACGGGCGTGCCCTCCAGCGCCGCCACGGCCTGCTGCACGCCCTGGGTGCCGATCGCGGCCGGGTCCTGGGCGATGAGGCCCTGGTACTCGCCCTTGCGCAGGCCGTCCACTTCGGACGGGCTCGCGTCGAAGCCGACCAGGTTGACCTGGCCGATCTTGCCCGCGTTGCGCAGGCCGGTCGCCGCGCCCTCAACGGTGTTGAGGTTGGTGGCGAAGATGCCGATCAGGTCCGGCGTCGAGGCCAGCGCCGCGGTGACCTTCGAAGCGGCCTGCTCCGGCTCGTTCTGCGTGAACTGGATGCCGGCCGACTTGAGGTTCGGGTGGTTCCTCAGCTCGTCCTCGAAGCCCTTCGCGCGCGCCGCCGTGGTCGACGTGCCCGCGATCGTGTCGAGGATCAGCACCGAGCCAGGCTTGTCGCCCGCGAGCTTGGCCATGGTCTGCGCGGCGAGCTTGCCGCCCGCGGTGTTGTCCGAGGAGATCGACGATTCGGCCACGCTCTTGTCCTGCAGCGACGTGTCGACCTCGACGATCTTCGTGCCGCGGTTCTTCACCTGCTGGATCGGCGCGAGCATCGCCTGGTCGTCGGTCGGCGCGATCAGCAGCGCGGCCGGCGGGTTGGCGCCCAGCGCGTTGACGATCGTGGTCTGCATGGTCGCGTCGAACTTCTGCGGCGCCTGCGTGGTGAGCTCGTAGCCGAGCTTCTTCGCCTCTTCCTGCGCGCCGCACTGCATCGAGATGTAGAACGGCTCCGCCTGCACGCCGGGCACCAGCGTGAGCTTCTTGCTGTTGGCTGAGTTCGCCGCGCCACCCGAGTCGCTGCTCTGGCCCACCTGCCCGGAGCCGCACGCGGCCAGAAGCGAAGCCGCCGAAGCCAGCGCGCCGGCCGCGATCATCTGCCAGAAGTCCCGCACGTGCGTGATGTTGAAGCCCTTCTTCAGCACGACCGGGATGAACACGCCGATCACCCCCGGCCACGCCGGCCAGGAACCTGGTCAGCGTGATCACCACGGCCACCAGCACGAGGTTCGGAACCCCGGCGAACGACGTGCCGTAGCCCAGCGTCTTGTTCAGCGCGGTCGGCACGCTGCGCACGTCGGAACCGTTGTTGAGCAGCAACGCCGCGCCGAGCGTGACGACCAGCGGCGGGATGTCGGCGACGGCGATGAGCCAGCCGTTGATCAGGCCCCAGATCGTGCCCGCGAGCACCGCCGCCACCAGCCCGGCGAAGATCACGCCCCAGCCCGCGCCGGTCGCGTTGCTACCGGGGCTGACGCTTCCATCGTCTTCCCGGCCACCATGCCCGCGAAGATCAGCGCAGAGCCCACGGACAGGTCGATGCCGGCGGTGATGATCACGAACGTCATGCCCACCGAGAGCACGAGCAGCACCGACGTCTCGATCAGCGTCGTCTGGAGCGTGAACAGCGTCGCGAACTCGGCCGGCGCGAGCACCGTGAACACGATGATCAGCGCCAGCAGCACGAGCGCGATTCAGAACGTGTTGGCGCCGATCAGCCGCTCGCCCAGCGGCACTTTGGCGAATCCACCGTCCACAGTGGTCTGGATGTCCTTCGTGGGCGTGCTCACGCGGCCTCCTCCTGAACGAGGGCGCCGGTCATCGCCGCCACGAGGTCTTCGAGCTTCGTGGCCGCCCCTGCGAACCGGGCCACGCGCTTGCCCAGCCGCAGCACCTCGGGCATGTTGTGGCTGATCAGCACCACGGCGATGCCCGACAGCGAGCCGATGGGCACGGAGGTGCTCTGCAGCGTCACACCGAGCCGCTGGAACTCCTCCACGGCCTGGCGGCGCATCTCCGCCTTGTCGAGCATGCCGATCTTGCCGAGGAAACCCTTGCGGTGGATTTCGCGGCCCAGGAACAGGTTCGCCGCCGGGTCGAGCTCCGGCGAGACGGCCAGGTCCTGGTACACCGTGTCGATCCCGGGCCGACGCGCCGTCACGGAGGAGTCGAGCTGAACCTCGGAGCCGTCGAGCAGGATCCTGCCGGACGTCGGCTGCTCGGCGCCGGAAAGGCACTTCACGAGCGTCGACTTGCCGGCACCGTTGTCGCCGATCAGGGCCGTGACCTCACCCGCGTGGGCCTGGAAGGAAGCGCCGCGAAGCGCTTCCACCGAGCCGTAGTGCTTCGTGAGGTCCGCGTCCAGCAGGATCTCGCTCTTGGGCCTACCTCTTCTCGAGTGCGGGCGGGCGGCAGCGGATCGCGGTGAGCGTGCCTGACGCCTCGACCTGCCCGGCGTCGAACGGCACCACATAGGTCTCGCCCTTGGCGAGGGAGAATTCGCCGCCGTGTTCGGTGCGCAGCGTGCCGGCACCGTCGAGCACCACGAGCACGGAGAACGACGGGTCGAACGCCAGGGAGCCACCGGTCAGCTGCACGCGGTCGGCGCGGAAGAACTCGTCGGAACCCGCGGCCAGCAGATCGACCGACGTGGCCTTGTCCTCGGCGGTGTGCTTCACGATCGTGGTGAGCCGCTCGGCGTCCCAGCCGGACGTGTCGAGCGTTTCGATCGCGGTGTCGAAGCCGATGCCGAGGTGGCCCTTCTCCGGCGAGGCCAGGAAGTCACGCCACTCCAGCGTGAGCGAGAAGTCGGTGGGCTGCTGCAGTTCCACCACGAACACGCCCTCGCCGATCGCGTGCGGCAGCCCGGCCGGGATGTACACGGTGTCGCCGGCCTGCACTGCCACGCTGTTGAGCGCGCCCAGCATGGTCGGTGCGTCCTGCTCGCGCGTCCACTCGGCGACGGTCGCCTTGCTCACCGTCTCCTTGAACCCCGGGTACACGCGCGGGTCGTCGCCGTAGGTGCCCACCACGATCCACGCCTCGGTCTTGCCGAAGTGCGAGTCGAAGTGCTGCTTGGCGAACTCGTCGGACGGGTGGAAGTGCACGGGCAGCCGCTGGCCCGCGTCGAGCAGCTTCACCAGCAGGCCGGTGGAGTCGCCGAGCTTGGCGACGTGCGCGGAACCCAGCCACGCCTCGGCGTTCTCGCGCACGGCGTCGCGCAGCCAGACGCCGCTGGGGAGCTTCGTGAGGCCGTTGGTGTCCTGGCCGAACATCGTGGTGACGGAGCCGACCCAGTCCTCCGGGCCGAACTTTGCCTTCGAAGGGCCGGAGTCCGTGCCGGTGGCACCGCGCAGCGCGGCGATCGCGTCGCCACCGCGGTAGAACTGCGGCGGCTGGTTGGCCGGGAGCCGGATCGGTTCGAGGTGCGTGCTCACGGGGCGACCTCACCGGAACCACGGGCTACGAGATGCACGGGCAGGACTACCTTTCTGGGTGCGGACTGATCCCCCTGGATCCGCGCGAACAGCAGCTCTGCCGCCGCGTGCCCCAGGGCGCTGACGTCGTGTGCGACGACCGTCACCGGCGGGTCCAGCAGGTCCGCCAGCTCGAAGTCGTCGAAGCTCACCATGGCGGGCCGGTGATCGGCGTGGGCCAGCGCGCGCAGCAGGTGCACGGCCACGCGGTTGTTGCCCGCGATCACCGCGGTCGCGGCCGAGGGACCCGTCAGCAGCGTCGCCACGGCGTGGGCGATCGTCTCCGGCGTCGGCGTGCGCATCACGACGAGGCTCTCGTCGTAGGAGACGCCGTTGCGCACGCAGCCCTCGCGGAAGCCGCGCAGACGCTCGGCCGCGGTGAAGATGTCGGGGCTGTCACCGAGGAACGCGATGCGGCGGTGGCCGTGCCGCACCAGGTGCGTGACCGCGTCGATGGTGCCGCCGAGGTTGTCGACGAGCACGGTGTCGGCCACGATGTCGCCGGCCGGGCGGTCGAGGAACACCACCGGCGTGCCCGCGCGCATCTCCGGCACGAGGTAGCCGTGCTGCATGCCGGCCGGGACCACGAGGATCCCGTCGACCCGGCGCGCGCAGAACTCCAGCGCCAGCTCGCGTTCGCGGTCGGAGTTCTCCTCCGACGAACCGGTGAGCACGTGGCGGCCGAACGACGTGGCGATGCGCTCCACCGCGCGGTTGAGCTCGGAGTAGAACGGGTTGCCGACGTCTTCGACGATGAGGCCGATCGTGCCCGTGGTCGAGCCGCGACGCAGGTTGCGGGCGCCGAGGTTGCGGCGGAACCCGAGCTGCTCGATGGCCGCCACCACGCGCTCGGCGGTGTCGGGGTGCACCGCGGGCTCGTCGTTGACCACCCGGGACACGGTTTTGATGCTGACGCCGGCGAGCCGGGCCACATCGCTCATCGTGGCCCGTCGGCTTGCCGGGCGGGGAAGCCCGTCCGCTTCCCGGCCATGAGGAGACAACGTTGTCATAGTGGCGCAGATTGCACACCAAAAGCCGGGTCGCTGTCAATGCCCGCTTCGCGCCGAATGGGATTCAGCCTGCGAAAGTTGTGAGGCAGATGGCTGATCAGTGTGTCCTGAACCGGACAGGCTCTCACGGCAGGCTTGACGTTTTCGTGAGGGATTGCCCAAGGTTGCCCGCATCGACGGTGTGCGCGACAAGGTTGTCATCCCACTCCTCCGCGGCCCTGACGGCCGAGTCGCGCCGACGACTGGAGAGGCGATGGCGATGGCGCGAGCGCGCTGGAGAGCCGGACTGATCTTCCTGGCCACGGCGGTGGTGGCGGCGGTCGCGCCGGCCACCGCGGCGGTGGCCGCGAAAGCCCCGGACACTGATTTCGCGAAGTGGGTGAATCCCTTCGTCGGCACCCGGCCGGGCGGTGAGGACCAGGGCACGGGTGGCGGTGCCGGCAACACGTTCCCGGGCGCGGTGGCGCCGTTCGGGATGGTGCAGTGGAGCCCGGACACGGTGAAGTCGCAGCCGGGCGGCTACTTCTACGACGACAACGCCCTCACGGGCTTCAGCCTCACGCACCTCTCGGGTGCGGGCTGCTCGA
The DNA here is from genome assembly GCF_040654155.1 of Amycolatopsis sp. NPDC050768. Taxonomy (NCBI): domain Bacteria; kingdom Bacillati; phylum Actinomycetota; class Actinomycetes; order Pseudonocardiales; family Pseudonocardiaceae; genus Amycolatopsis; species Amycolatopsis sp. NPDC050768. The sequence goes on from NZ_JBFAHL010000018.1 coordinate 18,841, forward strand.
CGTACGAGGACATCCCCTTCATCCCGTACGTCGGCGAGGTCAGCACCTCGCCCGCGACGGACCCGGGCCACTACACGTCGAAGTTCAGCCACGACAACGAGCACGCCACCGCGGGCGAGTACGACGTCACCCTCGACAGCGGCGCGAAGGTCGAGCTGAGCGCGACGCAGCGCACCGGCTCCGCGCGCCTGACCTACCCCGCCGGCGCGTCCTCGACGCTGCTGGTCAACACGTCCGGCTCGGTCAACGGCACCGACGACGCGTCGATCACCATCGGCAAGGACACCATCAGCGGCTGGGCGACCAGCGGCCGCTTCTGCGGCGCGCAGAACACCTACCGCGTGTACTTCTCCGCGAAATTCGACACCCCGTTCGCCTCGATCGGCACGTGGAAGAACGGCGCGGTGACGCCCGGCAAAACGTCGGAGACCGGCGGAGCCAAGGCGAAGGTGGCGCAGCCCAACGGCGTGAACGCCGCCATCGCGCGCCCGGCCAAGGCCAAGACGCAGGACACCACCGTGAGCGGCCCGGGAAGCGGCGGCTACGTGACCTTCGCGAACCTCGACGGCGCGCAGGTCAACGTGCAGGTCGGCCTGTCGTTCGTGTCCGTGGACGGCGCGAAGGCGAACCTGAAGGCCGAGAACAACGGCAAGAAGTCGTTCGACCAGATCGCGGCCGGCACGCGCAAGGCGTGGAACGACCAGCTCGGCAAGGTCGCCGTGAGCGGCGGCGCCGACGCGGACATGACCACGTTCTACACGTCGCTGTACCACTCGCTGATCCAGCCGAACGTGTTCTCCGATGTGGACGGTTCCTACCCGGGCTTCGACGGCCGGATCCACAAGGCCGACAAGGGCCACGCGATGTACACCAACTTCAGCGGCTGGGACATCTACCGCTCGGAGATCCCGCTGCTGGCCACGATCGACCCGGCCCAGACGTCGGACATCGTGCGCTCGATGATGGCCTACGCCGAGCAGGGCGGCTCGTGGGACCGCTGGACCGTGGCCAACGACTACACCGGCGTGATGAACGGCGACCCTTACCACATCATCGTCTCCAGCGCGTACGCCTTCGGCGCGCGTGACTTCGACGCCCAGAAGGCGTTGCTGCTGATGATCAAGGGCGCCACGCAGCCCACCCAGGGCTACACCGAGCGTCCCGGCCTCGCGGACTACATGCGTCTCGGCTACGTGCCCGGCGCCGGCGCGGACACGCTCGAGTACACCAGCGCCGACTTCGCCATCGCGCAGTTCGCGAAGCGCCTCGGCGACAGCGCCACGTGCACCACGTTCATGAAGCGCGCGCAGAACTGGCAGAACCTCTACAACCCGGGCACCGGCCACCTGCAGCCGCGCAACGCCGACGGCTCCTTCGCCGGCACGTACGACCCGGCCAGCTCGCAGGGCTGGGTCGAGGGCAACGGCGCGCAGTACGAGTGGATGGTTCCCTACGACCTCGGCGGCGTCGTCTCGGCGTTCGGCGGCGACACGGCGACCCAGTCGCGGCTCGACACCTTCTTCACGCAGCTGAACGCGGGCACGCAGGAGCCGTTCGCCTTCATGGGCAACGAGCCGAACTCCAACGCGCCCTACGTCTACTCCTACGCGGGTGCCCCGGCCAAGACCCAGGCCATCGTGCACCGGTCGATGGACGAGCTCTACAACCCGCGTCCCGAGGGCCTGATCGGCAACGACGACCTCGGCCAGATGTCTGCCTGGTACGTGTGGTCCGCGCTGGGCGTCTACCCGGAGATCCCGGGCCGCGCCGAGGTGCTGCTGTCCACGCCGCGGTTCGAAAACGCCGTGCTCACGACCGGCGCGGGCAAGAAGATCACGATCAACGCGCCCGGCACCGGTGACTACGTCGGCTCGTTGAAGGTCAACGGTGGCGCGGCCTCGAAGTCGTGGCTGCCCGAGGCCCTGATCTCGACCGGCGGCACGCTCGACTTCACCCGCTCGGCCACGGCCACCCAGTGGGGTGCCGCGGCGGCCGACGCCCCGCCGTCGTTCCGCGAGCAGGAGAAGCCGAGCCTGGCGTTCGCCAACCCGGCCCGCGTGGTGACCCCGGCGGGCTCGACCGCGACGGCGAGCGTCGGAGTGCAGGACCTGTCCGGCACCGCGAAGACGTGGACCTACACCGCGGGTAGCGCCGACGGCATCACTCTCTCGCCCGCGTCGGGCTCGGTCGCCGTGCCCGCCAACGGCAAGGCACAGGCCACGGTCAACGTGACCGTTCCCGCGGGCACCGCCGACGGCGCCCGCCGCATCTCGGTCACGTTCTCCGCGCCGGGACTGGCGAGCACCGAGGCCGTGCTCACGGTGCTCGTGGCGCAGCCGGGCAGCTGGCTGGCCACAGTGGACAACGCCGGCATCTCGCCCGACTCCGACTCGACCAAGGCCAACTTCGACGGCGGTGGCTGGAGCTACTCGGCCGACGCGCTGGCCGCGGCCGGAGCCAAGCCGGGCGGCACGGTGACGAGTGACGGCCTCAACTTCACATGGCCGTCGTTCCCGGCGGGCGACCCGGACAACGTGGTGGCCAACGGCCAGAAGGTGACCGTGACCGGCTCGGGCCGGCTCGCGCTGCTCGGCGCCGGCTCCAACGGCAACGCGCAGGGCACGCTCACCATCACCTACACCGACGGCACCATGTCCACCGCCACGGTCGGCGTGTCCGACTGGACGCTGGGCGGCGGCGCCGCGCAGCCGTCGTTCGGCAACCGGATCGTGCTGTCCACGCCGTACCGCAACGCTTCGGGCACCGACCCGCAGCAGATTCGCACGATGGTGTTCGGCACCGCGCCGATCACCCTCGACGCCGGTAAGACGGTGGCGAGCGTGACGTTGCCGTCGAACGTCAGCGGTGGCGCGATGCACGTCTTCGCCATCGCCGTCGGCTGATCTTCGCCAGTCCGTGATCCGTGGAGGGCTCCTCACCCGAGGGGCCCTCCATGGACCCGTCTCGGGAGGGAGCTCGATGAGGAGCAGAACACTGGCGGGCGCGGTCGCGCTCGCCGTCGCGGCGGCCGGCCTCACGCCGGTGACCGCCTCGGCCAGACCGGCCGACGCGCTGGAGTCCGTGAACACGTTCATCGGCACGCAGGACGAGGGCAACACGTTCCCCGGCGCGTCCGTGCCCTTCGGCATGACGCAGGTGAGTCCGCAAACGACCCACTACGCCGGGTACCTCTACACCGACACCGCGATCCGCGGCTTCGGCCACTTCTTCCTCTCCGGCGCGGGCTGCTGGGAGCAGGGCGGCCTGGTGTCCACGCTGCCGACCACGGGCGACGTCGGTCCGGGAGCCGCGTTCGACACGACCAAGCCCGCCACGTTCGACAACGCCAACTACGCGGCGGCGTACACCCACGACGGCGAAGTCGGGAAACCCGGCTACTACAAGGTGCACCTGACCGGATATGGCGGTGTTGACGTGGAGACCACGGCCTCGACCCGCAGCGGTGTCGAGCGCTACACGTTCGACAAGTCCGGTCCGGCCAACGTGTTCGTGAACGTCGGGCAGGCCAACGCCAAGGAACCCGTGACCGGCAGCAGCGTCCGGATCGTCGACGACCACACGATCTCCGGCACCGTCGAGTCGCAGGCCTTCTGCGGCGGCAAGGCCTACACGACGTACTTCACCACGAAGTTCGACAAGCCGTTCTCCGGCTACGGCACCTGGTCGCCGACCGGCGGCACGCCTTCGAGCAAGTCCTCGGCGGGCGGCGCGGGCCTGCGCGGCGCGTGGCTGACCTTCCCGAAGGGCGACCAGATCACCGCCACCACGTCGATCTCCCAGGTGGACGCCCACGGCGCCGACGTGAACCTCGCCGCTTCGCGGGTGCGCCCGTTCGACGCAGTGAAGGCCGACGCCCAGCGCACGTGGCGCCAGGAACTGTCTAGTGTGGACATCACCGGCGGCACACCCGACGAGCGCACGGTGTTCTACACCTCGCTCTACCACGCGTTCCTGCAGCCGCTCACCGCGAACGACGCCGACGGCCGCTACTACGGCTTCGACAAGAAGATCCACCGCGCGATCGGCTGGACGTACTACGACTTCTTCTCGCTGTGGGACACCTACCGCAGCCAGAACCAGCTGCTCGCGCTGCTGAAGCCCGACCGGGCGCGCGACATCGCGAAGAGCATCATCGCGATCCACGAACAGGGCGGCTGGCTGCCGCGGTGGGCGTACGCGAGCCAGGAGACCAACACCATGACCGGCGACCCGGTCACACCGTTCCTGGTCGACCTGTGGCGCTTCGGCGCGCTGAAGGGTGACGAAGTCGAGGCGTATGAGGCGCTGCTGCAGAACTCGCAGCAGATCCCGCCGGCGTCCTCGCCGTTCCAGGGCCGCTCGGGCAACGCGAGCTACCAGGCCGACGGGTTCGTGCAGTACGACCCGAACTTCCCGAAGAAGGGACAGGACACCGACCCGAACCACGGCGCTTCGGCCACGCTCGAGTACGCGCTGGGCGACTGCTCGCTCTCGGCCATGGCCGCGGCGCTGGGCAAGAAGCAGGACGCGGCGGCGTTGGCCGCGAAGGGCCGCACCTACCAGACGCTGTGGGACCCGACCGTGACCGACCGCGGCTTCACGGGCTTCTTCCGCCCGAAGGTCTCCGGCGGTGACTGGTTCACGCCGCCGGGCCAGCCGTACAGCCCCCAGAGTCAGGACGGTTTCCACGAGGGCACCGCGTGGCAGTACCAGTGGCTCGTGCAGCAGGACGTGCCCGGGCTGATGAAGGAGATGGGCGGCGCCGACAACACCCACCAGCGCCTCGACGACTTCTTCGCCTACGACGACCTCGTGAAGGACCCGGCGAAGACCGTCCGGGAGGAATGGGTCGTGGGGCCGTACTCCTACTACAACCAGTTCCGCTACAACCCCAACAACGAACCCGACCTGCACTCGCCGTGGATGTACACGCTCACCGGCCAGCCGTGGAAGACCTCCGCCGTGGTGCGCGCGGCCCACACGCTGTTCACGAACGCCCCCAATGGCGTCACGGGCAACGACGACCTCGGCACCATGTCGGCGTGGTACGTCTTCAGCGCGCTCGGTCTCTACCCGGCCGTTCCCGGTACCGGGAACTTCGTGCTCAACGCGCCGCAGTTCGCCAAGTCCGTGCTGCACCTGCAGAACGGGCGTTCGGTCACCATCAAGGCACCGGGTGCCGACGGGGCGAAGCTCCAGTACGTCCGCGGCCTGAAGGTGGGCGACTGGTGGCAGGCGCGGTCGTCCGACAAGTCCTACGTGAGCGTCGAGCAGCTGCGGCGCGGGACCACGCTGGACTTCACCCTGACCGCCGACGCTACGCAGGCCACGTGGGCAACATCACCTTCGTCGGCGCCGCCGTCACCTTGTGCCGGTTAGTGTCTGATTGAGAACTATCCGTGAAGGCTCTTTCCCGGAATGCGAGACCGGGAAGGGGCCTTCACGGTTTTCCGGGCATATCCCCACGGTTTCCAGGAGTGGTCCAGACCATATTTCGGACTGGTCGTGAGGATGGTCACGGGCCCCGGTGTTCCGGTGAGGGCCGTCACGCCTCACACTGGTGTCATACGCGTCCGACAGTGCTGTTGACGTCAAGCGGGTGAGTCCCCCTTGGACAGTGCACCGGACGCGTTTTTGTGTGTGCAGGCAGCACGCACCCGTGTGACGCACAGGAGGAAGTCGTGTCCAGCAAGGCCGCTATCGTGTTCCGCGTGGCCGCAGTCGCCGAAGCCCTGTCCTGGGCCGGTTTGCTGATCGGCATGTTTCTCAAGTACGTCGTGCACTCCTCCGGTGAGGGCGGCGTGCCCGTCATCGGCATGGTCCACGGCGTGATCTTCGTGCTCTACGTCGTGATCTCCCTGTCCGTCGCCAAGCCGCTCGGCTGGCGCCCGAAGACCCTGGTGCTCGCGCTGCTGTCCAGCATCCCGCCGCTGTTCACCTGGATCTTTGAGAAGTGGGCCCTGCGCAACGGCCGCCTCGACGGCCCGCAGCGCCTCACCCACGGCGGCGTCGGCCTGTTCGAGTCCCGCGTGCCGGAGACCGTGAACGCCTGATTTTCCCCGCTTTCGACGGGCCCGTACGACCTCGTGTCGTGCGGGCCCGTTCGCGTTCGCCCGGGCGTGTTCGCAGGGGCGAACGCGGTTTCGGCGTTATTCGGTGAAGTCGCCTGAGGAGCGGCGGACCTTGGTGAGCAGGTCGGTGAGCTGCTCGACCTGCCGCTCGGTGAGCCCCGTGAGCCCGAAGTCGATGCCCGTCACCGCAGCTGTCGCGGCTTCGCGGCGCGCGCGGCCGTCGTCGGTGATCTCGACCAGCGTCGTGCGGCGGTCGGTGGGGTGCGGCACGCGCTTCACGAGCCCGTCGCGCTCGAGGCGGTCGACTATGTTGGTGACACTGGTGGGGTGCAACTGCAGCCGTTCACCCATCACCCGCATCGGCAGCCGCGAGTTGCGGGCGAAGGTGAGCAGCACGAGCGCCTCGTAGCGGGCGAAGGTGAGGCCGTGCGGCTTGAGCGAGCCGTCGACCGCCGACTGGATGATCTGTTGCACCCGCATCAGTCCGGTGACCGCGGCCATGGTTCCGGCGGGACCGATCCGGTCCTCCCAGAGCTCAGCCGCACGGGCGATCGGGTCGAACGGCAGCGGTCGGTTCATGACAAACGAAGTTACCAGCGGGTACCCGGAACACGGCGATCGCCCTGCTCGCACCGCCATTGTTTTCCCCCGACGAAAGGATCCCGACATGATCGTCGCGTTCAGCGTGAGCCCCTCCGGCGGCGACCCGGACGCCGGCGTGAGCGAAGCCGTGTCCCGCGCCGTGAAGGTCGTCCGCGACAGCGGGCTGCCCAACTCCACCAACGCGATGTTCACGAACGTGGAGGGCGAATGGGACGAGGTGATGGCTGTCGTGAAGCAGGCCGTGCAAGCCGCGGGGGAGGGCTCGGCGCGCGTCGGCCTCGTCCTCAAGGCCGACATCCGCCCGGGCTACGACACGGGCCAGCTCACCGCGAAGGTCGACCGCGTGGAAGCGCACCTGCGCGAGGACTGAGCGCCTACGGGAGCGGCGGGGTGAACGCCACGGTCCACCGGCCTTCCTCCCTGGTCACCGCCAGGGAGTAGGTGAACCGCGACCCGTGCGTCACCCCGCTGACCACCGCGCGCGTCGGGGAGTGCTCGTCGGGGACGAGCTGCACGGCGATGTCGCGAACGTCCTCTTCGCCGAGCACGGCCACGTAGTCGTCGGCGAAGTCGGAGGCGCCGGAGCCCGGGTAGTCGAGCAGGTCTTCGAGCTCGCCTGAGTCGCGGGCGACCAGGGCGCTGCGCAGCGAATCACGCAGGACTACGGGCGAGGGCGCGCCCGGGTCCGGCTGGTTCGCGATGAGCACCGTGATCGCCACGACCCACGCCACGCCCACCCCGACGGCCACCGCCACGGTGGCGTTGCGCCGGCTCAGCATCACGGCCTCCCTGATCTTTCCGCCGTGAGCATGCACGAGCCGGGCGCTCCTGCCAATCGCGGCGCGACTGCGACACCCGGGCACCGGCGGTGAAATGTCCCGCCGCCCCGTGCCAGGATGGAGGGCGTGACACACCCACGCGGATCTGCAGCGAACTCAGCGGCCATGTCCGCCGCACTGTCCGGCGCGGTCGACCTGTCCGCGCTCAAGGCCCGGGCCGAAGCGTCCCGGAGCCAGCCCCCCGCGCCGCCCGCGGGTGCGGCGCCGGCCGGGAGCGGCGCGCCGTCGTCAGACGTGATCCTGGATGTGACGGAAGCCACGTTCCAGGCCGACGTCGTCGAGCGCTCGCTCAACCAGTTAGTGCTCGTGGACCTGTGGGCCGACTGGTGCGGCCCGTGCAAGCAGCTCAGCCCGGTCCTGGAGCGCCTCGCCACGGAAGCCGCCGGCGCCTGGGTCCTTGCCCGCGTCGACGTGGACGCCAACCCGCGTATCGCGCAGCTGTTCGGCGCCCAGTCGATCCCCACGGTCGTCGCGGTCGGCGGCGGCCAGCCCGTGGACGCGTTCTCCGGCGCACTGCCGGAGCCCGAGATCCGCAAGTGGCTGGACGCGCTGCTCGACGCCCTGCGCGACAAGCTCCCCGGCACCCGCGCCGCCGAGGAGGTCCGCGGCCCGATCGAGGAGCCCGAGGACCCGCGCTTCACCGAGGCCGAGGAAGCCTTCGAGCAGGGCGACTTCGCCGCCGCGCAGGCCGCCTACGAGCGCATCCTCGACGCCGAGCCCGCCAACGAGCTCGCGAAGAACGCCCTGGCCCAAGTCAAGTTCACCGCCCGCGCCGAAGCGGCCGACCCGGACGCCCGCGCCAAGGCCGACGCCGACCCGTCGAACCTCGACGCCCAGCTCGCGGCCGCCGACCTGGAGATCGCGGAGCAGGACGTGGACGCCGCGTTCACCCGCCTGATCGACACCGTCCGCCGCACCGCCGGTGACGACCGCAACCGCGTCCGCGAACACCTCGTCGCGCTGTTCGACCTCTTCGACCCGGCCGACGAGCGCGTGATGAAGGCCCGCCGCAACCTGGCGAGCGCACTGTTCTGAGCCGTTCCACGACGAAGGCCCCCGATCCGCGATCGGGGGCCTTCGTCATGTTCCTGACCCGCCAGGCGCGTTTCCAGGATGCCTGGAAACTCCGTTCACGCTGATTTCCAGCCCGCGTGGAAAACCCTTCTCCAGATGCTCAGCCGTACTGCTTCGAGCAGACAGCGGAACCCTCGAGGTAGCCGCGTCGCAGCGACTCGACCCGGTCGAAACCGCTGTCCGGCCGCTTGCCGTTCACGTCCGCCGACACCAGGCCCTCCGGGCGCAGCAGGTCGGCGATCGCCTCGTCGAGATCACCCGCCGAGAGCCGCAGGCTCCCCGGCCGGTTCGTGAACGCCGCCCAGGCGCCCACCAGACACGACGTCCGCAGCCCCGCGTTCGGGTTGTCCAGCGACGCCCCCACGCCCTTCTGGATCCCCATGGCGTACCGCGAAGCCACCTCCGCGAACGCCGCGAAGTCGCCCAGACCCGTGCTCTGCTGTCCGGACGCCTCGGCGTCGGGGTCCACGGGCTGGGCCAGCGCCGTGAGCCGCGAAACGTCGATGTTCACGGTGTTGTCGGCCGGGCAGTAAGACGCGGGCGGGGTCGACGGCCCACCCGGGCAGCTGCCGCTGCCCGGCACGATCGTCGGCGCCTTCACCCCCGCGCCGCCGAACGCCGAGTCCAGGCTCGCCTTCAGCAACGTCAGCGTCTGCTCGGAGATCTTCGCGTCGCCCTTGCCAGTGTCCTTGCTGTCGAACGGCCGCTCCGTGAGCCGCGCCTGCACGTTCTGCGCGTTCATGCCCGCGCACTCCTTCGGGCCCTTCTCGAACCCGGACTGGAACGCGAACGTTCGGTCGAACGCCGTGCCGTGGGCCTGCCGGTCGGTGGCGCTGGTGCCGGCCTGGTCGCGGATGAAGAACATCGCGGCCATGATCTGGTCGAGGCCCTCGGCCGTGGACACCTGGTAGTACTTGCTCTTCCCCTCGGCCACCCAGCGGAAGTAGCTGCCCGCGAAGCAGTCGGCCTGCTGCTCCTTCACCACGCTCGGCGTGCTCTTCGTGATGCCGGCCTTCGGCCCGAGCCGGTACTGGATCGCGTGGCCGAACTCGTGCGCCAGCACGGTGACCACGGACATCGGCCCGAAGCGCTGGCGCAGCATCGGCAGCAGCACGCCGCGGTCCCACGCCACCGAGTCGTCGGCGGAGCAGTAGAACGCGTTCACGAGCTTCTTCACGCTGCCGCACGCCGTCTGCTCGGTGTCGGTGTGCGAGTCGTAGGACAGCAGCGACGTCACGGGCTTGAAGTCCTGCCCGAAGTCGGTCGGGAGCGCCTCGCCCCAGAAGGCCTCGACGTCGGCGATCGCGGCCGTGGCCAGCTGGTCGTCCTGGCCGCCCTCGGCGTTCTTCACGGTCAGGTTCGGCTTCGGCGCGCCGCTCTTCAGGCCGCTGTCGAAGTGGGTCACGGGCAGGCCCGCGACGTTGCCGGCCCCGGGCGTCACCGGTCCGGCCGAACCAGTTCCGCAGGCCGCCGCGCCCAGCGCCGCCACCACCGCGAGCGCCAGCAGCGCTCCCCCTCGCCTCATCACGCCCGGGACCCTACCCAGCAGTTGTGCCCGATGTGAGCGTTATCCCCGAACGGGTCGCGAGCGCGGGAACGGGCGGCCCGATATGGTCGCTGACCATGCGTGCTGTCCGCCGGTTCACCGTCCGAGCCAGCCTGCCGGAATCGCTCGCGGGGCTTGGTGCGCTCGCGACGAACCTGCGCTGGACGTGGCACCCACCGACCCGCGACCTGTTCGCGTCGATGGACGCCGAGCTCTTCAACTCCATCCGCGACCCGTTGCGGATGCTCACCGCGCTGCCGCAGGAGCGCCTGCGGGAGCTGTCCGTGGACGAGGACTTCCTGCGCCGCACCCACGAAGCCGCAGCGGAGCTGGAGCAGTACCTCACCGAGCCGCGCTGGTACCAGCGGCGCACCGACGAAGGCCTGCCCGCGGCCGTCGCGTACTTCTCGATGGAGTTCGGCGTCACCGAGGCTCTGCCCAACTACTCGGGCGGCCTCGGCGTGCTCGCGGGCGACCACCTGAAGGCGGCTTCGGACCTCGGCGTGCCGATGGTCGGCGTCGGGCTGCTCTACCGGTCGGGCTACTTCCGCCAGAGCCTGTCGCTCGACGGCTGGCAGGTCGAGCACTACCCGGTGATCGACCCCAACGCGTTCCCGCTGGAGCTGGTGACCGACGGCGGGCACGCGGTGCTCGTCGAGGTCGCCATGCCGGGCGGGCGCACGCTGCACGCGCAGATCTGGCGCGCCCGCGTGGGCCGCATCCCGTTGCTGCTGCTCGACACCGACATCGAGGCCAACGACGAGGACCTGCGCCCCGTCACCGACCGGCTGTACGGCGGCGACGCCGACCACCGCATCCGCCAGGAGATCCTCGCCGGCATCGGCGGCTTCCGGGCCGTGCGGAAGTTCTGCGAGCTCACCGGCCACCCGCAGCCGAACGTGTTCCACACCAACGAGGGCCACGCCGGGTTCCTCGGCCTCGAGCGCGCCCGCGAGATCATCCAGGCCGACCGGCTCGCCTTCGACGAGGCGCTCCCGGCCGTGCGCGCGGGCACCGTGTTCACCACCCACACGCCGGTGAGCGCCGGCATCGACCGGTTCCCCGTCGACCTCGTGCAGCGCTACTTCTCCGACGGCCGGCTCGTGCCCGACATCGACGTGCGCCGCGTGCTGCAGCTGGGTGCGGAGGACAACCCGGGCCTGTTCAACATGGCCCACATGGGGCTGCGGCTCGCCCAGCGCGCCAACGGCGTCTCGGAGCTCCACGGCCGCGTCACCCGCCGCATGTTCTCCCGCCTGTGGCCCGGGTTCGACGACGACGAGGTGCCGGTCTCGTCCATCACCAACGGCGTGCACGGGCCCACGTGGGTCGCGCGCGAGCTGAGCGCGCTGCTGGGCGGCAACCACGACGAGTTCGGCCACGAGGGCCGCACGCCTGATAGCTCACTGCGTGACGGCGTCACGGACCAGCAGCTGTGGGAGCTGCGCCGCGAGCTGCGGGAGAAGCTCGTGGCCGAGGTCCGCCGGCGCGTGCGGGCGGCGTGGATGCAGCGTGGCGCTTCGGCGCTGGAGCTGGGCTGGACGGAGCGCGTGTTCGACCCGGACGTGCTGACCGTCGGCTTCGCTCGCCGCGTGCCGACCTACAAGCGCCTCACGCTGATGCTGCGCGACTCCGACCGCCTGCGTGCGCTGCTGCTGGACGAGAAGCGGCCGATCCAGATCGTGATCGGCGGCAAGTCGCACCCCGCCGACGAGAACGGCAAGCAGCTCATCCAGCAGATCGTGCGGTTCGTCGACGACCCCGCCGTGCGCCACCGGATCGTCTTCCTGCCCGACTACGACATGTCCATGGCCCGGTACCTCTACCGCGGCTGCGACGTGTGGCTCAACAACCCCGTGCGGCCGCTGGAGGCGTGCGGCACGTCGGGCATGAAGTCGGCCCTCAACGGTGGCCTCAACCTCTCCATCCGCGACGGCTGGTGGGACGAGTGCTACGACGGCTCAAACGGCTGGGCCATTCCCACCGCCGACGGCGTCACGGATCCCCTGCGCCGCGACGACCTCGAGGCCGCGGCGCTCTACGACCTGCTCGGCCAGCAGATCGCGCCGCTCTACTACGACACCGACGCTTCGGGCGTCCCCTCCGGCTGGCTGTCGATGGTCTGGCACACCTTGGAGACGCTCGGTCCGCGGGTGCAGGCATCGCGCATGGTCCGCGAGTACGTGGACTCCGGCTACCTGCCCGCGTCGCGCATGGTCGCCGCCGCCGTCGACGACGGCTACCGCGGCGCCCTGTCGCTCGCCGACTACCGCACCAAGCTCGAGGTCTCGTGGCCCCGCCTGCGGATCTTCGACTCGGAACTGCTCTACGACCACTCCTCGCGCTTGGTTGTCGGCACCGAGGTCACCGTCCGTGCCCGCATCGACCTCGCCGGCCTGGACCCGTCCGAAGTGGACATCCAGGCCGTCGTCGGCCAGGTCGGCGACGGCGACGAACTCACGGACACCGTCACGGTCCCCATGCACGGAGACGGCATCGGCGCGTTCTCCGCTTCACTGCGCCTGCCCCGCGCCGGCTCGGTGGGCTACACGGTGCGGGTGCTGCCGAAGCACCCCTTGCTGGCCAGCCCGGCGGAACTGGCCCGGGTGGTGCTCGCGTAGTGCCGGCGCTGATCGCCCCCACGACCCGGCTGCACCGCGCCTGGCTCGACGCGCACGCCGAGTGGGGCCCCGGCAGCCACGAAGACGGTTTCGGACTGAAACCGGCCGACGAGGTCCGCACGGCGGCCGGGTTCGCTGCCTCGGTGGCGCGGCTGGCCGCCGAGTCGGAGGAGGTCACGTACCGGTGGATCGTCGAGGGCGACCGGGTGCTCGGCGGAATCGCGCTGCGGCACGGGCTCGACGGCTACGTGCGCCAGGCCGGCCACATCGGCTTCGGCATCCGGCCGACCGCTCGGCGGCGGGGGCTGGCCTCGTGGTCGCTGGGCCAGGTTCTCGACCAGGCGCGGAACCTCGGCATGAACCGCCTGCTGCTCGTCTGCGATCCGGGCAACACCGCTTCGATGAAGACGATCGAGTGCCTCGGCGGCGTCTTCGAGGACACCCGCGACACCGGCGGCGGTCCGGGCCGGCGCTACTGGATCGAGCCGGCGGACCCAGGCCTTTGACCGGTCACCGCCGACTTCCCCGACGACTTACGGAACCGCCGGCGACCCACCCTCCACCACAGGCAACCCCTCAGCCGCCCACGCCCGGAACCCACCCGCGAGATCCGTAGCGTTCTTCAATCCCAACCGCTGCAGATCCGCCGCGGCCAGGCTCGACGAGTAGCCCTCGTTGCACACCACGATCGCCGTCGTGTCAGGAGTCACATCCGGCAGCCGCCAGTCGCTGTCCGGGGCGAGCCGCCACTCCAGGTGGATCCGCTCGACGACCACGGCGCCGGGGATCTCACCCTCGGCGGCGCGGTTGGCGTGCGGCCGGATGTCCACGATCAGCGCGCCTTCGGCCTGCAGCGCGGCCGCGCGCGCCGGCGGAACCCGGTCCAGGGAGGACCGGGCGCCGGCGAGGAAGTCGTCGATCGAGCTCATCGGCCGAGTATGACCGGCAGCGGCGGGATTTCGCCGGGCACGTCGGCCAGCGTCGTGTATTCGCGCGTGGGCACCAGCGGCGGCGAGTAGGCGTGGACGCTGGCGGCCGGCTCGTCGCCGAGGCCGGTGACCTGGTGCGCGCGCCCGGCGCCGAAGCCGATGCTCTCGCCCGCCGTGTGCGTGCGGCGCCGGATCGGACCGCCGGGATAGCGGTATTCCTCACCCAGCTCGCCCTGCAGCACGGTGAACGAGCCGGCCGCGCCGCCGTGATCGTGGGGCTTCGTGTGCTGGCCGGGCAGCCACGACAACAGCCACAGCTCGAGCCCGTCGGTGAGCGCGAGCCGCGCCCACCAGCGGCTTTCCTCGTCGAAGCGCAGCACCTCGCGCAGGCTGGAGGTGAGCTCGGTGGTCACGGTCTTGGTGAGGTCGGCCAGCTCACGCGGCGTCCACAGCAGGCGCTCGGGCTGCAGCAGCTGTGCCAGCAGGGGATCGGTCAGACGGGGGTGGATCTCGAAGTCGGGACGGGTGATCGACGTGGTCAACGCGGGTGCTCCTCAAGCAGGGGTGACGGCTGGCAAGACGGCACAGCGCGGCACGAAACCCGCGTTCAGCAGGCGTGCCGCGCTCGCGTACACCCGCACGAGGCCACGAGGAGCAGGTCGATCGTGCGCCGGCGCCAGAACGAGCCCCGGGCTGCGGGGACGGCGGCGGACGCGGACCTGGACACGTCGCCGATCGTGCCACAGCTCGCGGTTTGTACGCTGCGTCGTCCCATCCGCTGGACGCCGTCGCGGGGTCACACGCGCGCGGGTGCGTTGTCAACCCCGGGCGGGTGCGGACGCGCGCGCGTGGACGGCCACAATGGGCTCGTGAGCGAGCCGATCCTGCCCAGCGACCTTGACGACCTCGTGGTGCGGATGTCCGGTGTCGGCGTCCGCCGCAGCGGAAACGACCTTCTCGCGGACCTCGACTGGAACGTCGAACTCGACGAACGATGGGTCGTGCTCGGGCCCAACGGCGCGGGCAAGACGACCCTGCTGCGGCTGGCCGCCGCGGAGCTGCACCCCACGGCCGGCACCGTCGACCTGCTCGGCGACCGCATCGGCCGCGTGAACATCTTCGACCTGCGCCCCCGCATCGGGTTCACCTCCGCCGCCATCGCCCAGCGCATCCCCGGCGACGAGCGCGTGGAAGACGTGGTGGTGAGCGCCGGCTACGCCGTGATGGGCCGCTGGCGCGAGGCCTACGACAGCCTCGACCTCAACCGTGCCGCCGAGTTGCTGGGCACGCTCGGCATCGCGCACATGGCGAAGCGCACCTTCGGCACGCTGTCCGAAGGCGAGCGCAAGCGCGTGCTGATCGCGCGTTCGCTGATGACCGACCCGGAGCTGCTGCTGCTCGACGAGCCGGCCGCCGGTCTGGACCTGGGCGGGCGCGAGGACCTCGTGGCGCGGCTGTCCGACCTCGCGATGGACCCGGACGCACCGGCCATGGTCCTCGTCACGCACCACGTCGAGGAGATCCCGCCGGGCTTCACCCACGCGTTGCTGCTGCGCGACGGGCACGCCGTGGTCGGGGGTCTGATGGACGACGTGATCACGAGCGAGAACCTGTCGAAGACGTTCGACCAGGACCTGGTGCTGCAGCGTTCGGGCGAGCGGTTCTTCGCCCGGCGCCGGTAAGTTCGGGCGTACCGGCCGGTAGCCTGCCGGCATCCGTCAACGAGGAGGAAGTCGCGTGGGAGAGTTCGTAAACCTCGAGGTCGAGGGCGGGGTCGGCACGATCCGGCTGAACCGGCCGCCGGTCAACGCGATCAACAACCAGCTGCAGACCGAGCTGGCTGAGGCCGCGCGCGAGGCTTCGAACCGCGCAGACGTGCGTGCGGTGATCCTGTACGGCGGCGAGAAGACCTTCGCCGGCGGTGCGGACATCAAGGAGATGGGCGACCGCACCTACCCGGAGATCTCGAAGTTCGGGGCCGAGCTCACCGCGTCCTGCTCGCTCATCGCGGCCATCCCGAAGCCGGTCGTCGCCGCGATCACCGGTTACGCCCTCGGCGGCGGCCTGGAGCTGGCGCTCACCGCCGACTGGCGCGTGGCGGGCGACAACGTGAAGGTCGGCCAGCCGGAGATCCAGCTCGGCATCATCCCGGGCGCCGGCGGCACACAGCGGCTTTCGCGCCTGATCGGCCCGAGCAAGGCCAAGGACCTCATCTACACCGGCCGGTTCGTGAAGGCCGACGAAGCGCTGAAGCTCGGCATCGTCGACGAGGTCGTCGCCCCGGACGACGTGTACGCCGCCGCGCACAAGTGGGCCGCGCAGTTCGTGAACGGTCCCGCCGTGGCGCTCAAGGCCGCGAAGGCCGCCATCGACTCGGGCCTCGACGTCGACCTGGCCACCGGCCTGAAGATCGAGACGCAGCTGTTCACGGCGCTGTGGGCCACCGAGGACCAGAAGAACGGGATGAAGTCCTTCGTCGAGAACGGCCCCGGCAAGGCCACTTTCGAGGGGAAGTGACGGCCGTGGCCGACCCGGCCCCGAACCCGCACGCCACGGCCGACGAGGTCAAGGCGGCCTACGGCGACCCGAAGCTCGCCAACGTGCTCTACCACGACTGGGAAGCCGGGACGTACGACGAGAAGTGGTCGATCTCGTACGACGAGCGCTGCATCTCCTACGCCACCGACGTGTTCAACGCCGTCGCGGGCGAGGACGGCCAGCCCTACACCCACGCGATGGAGCTGGGCAGCGGCACCGGGTTCTTCCTGCTGAACCTCATGCAGGGCGGCGTCGCGAAGAAAGGCTCCGTCACGGACCTCTCACCGGGCATGGTGCAGGTGGCCCTGCGAAACGCGGAGAAGCTGGGCCTCGACGTCGACGGCCGGGTGGCCGACGCGGAGCGGATCCCGTACGAGGACAACACTTTCGACCTCGTGGTGGGCCACGCCGTGTTGCACCACATCCCGGACGTGCGCCAGGCGTTCGGCGAGGTCCTGCGCGTGCTGAAGCCCGGCGGGCGCTTCGTCTTCGCGGGCGAGCCGACCAAGGTCGGCGACTTCTACGCGCGCAAGCTGGGCCAGATC
This sequence comes from Amycolatopsis sp. NPDC050768, assembly GCF_040654155.1. Lineage (NCBI taxonomy): Bacteria > Bacillati > Actinomycetota > Actinomycetes > Pseudonocardiales > Pseudonocardiaceae > Amycolatopsis > Amycolatopsis sp. NPDC050768. The sequence continues at coordinate 35,607 of NZ_JBFAHL010000018.1, forward strand.
ACCTGGTATCTCACCACGCGCGTCACGAAGCTGCCCGCGTTGAACGGCTGGCGGCGCCCGCAGTCCGAACTGGACGAATCCTCGCGCGCGGCGGCCCTGGAAGCCGTGGTGGACATCCACACCTTCGACCCGTCGGAGCTCGAGGGGATGGCGCGCGGCGCGGGTGCCCAGGACGTGCGCGCGGTGACGGACGAGTTCTCGGCCGCGCTGGCCGGATGGCCGATCCGGACGTTCGAGGCCGCGGTGCCTCAGGAGAAGCTCACGGTGCGGTGGCGCCTGTTCGCCTACCACCTGTGGCTGCGACTGTCCGCTTTGGACAAGAAGGTGCTCTCGAAGGTGCTGCCGCGCGAGCTGTTCTACAACGTGATGATCACCGGGACCAAGCGGCCTTCCTGAATTGGCTTACGGGTTCTCGCTCGACGACGTCGCCTTCCTGCGCTCCGCCGCGGGACGGGCGGCGCTCGCCGACTGCGCGGCGCTGCCGCTGACGGACGCTTCCCGCATTGCCGACGTCGCCGCTGTGCGCCGTTCGGTGGGGGAGCGGTTTGCCGCAGCAGTGCTGGAAACGGTGGTGCTGCGGCGGAAATCGGCTCTGAAGCTCGCGGACGCGGACTCGTGGCTGTTCACCGGCGACGCTTTGCAACAGGCGAGTGCCACGGTGGTGGCGCGGCACCGGGCGGCCAGATTGGCCGGGCGTGATGTGCACGACGTGACGTGCTCCGTCGGCGCCGACTTGGTGGAGCTGGCGCGGGTCGCGTCGCGGGCACTGGGGTCCGATGTGGACCGCGTGCGGCTGGAGATGGCGCGGCACAACGCTTCCGCGGCATCGGTTTCGGTCGGTGTGGTGCAGGCCGACGCTCTGTGCCCCGTCAGCCGGGACACGGTCGTGGTCGCCGACCCGGCCCGTCGCGACTCGGCCGGACGGCGCACGTGGAAACCGGCGGACTTCCTGCCTCCGCTGGACGAGCTCGTCGACGCCTACGCCGGGCGCACTCTGTCGGTGAAGTGCGCGCCAGGCCTGGACTTCGCCATCGCGCCGTGGGCCGAGGAGGTGGAGCTGGTCTCGCTCGACGGCCAGGTCCGCGAAGCCTGTCTCTGGCGTGGTTTGGACACTGGCGTCTCCCGGCGCGCCACGGTGTTGCGTTCGGACGGTACTCAGTGGACGGTCACCGACACCGAACCGGACGACCTGCCTGGTTCGCCGCCGGGGGAGTGGATCATCGACCCGGACGGCGCCGTCGTCCGCGCCGGCCTCGTCCGCCACTACGCGGCGCGCCACGGCCTGTGGCAGCTGGACGAACGCATCGCGTACCTCACGGGCGACACCCCGCCTCCGGGTGTGCGCGCCTTCCGCGTGCTGGAACACGGCCCGTACAGCGAAAAGTCCCTGCGCGCCACGCTGAAACGCCACGACGTCGGCCGGCTGGAGATCCTCGTCCGTGGTCTCGACATCGACCCGGACGCCCTGCGCCGTCGCCTGAAATTGCGCGGTGGTGCCGAGTCCACTGTGGTGCTCACGCGCATCGGCCGGTCGCCGGTGGCCTTCGTCTGCCGCGCCGAACGCATCCATTCGGAGGGTTCTCCTGGCGCCTGAGGTGGCGTAGATTTCGGGCGCAGTTTACCCGAAGTTCACCCTGGAGGGGTCGCCGTGTCCCGTTTTCCCGCCCTGCTCAAGCTCGCCGCCGCCGCGGCGATCGGCGCCACCGTCGCGAGTGGCGCGACCGCGCTGGCCGGCTCCGACGCCGTGACAGCCGCCCACGGCCGGGAGCCGGCGAACATCGGCCAGGTCAAGAACGACGTGAAGGCCTACTACGGCGACTACCTCGACGCGTCGGGCAAGCACCACTACTCCGACTCGAGCCGGTTCGTCACCGAGACCCAGCGCGTAGTGGCCGACGCGAAGCGCTATCTCACGCAGAAGCTCGGCAAGGTGAAGAACCCGGCGATCGTCCTCGACGTCGACGACACGTCCGAGGTCACCTACGGCTGGGAAGCCGACAACGACTTCGGGTTCGACCCGGTCAAGCAGCAGCAGGCGATCGACAACGGCACCTTCGTGGCCAACAAGCCCGTGCTGGAGCTGGCGAACTGGGCCGCTCAGCGCGGCGTGAAGATCTACTTCCTCACCGGCCGCAGCACCCCGCAAGGCCCGCAGTCGCTGAAGAACCTGGCCAACGAGGGCTACCCGGCCCCGGCGGACGCGTTCTTCAAGCCGGCCGGCACGGCGCCCGGCTACCTGCCGTGTGGTCTGACCTGCACCACGATCCAGTACAAGTCGGGCACCCGCGCCCACATCCAGGCGACGGGTGCCCACATCGTGCTCAACCTGGGGGATCAGTTCAGTGACCTCGAGGGCGGCTACGCCGACCACCCGGTGAAGCTGCCGAACCCGATGTACTACCTGCCCTGACGGCGTTGTCCGGCCTGGCCGTCCTCAATGGACAACCAGGCCGGGCCTCCGGTCAGCCGTTGTACCCGGAGAAGATCTTCGAGAACTCGTAGGGTTGCTGGGAAACGTTGGTGCAGCGGTAAAGCGCGCCGTTGCACGCGTTCGCGTCGCGGCCGGCCTCCCAGAACGACAGCATGCCGAGGTGCACACTCTTCGCGAAGTTCACCACAGCGGTGGCGTCCTTCTGGTAGAAGATCTCGTTCTGCGAGTCGTTCACGCCCAGCATCGGCGTCAGCCCGACCTTCTTCCACGCGGCCGCCTCCGAGAGGCCGAAGATGGACTTGAGCTGCGCCTGCGTCGCCTTGGCGGCCGAGATCGCCTTCGCACCCTGGTCGCCGGCGCCCTGGTAGTAGTCCATAGCCATCACGTTGACCAGGTCCAGGTTCACACCCGCGGCCTTGGCCGCGTTGACGACGCCGAGGCCGTTGCTGTCGAGCCCGTTGGGCAGCACCGGCAGCGTCAGCGAGATCTTCAGCCCGGGGTTGTTGCTCTGAACGGTTTTGAGTGCCTGCGACCGCCGCTGAATCGACGCCGTATCCGCCACAGCGGCACCCTCGATGTCGAGGTCGATGTACTTCAGCCCGTACGCCTTCACTACGGCGTCGTACTCCGCCGCCAGCGACGACACACTGCTGCACGCCTGCGCCAGCTCAATCCCCGACGCACCCCCGAAGGACACCTTCACGTCACCCCCGCCCGACCGGATCTTCGCGATTTCACTCGCCTGCCACGCCGACCGCGGGTCATACGCGTTGAACCAGCTGGCCTTACACCCGGCACCCGTCACGAACCCGAGCGTGAACCCTTTGACACCACCCTTCGCCGACATCGCCGACAACACCGGCGTCGGCCACGCCCCCATATCCACATACGGCGCCACAGGCACCGGCGACCCAGCCGCCGCAACCGCCACACCCCCCGGCGCAACCAACCCGGCGGCCACAGCCGCCAATCCACCCAACGCAGCAATCAACTTCCGGGGAGAGGGGAGCCTCATGGTGAAACCTCCACAGCGGGGACCTGAAGAGCGGGAAACCTTGTCCAAATGGTATAGACCAATAATGTGACTCGGGCCATAGGCCATTCGGATGCCACATCGTCCCAATCACCGGCAACGATGCCGCTGACCTGCGCTTTCAGACGGGGTCAACCTTCCGCGCGGTCCCTCCGCGACTCGATTGACTCTCGCTGTAGCTCTGTCCGAACTCTCTTTACCCAACTCGGCTCGACAGCCTTCGCCCGCCAACTCCGCGCCCGCTAGGCGCCTTCGTCAACCGGCTCAGCGCGCACCCAGCGGCCTTTGCCTGCTTGCTTTGCGCCCGCTCGGAAGTCTTCGCCGCAGTTCGACTGTGACTTGAGCGTCCTTCGCTGCGGCTCTGTCTGGGTTATCTCCGCACAGCCCGCGCGTCTCGCTCGGAAGTCTTCGCCGCAAGCCCCGCTCTCGTCCCTGCGCGCATCCGCGCTCGCGCGGCCGACATCCGCTGTTGGCTCGTGGCGAAACATGGCGACTGCAGCGGGCACTGCCCACCGCCATCACTGGCCGAGGCCCATCGCCGCTATCTTGCCCACGGCGCCGGCCAAGTGCGGCGATTGCGCCGGGCACCGCCGGCGAACGCCACACCGCCGCGTGCCCCTGATTCCGCCCCGGTGGGCCGATGACCTCGCGGGATTTCACCTCTCCCGTCGGCGGATCACCGTGTTTCGGCGGCCCCATCCCAACCATCCACAACCCGACCTCGGATGTGGATAACTCCGGCGCACACCAGTTCCTGTCGGTCCACCCCGGTAAAATGGATCATGGGCGGCCCCCGGGAGGGTGGGTCTTTGCCACCGCGCGGGTTGCAGCGTCACAGGGCGCGCCTCAGCGCCGAGTACTCAGCACAGTTTCGACTACGCCAGGCGAGATCCACCGAGACCGTGCCAACCCACGCGATCCGCAGCAATAGCCACCAGCCCAGGCGACCTCGAGCCACGATCGCATTGCCGCTGACCGCCGCGAAGAACCCGGCCCGCCAACTCAGCGAGCCACCAACAACCCATCCCCAACCAACTCGACCACAGCCAACCGGGCCCTCGCGCCGCCATAACCCGGCAGCGCCCATCAGCTCCGCGAGCCCCGCAGCCCCGCCGTCAACCCGAGCACCCCAACCGACGTCACCCAACAGCGAGCGCAGTCACCCCCGAGACATACCGCCCGCCCTTCACATCCCCCAATGGCACCAACCGCGGCAGGTCCAGCGCCTTCCCGTCCTCCACCGTCGACAGCAGCAGCGGCCGCCCGCCCACCGAAGCCTCGGCCAGGGTCACCGCGGCCCCGTACCCGTCCGACCCGACGGCGACCACCGTCTTGTCCGACGTCGGCAGCACGCCGGCCAGCAGCAGCACCAGCGAAAGCGACGGTCCCGACTCCGTGTGCGTCTGCTGCCCCGCGTCGGACCCGAACTTCGCGGTCACCGTCCGCCGCGGCAGGTGGGCGAGCAGTTCCGGCGGCAGAGTCACGACGCGCCGCCCCATCGTCACGCGCACCGCGCGTGTCGCCGGAGCAGCGTCGGAGACAAGCACCGTCACCGACCGGACGTCCGTCACCGTCCGCGACCCATTGCGGTCGCCCGGCACCGTCAGGTCCACACCGTGCCGGCCCGCCCGGAACACGGCCGGATGGTTACCGAACGACGGATCCATCTCCGCGAGCGCGAACGTCACCGCACGGCTCTCCCCGCGAACCTCCACCGTCACGCGCAGCATCGTGTTCTTGCCCGGCGGCAACATCGGCGACGAACCCGTCACCACCTGATCCAGATCCGCGCCCGCCAACTCGGCCGCCGAGAACGCCCGCGGATTCGCCACGGCGCCGCCGACGCTCACCGACTTCTCGGCCGAGGTTGAGGCCGAAGCCGACGCCACCCCCGTCGCCCCGAACGACGCGACGACCACGGCAAGGACAACGACGAGCCTGCGCATCCGCGCCTCCCTCGACCAGTTCCGTCCGCACTCGCGGACAAGCGGGCGAAGTTTAGCCGCTTTCCCGGAGTTCGGGGTTCACTCGACGCACAACGCCACCGCCTGCCTCCGTCGCCGCGAAACGGCGACACCCACGAGCACCACGACCATCCCCACCACCACCCGCGGCCCGATCTCCTCGCCCAGCACCACGGCGCCGAGCACCACTGACACCACCGGTAGCAGATACCCGACCGTCGCCGCCGTCGTCGGCCCCTCATCGGCAATCAGGCGGTAGTTCAAGTAGAACGTCACACCGGTCCCGAACACCCCGAGCACCACCACGGCCACCACCGACAACACCGTGACGTGCGGCGAAGACGACGAACCGACCGGCAACGCCAGCGCACTCAGCCCCGTCGCCGCCAGCAGCTGCGCGGCCGACAGGGCCAACGGCTCCGTCCCGCGACCCACGAGCTTCCGCCCCATGTACGCGTACGCAACCGCATAACTCACCGCCGCCCCGAGCAGCGCGAGCGAACCCCAGCTCGCCAGCCCGGTCTGCGTCCACGGCGCAAAGATCAGTAACGTCCCCGCAAACCCGATCAGCAGACCCGCGAGCCGCGTCGGCCGGATGCCGCGCTCGCCACCGAGCGCGAGGCCGATGAGCAGCGACCACAGGGGAGTGGTCGCGTTCAGCACGCCGGCCACGCCGGAGTCAACGGTCCGCTCGCCCACCGCGAACAACGCGAACGGCACCGCGTTGCACAACAGCGCCGCGACCGTCAGCCGCCCCCATGTCGTCCGGTCCCGGGGCAGCTTCTGCCGCGCCGCCACCGCGAGTCCGAGCAGCACCAACGATCCGAGCGCGCACCGGATCACCGTCACGAACACCGGCGAAAAGCCTTCGAGGGCGAGTTTGATCCACAGGAACGTCGAGCCCCAGAGCACGGCCAGCGCCGCCATCCGCACCACTGTGCCGCTGCCGGACACCCGCGCTCCCCCTGGTCGATTCGCCTTCCACGCTGCCCCAGCCCGATCGACAGGACAAGTGAAAGATCTTGGACGAATCGTTAAGGAGAGCTGGACAATGTCAGCCGGTGCCGCGCTCCTCCAAATACTGCTTCCCGACCTTCTTCGGCACCCGACAGAGCCACCCCTCGACGAGCGCCTCTTCAAGCGTCGGCAGACCGATCTCGGCCAGCCGCACGAGCACGGCCGGGTAGCCGTTGAAGTGCGGCGTGGTGAAGAAGACGCCCGGCTCGTCCGCCAGCAACGCCTCCTTCGCTCCGACATCCGGCACCCGAACCGCCAGCACGTCGCCCGCCGGCGCCGCGTCCCCGAGTGCGTCCAGATCGGTTTTGCGCAAGGGCCGCTCCCACGCGTACGCCTTGCCCTTGACACCCCACGACCGCGTATCCCTCTTGACGACCAGCTCCGTCCCCGGCAGCTGCGCCCCCAGTCGCGCCACGTCATCCCAAGTCGACATGCCGCCCAGGCTAACCCGGCTTCCCCCGCGCGGCCCCGTTTTTCGCCCGTCCACCAGCCCATCGCCACTGAACGGCGAACGGCGTCGCCACTGAACGGCGAACGGCGCGAGCCGTCGCCACTGAACGGCGACAACCGTCAGCCTCCGGCGAAAACCCCGGCCGGACACCCATCGCCGCCAAACGGCAACAGGCGCCCGGCCGAGAGAATCACCGCTTCCGCGCCACCAATACAGTGTCGCGAATAGACACTTCGTGCCCCTCGATCACGTGCGCCCGCTCCCGCGCATCGGTCACCACGGACTGCCACGACTCGTCCAACGTCGCCGCCACGTCCTCCGCCAGGAAGAACATGTCCGGCACGTTCGGCCGATGCGCGGCGCCCTCCACGTCCGTCGGGTGGTGGCCGACGATGAGCAACGTCCCGCCCGGCGCCACCGCGTCCGCGAGCCGCGCGAAGATCGGCACGCGCTGGGCGGTCGGCAGGTGCAGGAAGTGCGACGTGACGAGGTCGTACTTCTCGTCGGGCACCCACGTAGTGAGGTCGGTCGTGAGCCATCGGATCCGGTCGCCCAGGCCCAGCTCAGCCGCCTGCGCCGCACCCCGGTCGAGGGCGGTGGCCGCGAAGTCCGCCGCCGTCACGCGCCAGCCGTTCTGCGCGAGCCACAACGCGTCGCCGCCTTCGCCGGAGCCGGCGTCGAGCGCGCTGCCCGGCAGTAGGTCGGCGGCCTCCGTCACGAGCTGCGCGTTGGGCCGCCCGCTCCAGATCGCGGGCTTCGACCGGTACCGCTCGTCCCAGGAATCCTGGTCGAACGGGACTTCTTCGTGCTGCTCAGCCATCGTCACACCCCGTGCTTCGTCGAGCCGCCGACCAGCGCGGCAACCTGTCGTTCCATTTCGTGCGCGAAAGGCTCCCGCGCGCGTCGTACGTCCTCGGCCACGAGATCGCCGTTGATCACCGCGCCGGCCGTCAGCCCGGCCGCCGCGGAAACGACGACCTGCGACTTCATGTCGGTCACGTTCCCGGCCACCCACACCCCGGGCACCGAGGTGGCGCCGTTCGCGTCGGCCGGCACCGAGCTGCCGATCACATGCCCGTCGACCTCGAGCTCCACGGGCTCCAGCCCCAGCGACACGAGCACGTCGGCCCGCGCCGTGAACCGCGGCGCGACCACCACGACCTCCCGCGCCACCACCTCGCCCGAGCGCAGCACGACTCCGGTGAGCGCGTCGTCTTCCACGCGAAGCGCTGCCACCTCGCCGTCGACGACGCGGATCCCGCGCGCGGTCAGCTGCGCGAGCTGTTCCTCGTCGAACGCAGCCGTGTGCCGGAAAACGACGACGTCGTCCGACAGCTGCCGCCACATCAGCGCCTGGTGGACGGCCATCGGGTTCGTCGCCAGCACGCCGATCGCCTGGTCACGCGCCTCCCAGCCGTGGCAGTACGGGCAGTGCAGCACGTCGCGGCCCCACCGCTCGGCGACGCCCGGGACGTCCGGCAGCTCGTCGACGAGCCCCGTTGCCACCAGGAGGCGACGCGCCCGCGTGGTCCTCCCATCGGCGAGAGTCACGGCGAACCCGCCGCCGTCCAGCGCGACGGCCGCGGTCACCGCGCCGGCCACGATCTCGCCCCCGTACCCGATAACCTCTTCGCGCCCGGCCGCCAGCAGCTCGCCGGGCGGCGTGCTTTCGCGGGCGAGGTAGTTGTGCACATGGCCGGCCGGAGCGTTGCGCGGCTCGCCGGCGTCCACCACCAGCACGGAACGCCGTGAGCGCGCAAGCGCCACCGCGCCGCTGAGGCCCGCGGCGGCGCCGCCGACCACCACGACGTCGTAGTTCTCGTTCACCTGGTCCTCCTGTAGTTCGTCCCTCCTCTCGGACTATCCGCAGATCTCGCCGACTTGACAAATACGTTTGCCGAAGTAGCAAATGGGGACATGGACGGTGAACTCCCGGACGTCGACGGCGTCCTCGAATCGGTGGGACCGCGGCTGCGCGCGCTCCGCCAGCAGAACAACGCCACGCTCGCCCAGCTGTCGGAGGCCACCGGCATCTCGGTGAGCACGCTGTCGCGCCTCGAATCCGGCCAGCGCAAGCCGACGCTCGAAATCCTGCTCGCCCTTGCGCGTGCCCACCAGGTGCCGCTCGACGAGCTCGTCGGCACCGCGCCGACCAGTGACCCACGGCTGCACGAGAACTCCTTCGTGCGCCACGGCATCACGTTCTTTCCGCTCACGCGCCGGCCCGGCGGGCTGCGCGCGTACAAGCAGATCTTCCCGCCGCACTGGCCCGACACGGACCCCGATCCGCGCGTGCACGAGGGGTACGAATGGGCCTATGTCCTTTCCGGACAGTTGCGGCTCATCCTCGGCGAGCACGACGTGATCCTCAAACCGGGTGAAGTCGTGGAGTTCGACACGCACGTTCCGCATTGGTTCGGCAACCCCGGCGACGTGCCGTGCGAGGTTCTCGCCCTTTTCGGGCCACAGGGCGAGCGGTTCCACGTCCGCGCCCGGCCGGCGTCCTCTTGACACATACCCATATGGGAATACGATGGTGGGCGTGGCACGAGCAGCGACGACGACCGACGTGTTCAACGCCGTGGCCGAACCGCGGCGACGGGAGATCCTCGATGTGCTCGCCGGTGGCGAGTACCCCGTGAACGACCTCGTCCGGCTGCTCGGCATGGGGCAGCCGCAGGTGTCGAAACACCTGCGCGTGCTGCGCGAAGTGGGCGCGGTCGACGTCCGGGACGAAGGACGTCAGCGCTTGTACCGGCTCAACGGCCGTGCCCTGAAGCCGATCCACGACTGGGTGCGGCAGTTCGAGCGCTCCTGGGAGGAGCGGTTCGAGCTGCTGGATTCCGTGCTGGAGGAACTCGAACGCACCGACGACCGATCCACGGGCGAGGAGAGCGACCATGACCGAGACGACAACGGGCACGGCGAAGGTGACCCTGCCGGCCGATGACCAGATCCTGATCACCCGCGAGTTCGCCGCCCCGCGGCACCTCGTCTACCGCGCGTGGACCACACCTGAGCTGGTCAAACGCTTCTGGGCGGGTCACCGCGGCACCATGCGGTCCGTCGAGATCGACCTGCGCGTCGGCGGCCGGTGGCGCTACGTCCTCGACGCCAACGGCGGCTTCGAGGTCGCGTTCCACGGCGAGTACCGCGAGATCGTCCCGAACGAACGCATCGTCAGCAGCGAGGTCTACGAAACCCCCGGCGCGTCCGACGAGGACGCCGCCATCACCACCACGACGTTCACCGGCTCGGGCGACCGCACCAGCTTGTCGATCCTCATGGAGACTGGCAGCCGGGAAGTCCGCGACGCCATCATCGAGTCCGGTATGGAGGGTGGCATGCAGGAGCAGATGGACCTGCTGGAGGAGCTGGCCGCCTCGCTTGCCTGACTCGCGAATCTGTTCTGCGGCACCGGATTCTGCCCGGCTTCGAGTCCGGTGTCGCGAAGGGACCCACCGTGTCGAAAGCGGACACGATGGGTCCCGCCACGCCGAATGGCACGACGGGTCCCGCCGCGCCGAGCGGGCGCGCGACGGCTCAGGTCTGGGCCGTCGGCCGAACCACGATCTCGTTCACGTCCACCGCCGCCGGCTGGCTCACGGCGTAAGCGATGGCGTCCGCAACGGCCGAAGCCGGGATGCCCAGCTGCTCGCTCGCCGCACGCGCCGCCGCCTGCGTCTCGGGGTCGCCGCCCTGGTCGGCGAGCTCGGAGTGCGTGAAGCCCGGGCTGACGATGGTGACGCGGATGTTCGTGTTCTCCTGGCGCAGGCCTTCGGAAAGCGCCCGCACCCCGAACTTCGTCGCGCAGTACACGGCCGCCGTCGGGTCCACGCGCAGGCCGGACGTCGACGCGACATTCACGATGTGCCCCCCGGTTTCGCCCATCAGCGGCAACACGGCGGCGATCCCGTGCAGCGTGCCGCGCAGGTTCACGTCGATCATGCGGTTCCAGTCGTCGACGCGGAGCTTGTCCAGAGTGGACAGCGGCATCACGCCGGCGTTGTTCACCAGCACGTCCACTCGGCCGTGGGTCTCGTGCGCGGCCGCCACGAACGCGCGCACGCTCTCCAGGCTGGTCACGTCCAGTTGCCGGAAGTCGGCATCACCGCCGTTCGCGCGGACTTTCTCCGTGAGCGCCGCGAGCCGGTCGGTGCGGCGCGCGCCCAGGACGACGTGGTGACCGTCGGCGGCCAGGCGCAGCGCGGTGGCCTCCCCGATGCCGCTGCTCGCGCCTGTGATCAGCGTGATCTTGCCGTTCATGCGTACTCCTCGTGAGGTCTGCGCGGTCGTGGGGACCGTCGTGACCTCGAGGCTGCCCGCGGCGAAACGCCTCCGGAAGGACGCCATTGCCTAGGAGTGGCACACCCTGGCCGGGCTCAGCGCCGCAGGTCGGCCACCTCGTGCAACGACCCCAGCAACGCCAGCGCGTCGGCACTCGCGCTGTTCGGCTCCGCGATGCCCACCAGCAGGTACTGGCCGGACGCGTCGCGCACGTCGAACGTCTGGTAGTCCAGCACGATCCGCCCGACGGCGGGGTGGTGGAACGTCTTGCGCGTACCCGCGAGCCCCTTCACACCGTGGTTTCGCCACAGAACGGCGAATTCCTCGCTCGTGGCCAGCAGCTCGTCCACGAGCTCGCCGACCTCCTCGCGGTCGTAGCCGCTCGCGAGCCGCAACGCATCGACGGCGCTGGCCACGATGTCGTCCCACTCCACGAACAGCTCGCGCGCTGCCGGGTCGTCGAACAGCGTGCGCACCATGTTCGCCGGCTTGCCGACGGGGGACAGCAGCGCGTCGGCAAGCGCGTTGGTCGCCAGCAGGTCGAGGCGCCGGTTGGTGACGTATGCGACCGCGTTGGGGAAGGTGTCCATGAGCCGCAGCAGCTCGGGGGAGACGTCGTCGCGCCGGTGCTCCGGCACCCGCGGCACGAGCCCGGCGAGGCGGTAGGCGTGCCAGAGGCCATCGGCGTTCAGCCGCAGCGCCCGCCCGATCGCGTCCAGCACCGGCCCGGACGGGTTGCGCTCGCGCCCCTGCTCGAGGCGCGCGTAGTAGTCCGCGCTGACGCCCGCCAGCACCGCGACCTCCTCGCGCCGCAGCCCGCTCACCCTCCTCGGGCGATGACTGGTCACGCCCGCGTCCTCGGGCGCCAGCCGGGCCCGCTGCGCGCGCAGGAATTCTCCCAGCTCGTTGCCGCTCACGTCACCACGGTACCGGGCGCTCCGGCTTCCCGACGGTGCTGTCCAAGCGGTATCACCGCAGGCAGAACGGGCTTTGGATCTGGCGAAACTCCGCAATGGCCAAAGGGAATCCGACGTCACCGGCAAGCGGCTGGCGCCTCGCCGAGGTCGTTGCCGGAAATCGGCGACACCGAGGTCAGCGCCGATTTCCGGCCCGCGGTCGTCGCCGGATCCAACCTCAGGAGGCCGGCTCCAGGTGCTGCCTCAGCACGTCGGCTTCCGCGTGCAGCCGCTCCGCGGCCTCGGTCCGGCCGAGCCTCTCGTACTCGTCCGCGGCAGTCGTGCGCTCCAGCACCTCGTTCTCGACGATCGCGCGCACATCGGCTTCCGTCAGATCACGACGCTCGGCCTCGGCGGCGCCGACACCCAGCGCCGCACCCACGACGTGTTCCGTCCCGGTCGCCGTGGACAGCTGATCGACCGGCACGGCCTCGGCGTTGTCGATCGCCGCCAGTGCCGAGCGCAGGGCGGTGGTGGCGACGCGGTCGCGGTTCTTGAGTGCCGTCGTCAGGCCGGCACGAAGGCTGGCGCGCATAGTGAGAATTCCATCCGGGAGTCGGAACGAACGATCCCGACGCTAGCAGCCGAGCACCACCTCAAGCGCGCCATTTTCGCGACGTCACCTCGCGCGCACACCCGAAAACGGGAATGTCCCGCCACCTGAAATCGTCACCGATCCGGTGAACACGTCACCGTCGACCGTGCCCACCACGCCGATGTCGAACCGCGCCGGATCGGTCACCACGGCGGTGAACTCCAGCCGATCACCGGCGACACTGCCCGACACGATGGGGACCGTCACGCCCAGCTGAGTGTCCACGATGGACCCAGCCACGCCGTCGGCGACGGTTTCGAGGTTCAGCACCAGCTCCTTGCTCCCCGCGGGGTGCGTGAAGGTGATGTGCCACGTCCCGTCGGCGCCGGTTTCGCCGCTGAACGGCAACGCGCCGGCCACGACCGCCTCCGCGACGACCGCCGGCGCCACACGCTCGCCCAGCACCGGCTGCCCCGGCTTCACCTCGACCCCCGCGGAGTTCAGGAACCCCGCCATCATCCGGTAGTAGCCGACAAGGAACAGCACCTCGAGGATCGTCGCCTCATCGAGCGTCGACGCGAGCGCCGCCCATGTTTCGTCCGAGACGAACGCCGCGGTGCACAACTCGTCGGCCGCCCGCAGCACCGCGTCGTCCTCCGGCGACCACGACGCGGCCGGGTCCGACAACGCGTTGATCTCGTCCGCCGTCGCGCCGGCGCCGAGCGCGGCGGGCACGTGGTTGGCCCATTCGTACGGCGCTTCACACCGCAGCGCGACCCGTAAGATCGCCAATTCCCGGACACGCGGGTGCAGCTTGCCTTGAGACAGCAGGTGTTCGCCGAGACTCGACGAAGCCTTCATCAACGACGGGTTCCGCGCGAGCACCCGGATCACCTCGTCGGCACCGAGTTTCGCGAGCTTCTGCTCCTTCGGCGCCATTTCCTCCAACGGAAGCGGCGCGATCCGGGGATGGGTTGCATGAGGCATGACAGGTTCCTCCCAAAGTCACCGATGCCGCTCGATCCCGTCGAGCGCCTTCCGCGCGTCCTCGGCGCTGAGCATCGGGTGCGAATAAAGGTCGATCAGGGCGCGTGCGAGCAGCACGTCGCCCTCGGGGCTGAACACATCGGCGCCCATCGCGCGCGACACGTGCTCGTGCAGCACTGTGATCGACAGCGCCATCGCGGTGCTCACCGCCGCCCTCACTTCGGGCGCGACGTCCGGCGCGTCCGGCCGCGTCCGATCGACGTCGGCCAGCCACTGCGCCCCCAACCGCACCATCTCGTCGAACAACGGCGCGGCGCCGCCGTCCACCAACGCCCGCGAGAGGTACGCCTGGTACGGCCCGACGGCGATCCGCGCGGCCGCCACGTGGTTGCCGCCCGCGCCCGCGAGCGCCTGGTCGTTGAGGCGGTGGATCAGCTTCACCAGGTGTGCGTCGCACGCATCGCGCAGCGCCTGCTTGGACCCGAAGTGGTGTCGCACCAGGCCCGACGACACTCCCGCCGCCTCAGCGATGCCACGGATCGTCGCGCCCTCGAACCCGTGCTCGCCGAAGAGCTGCATCGCCGCGTCGCGGATCCGGGCGCGCGCCGTCAAGTCCTCGGGTTCGGCCACGGCATCCTCCTCACTATACAAACGTACAGCCGACTATACGCGTGTGTAGCCGGGGTGGATGATCGAACGATGCGAGACTGCGCACATGGCTGAGACAGCACCAGGCCGGCCGGGCCGTCCCGCGCGCTGGTCGCGTGACGACATCGTCGAGGCGGCCCGCCGGATCGTCACGACCGAGGGCGTCGACGCGCTGACCATGCGCCGGGTCGCCCGTGAGCTCGGCTGCTCCCCGATGGCCCTCTACCGGCACGTCCGCGACAAGGACGAGCTCCTGTTGCTCCTGCTCGACCACGTCGCCGCCACACTGCCCCGGCCGACGTTGCCGGAAGACCCGCGCCGGCGCGTGGTCGTTTTGTGGCGACAGCTGCACGATGCCCTGGCAGAGCACCCGTGGGTGGTCGGCGTGCTGGCGCAGGGCGACCTGGCCGGCCCGTCCGTGCTGTGGCTGGTGGAGGAGATCCTGGCTGGGTTCGTCGCCTCCGGTCTCGCCCTCCGGCAGGCCGCCGCGGCGTATCGGATCGTCTGGCAGTACACGGTGGGCGTGCTGACCATTCGCCACGCGACGACGACGCATGCGGCCGAGCGCGACCAGGACGCGCCGCCCGTGCAACGCACCATGCTCCTCGACGCCGACCCTGCGGAGCTGCCGTTGATCTCGTCCCTGGCCGGCGAATGGCCGCACGCTTGGGACAACTACGCCGAGGGCCTCGACGCCCTGCTGGACGGCCTCCTCCCACGCGCTTGACATCCACCTCCCAGGTTTGTGTACTAGTACGCAAACCTGGGAGGTGTGGTCCATGAGAGACACGACGGACGTGGTGGTCGTCGGCTCCGGCGCCGCGGGGCTGGCCGTGGCGCTGGCTGCCGCCGGCTGCGGCGAGGACGTGGTCGTGCTGGAGGCGTCGCCGCGCTGGGGCGGGTCGACGGCGGTGTCCGGCGGCCAGGTCTGGGCGCCGAACAACCACCTGCAGGCCGAAGCCGGCTTGGCCGACAGCGAGGACGAGGCCCTGGCGTACTGCCGCGCCGCCGCGCCCGGCCGCGATCCGGAGCTGGTCGAAACCTTCGTGCGGTCCGTGCCGGAGGCGGTCCGCTTCGTCGAGGAAAACAGCCCGATCCATTTCACCGTGGTCCACGGCTACCCCGACACGTTCGCCGAGCTCCCCGGCGGCAAACCCGCCCGGCACCTCGAGGCTCAGCCGCTGACCACCGACGGCCTGGGCACGCCCGACGAGCTGCTGTGGCCCCCGCCGTACGGCGCGGCCGTGCTCACCAACGACGAGTTCTTCGAGCACCGCATGTTCGCCGGCGGCGAGCCGCCCTTCGAGCTGATGCAGCGGCGGCTCGCCGCGGGGGAGGTCGCGCTCGGCGCAGGCCTCGTCGTCGGGCTGCTGCACGGCTGCCGGGCCGCGGGCGTGGAGCTGGTCCGCGGCTGCCGCGTACGACGGCTGATCCGGACCGACGGGCGGATCACCGGCGTCGAGGCCGAACGGGACGGCACCCCGTGGCGGCTGCAGGCGCGCCGCGTTGTGCTCGCGACCGGCGGGTTCGAGCACGACAACGACCTGCGGTCACAGCTGCTCGCCGGCCCGCTCAGCCACCCCGTCACCCCGCCCGTCCAGCACGGCGACGGCCTTCGTCTGGCCGCCGACGCCGGCGCGCAGTTGTCCCGCACCGGCGAATACTGGTCCTGGCCCGCGTTCCAGGCACCCGACCGGCGCTGGCCCGACGACGCCGGCACGCCGCAAGCCCAGCTCGTGATGGCCGAGCGCTACCTGCCGCACGTGATCTGGGTGAACGCCGCCGGCCGTCGATTCGTCAACGAGGCCAGCCACAACTGCGCCGTCTCCTTCGCCGAGCTCGACGCCAACACCCACCGCCCGCGCAACCTCCCCGCCTGGGCGATCGGCGACGCGCAGTTCCGCGCCCGCTACCCCGTCGGCGGCGTGCCGCCCCACCAGCCATTGCCGGATTGGCTTCCCAGCGCCGACAGCCTCGACAAGCTCGCCGCCCTGATCGGCATCGACGCCGCTGCGCTGCAGCACACCGTCGCCCGCTTCAACGCCGCCGTCGACGCCGGCTGCGACGACGACTTCCACCGGGGCGAAACGGCCTACGAACGCGCCTTCGGCGACACCACCGCGCCACACCCCAACCTCGGCACGGTTTCCGAGCCGCCGTTCTTCGCGCTGCCCGTGCATGCGAGCGCCGTCGGCACCAAGGGCGGCGCCCGGACCGACCACCGCGCCCGCGTGCTCGACTGGACCGGTCAGCCCATCCCCGGGCTGTACGCGGCAGGCAACGCCGCCGCGGCCGTTTTCGGGCCGGGCACCATCGCCGGCGGCATCACCATCGCGTCCGCACTGACCTGGGGTTGGATCGCGGGGTCCGACGCGCCGTGACCGTCAGGCCGTCGGCCGCCCCGCGCCGGCGTAGTCGTCGCCGGGCTTGCGGTACGGGTGCACCTGCACGGCCTGGCCCGTCTGCGGGGCGTCGATCATCTGCTGGTTGCCGATGTAGAGGCCGACGTGGTGGATCTTCGTGGTGGGTTCACCGTAGAAGATCAGGTCGCCCAGCTGGGGTTCACTTACGTGGGCGACGCTGTGGAACTGCGTGTCCGCCGTGCGCATGAGCTTCACGCCCGCGCTGCCGTACGCGGCCGTCGTCAGGCCGGAGCAGTCGAAGCCCGGATCGGGGTCGCCGCTGCCGTTGCCGCCCCACACGTAGGGAAGACCGATCTGGTCGATCGCGAAGTCGACCGCGCTCAGCACGGCGGGGTTCGGCGCCTGGCCGCTCTGCCCGACGGTGCCGTACACGTTCACTGTCGCCAGGATCCGGTGCAGCGAAACGGGCGCGCCCTGCAGCGACGAAACGGCGTTCCACCAGTCTGTCGCCAAATCGCGGCCACCCGCGCACAGTGCGCGACCCGCGGTGAGGGCGGCGTCGTCGATGTTCTGCGGATCGGGCTTGCCGCCCGACGCGCTGCGCTGCCACTTCGACCACACCGCCGGCGCCAGCTGCATCGGCCCGGACGCGTTGGCCGTCGACACGACGCGGCCGTAGAAGTCGCGGACCTCGACGGTGCCCAGCGGCTTGGTCAGCACGCCGTCGGTGCCGACGTGATCGCCCTGCGCCCGCCCGTGGTCGCTCGCGACCTTGCCGACGGCCGCGAGCGTCACCCACGACAGGTGGCACGCGGGTTGTTCCTTGGTGAGCGTGACGGTCGCCTGCGCGTACCCCGTCATCGCCCGAAGCGGGATGTCCAGCCACTGGCTCGTCTTCGACGCCCACGCGTCGAACTCACTGGGTTGCGGCACGTTCGGCTGCGTCGTCGGCACCGCCGCACTCGACGCGGCCACCGACGGCACCGGCGCCTGCGCTGACGACGACGGCTCGGCGGCCGTGGTCGCGACCTGCTCCGACCCCGGCGCGAACTGCACGGCCACCACCAGCGCCGCGACAGCCACGACGACCGCCGCGACCACCACCGCCGCCCGCCCCCGCCGCGACTTCCGCTTCCCGACCTGGGGCTTCTCGCCGTCGCCACTCAGCGGCGACAGGTGCTCCGTCATCGCCGAGGAGAACGGCGGCAGCGGCTCGACCGGAGCCGAAAACACGCGCCCGACCTGGCCGTCGCCGCTGACTGGCGACGTTTCCAAGCCGGCCTTTTCTCCATCGAGCGGCGACGCGCCACCGCTCTCGTCGCCATCCAGAGGCGACAGTCCGGCGGGTTCCCTGCTGTTGCCCTTCATCGGCGACGCCGCGATGGTCTGGTCGTCGCCATCCAACGGCACGTCAGCCTGGGCGTCGCCAGCGAGTGGCGAAAACTCGGTGCTCGCCGTGTCGTCGCCTCTGAGTGGCGACGGCTCGGTGATCTGGTCGCCATTGACGGGCGACTCGGCGCCGGCCGAGTTGTCGCCTTCAATCGGCGAAGGCCCGCTGACCTGGCCATCGCCGCTGATCGGCGACACCGCGTTCTCACCGTCGCCACCCAGCGGCGACGGCTGCGAACCGCCCGGCGACCCCGCCATCACCGGCCCCCGGCAAGTCTCGAAAGCACGAACTCCCGCAGCCCGTCGAGGTCGGTGTCGACAGCGACCTCGATCGGCCGTCCCGTCGGATCGATCGGCACCGCGCGGCGATCGACGAGCGTCATTCCGCGCGCCGGCCCCGCGGTCACGTCGATGTCCACCGGGTAGGTCTCCGTCTGCAGAATCCCGGGGTTGATCGCCTCCGCGACGGCCACCGCGTCGTGCATCACGATGCCGTCGAAGCCCAGGACCTGCCGGTAGTGGGCGAGGTAGTCGGGCGTCAGCCCTTCCAGCGTCTGGCCCAGCGGCCCCGACGAGGCGAGCTTCGCCAGCCACGCGCTGTCCACGGCGCAGCGGTGCGTGAGATCGAGGGGGACCATCACGCACGGCACGTCGTCCTCGGCGATCACGCGGCGCGCGGCTTCGGGGTCGGCCCAGATGTTGAACTCGGCGACGGCCGTGCTGTTGCCGCGCGCGACGCCGCCGCCCATCAGCACGATGCGCGAGATCTTCGACTTGACGCCGGGGTGCGCGGCGAGCAGCGCGGCGATGTTGGTGAGCGGTCCGATCGGCGCGATCGTCACCGGTTCGTCGGACGCTTCCAGCAGCGAGACCATCAGCCCCACGGCGTCCAGCGACTCCAACGGCCGCTTCGCCTCGGGCAGCGTCGCGGCGTGGCCCGAGAGCCCGTCGTTGCCGTGGACGTGGCTCGAACCGCGTTTGTTCAGGTGCACCAACGGCCGTGAAGCCCCGGCGGCGACCGGCACGTCGGGGCGGTCGCACAGCTGGAGCAATCGCCGCGCGTTGGCGGTGGTGCTGGTCAGCGGCACGTTGCCGAAGACCGTCGTCACCCCCAGCAGTTCGACGTCGGCGGAAACCGCCGCCAGCGCGATCGCGAAAGCGTCGTCGACACCGGGGTCGGTGTCGATGATCAGCTTGCTCCCCATCCGTGCTCCCCTTGCCTGTGGCGGGCGTCCCTGCACAGGTTACGGTCATCGGCATGACGTCGATGTGGGGTGCGCCCGCGTTGTCCCGCGTGCGTGCCTGGCGGCGGGCCCGGCGCGACCCGCACCAGGCGAAGTTCCTGACGCGTGACTCGCTGCGCTGGGTCTTGCGCAATCGGGCGTACACGCCGTGGTATCTCGTGCGGTACTTCCGCCTGCTCAAGTTCCGGCTCGCCAACCCGCACATCATCCTGCGCGGCATGGTGTTCCTCGGGAAGAACGTGGAGATCCACTGCCGTCCCGGTTACGGCCGGCTCGAGATCGGCCGCTGGGTCCACATCGGTGACGGAAACGCGATCCGCTGCCACGAGGGGTCCCTTCGCATCGGCGACAAGTCCGTGTTCGGGCGGCAGAACGTGATCAACTGCTACCTCGACATCGAGCTCGGCGCCGCCACCCTCGTCGCCGACTGGGTGTACATCTGCGACTTCGACCACGTGACGGCCGACATCCACGTGCCCATCAAGGACCAGGGAATCGTGAAGTCGCCGGTGCGCATCGGTCCGGACACGTGGCTCGGCACGAAGGTCAGTGTCCTCAAGGGAACGCGTGTCGGCCGCGGCTGCGTGCTCGGCGCGCACGCCGTGGTCCGCGGCGACATCCCGGACTACTCCATCGCGGTGGGCTCGCCCGCGCGCGTGGTGCGCAACCGCCAAGACGACTACGCCGCCGACGCCGCCCGCCGCGAAGCCGTCGCCGACATGGCGCGCAAGGCGAACAAGGCCCTGCAGAAGACGCTCGGCGAGGGCTGACGTTTTGCCACTCTGCGGCGACGACCTGGTTGTCGCCGCTGAACGGCAACTTGGCCATCCAGCGGCGACAACCCGTCACTCCTCGAACGACATCTCCGGCGGCGGCCGGCGGAACCCACGCGTCAGCACGACCAGGTAGACGATCCCGATCCCCAGCCACACCAGGCCGAAGGTCAGGGCGAGCCCGTCGAGGTTCACCAGCAGCCACAGGTCCACCACTGCGCCGATCGCGGGAGCGACCAGCCACGTCAGCACGTTGCGCGAAGTCGTGTGCCGCGTGCGGATCCAGGTCGCGATCACACTCACGTTGACCATCGTGAAGGCCGTGAACGCGCCGAAGTTGATGAACGACGTCGACGTGGTCACGTCCAGCGCCAGCGCGACCAGCCCGACGATGCCCGTCAGCCCGATCGCGAACGCCGGCGTGTTCAGCTTCGGCTGCAACCGGCCGAAGATCCGCGGCAGCACCCCGTCGCGGCCCATCGCGAACATCAGCCGCGACGCGCTCGCCTGCGCGGCGATGCCCGACGCGAACTGCGCCACCACCAGCCCCGCCAGGAACAACGCCCCGAACAGCGAGCCACCGATGTGGCGCGCGATCTCGAACGCGGCCGACGACTCGTCGTCGAACACGAAACCCGGGTGCACGAGCTGGGTGACGTACGCGAGCACGATGAACACGCCGCCGCCGATGAGGGCCGTCAGCAGGATCGCGCGCGGGATCGTCCGCTTCGGCTCCACGGCTTCCTCGGTCAACGTCGTCACGGCGTCGAAGCCCAGGAACGAGTACGCCGCCACCGCGGCGCCGCCCGAGATCGTGCCGAACGTGCTGCCCGGGTGGAAGAACGGGTCACCGCTCGCCACTGAGTGGCCATCGGCGAGCACCTGCTTGAGCGAAAGCACCACGAAGAACACGATCACGAGTACCTGGAAGGCCATGAGGACGAAGTTGGCCTTCTCGGCGATCTTGATGCCCAGCACGTTGAGCAGCGACGTCAGCACGATGAACGCGATCAGCCACAGCCAGCTCGGCACGTCCGGGAACTGCGCCGACAGGTAGGCGCCGCCGATCAGCCAGATCACCATCGGCAGGAAGAAGTAGTCGAGCAGCACCGCCCAGCCGACGAGGAAGCCGAGCCGGGAGTCGATGGCCTTGCGCACGTAGGTGTAAGCGGAGCCGGCGACGGGGTGCGTCGCGGCCATCTTGCCGTAGCTCGCGGCCGTGAACAGCATCGCGACCAGCGCCACGACGTACGCCGATGGCACCGTGCCCGCGGTCGTCGTCGCCACGACGCCGAACGTGCCCAGCACGATCAGCGGCGCCATGTACGCGAGTCCGAAAAGGACGACGCCGGGCAGCCCGAGCCGTCGTTCGAGCTTGGCTCCGGGGGTCACCTTCGTGGTGCTCATCGGGCTCCTTCTCCTCGCGGACGCCACCGGTCCGGCTCGATGCGGCCCCCGTACAGGGGGAGTTCCAGCGGTTTGTCACCCGGCGTGAACTGGTCCCACATCCGGTTGACGCCGGCGGTCCCTTCGCGACGGACGCGGGCGACCTCGTCCAGGTCGACCGTGCTCGCGAGCACGCCGGACGCGGCGCCCGGCAGCTCGCCGAGCACGGTGCCCTCGGGGTCCACCAGGATGCTGTCTCCTACCCCGATGGGCCCGGCCGTATTCACGCTCGCCACGAAAACCTGGTTGGTGATCGCGTTGGCGCGCGCGAGCACGAGCTCCTGCGCGCGGTCGGGAGTGGTGGTCTGCACCGGGTTGAGCACGAGCTCCGCGCCGAGCCACGCGAGGTGGCGCGTGACCTCGGGGAACCAGGCGTCGTAGCAGATCGAGAAGCCGATTCGCCCCTCATCGGCGAGATCGGCGACCACGAAACGGTCACCCGGGTCATAAGGCTCATACGGCCGCCACGGGAACACCTTGCGGTAGCTGCCGGACAGCTCGCCTTCAGGGGAGAAGACGAGGGCGGTGTTGAACAGCTCGCCGTGCTCGCCGCGTTCGCAGACGCTGCCCGGCGAAAGCCACACGCCGAGGTCGCCGGCCAGCTGGGCCAGGTCGCGGGTTCGCGGGCCGTCGAGGGGCTGCGCGGCGGCGTTGAGCTGCTCGGCGCGTTCGTCAGCGGTCCCTTCGACACCGCAGAGGTGCAGTTCGGGAAAGGCGACGAGGCGGGTTCCGGGGTGCTCGGCCAGCACGGTCCCGACCTGCTCCGCGAATGCCACGACGGACTCGGTGTACGGCCGCGGTGGCAACTGTGCCAGCGCGATCGGCAGGGGGCGGGGCATGCGCCGAAAAATAGTCCATCTTGCTCACTTAAACAATAGTGTTCACTTTGAGATGTTTTGTTGGGTATGGTCTCCGCATGGCTGCCGACCTGGGTTCACCGGCGCTGACGGGCATCCGGCGCCTGTCCGCGCTCGAGACGGTGCGGGCCCGCATCGCCCTCGCGATCGAGCTGGGCCTGCTGGGCCCGGGGGAGCGGTTGCCGCCCAACGGCGAAATCGCGCGTGCGCTGGGCGTCGGCGACATCACCGTGCGCCGGGCGCTGGTGTCCTTGTGTGAAGACGGCGTGCTGGTGCGCCGCCGCGGCCGCAACGGCGGCACGAGCGTCGCCCCCGACGCGCCGGCGGGCCGGGTCGGGGCGGTGAACGCGTACCGCGAGTCGGCGGACGAGGTCCACGACCTGATCGACCACCGGCTCGTTATCGAGGCGGGGCTCGTCCAGCTCGTCGCCACGCGGCGAACCGACGAGGACGTCGACCGGCTGCGTGACCTCGTCCGCCGCATGGACGACGCCGCCGGGTGGGCCGAGTTCCACGAGCTCGACGCCGAGTTCCACCTCGCCGTGGCCGCCTCGGGCGCGCCGGCGGCGGCGTCGAGGCAGTACGAACTCGTGCTGCGGGAGCTGTACCGCTTCTACCTGCCGTACCGGATGTCGGCGCTGCGGGCGTCCAACCGGGAGCACGAGGTGCTCGTCCGCGCGATCGCCACGCGCAATCCCGACGAGGCGGCGATCATGACCCGCGCCCACGTCGGTGATCTGCACCGGACGATGTTCGTCGGCCTGCCGGACGTGACAGGTTCCTGACGCACGACAGTCCACTACGGACTGATCTCGGCTCATCGGTGACGCACATCAGCCGATCGGCTGATCCGGGTCATCGCGCGCGGGTCCGATGATCATCAACATGCCGAAGTTCCGTTTACTCGTCCCGGTTGTCGCGGCCGTCGCGATGGTCCCCCTCGTGCCGGCGCTCGCGTCCGCGCAAGGGCTCGACTGGAAACCCTGCGTGTCCATCGCGAAGGGCTGGGACGCCGACGACCAGCGCACCGAGTGCGCGCTGGTGACCGTGCCTCTCGACTACTCCGACCCCGGCGGCCGCACGATCGACATCGCCGTCAGCCGAATCCGCGCGACGGGCACGCGCACGGGCGCGATCGTGTTCAACCCCGGCGGCCCCGGCCAATCGGGCATGAAGATGCCGCTCACGATGTCGGAGAGCAAGGCGTCCGGCCTGCTGGAGCACCACGACCTCATCGGCTTCGACCCGCGCGGCGTCGACTACAGCGCGAGCCTCCAGTGCGACGACGACGACGCCCAGCCCGACCCGTCGTTGTCCGAAAAGGACCAGGCGCGGTTCCTCGCCGACCACAAGGCCGCGGCCAACGCGGCGTGCTTCGCGAAGGACCCCGCGCTCGTGAAGTCGTTCACCACGCCCAACATCTCCCGCGACGTCGACCGCATCCGCGAAGCGCTGGGCGAACAGAAGATCGGTTACTACGGCGTCTCCTGGGGCACGGCCCTCGGCGCCGAGTACCGGACGCTCTTCGACAGCCACGTCGACAAGATGCTGCTCGACTCCGTCATGCCGCCCGAGCTGAGCGTCACGACGATGGACGACGACCAGGCCGCCGCGGGAGAGAACACGTTCCGCGAGTTCGCCGCGTGGGTCGCGCGCTACGACTCCGTCTACCACTTCGGCGGCATCGAACCCCAGGTCGAGAAGGCTTTGCTCGACCTGCGCGCCGAACTCGCCGCGCACCCGCGCACCGGCCCCGACGGTTCGCCGCTCAACGGCGAAACCGTCAACCAGTTCTTCGCCTACCCGCGCCGCCAGTGGGTGGAGGCCGCCGGCCAGCTCTCCGCCATCCGCGACGGCGGCGCTCCGGCAGCACAGCCCGACGCCGCGGCCTCGCCGAAAACCGGCTTCGGCTGGGACACCGAACGGACCGGTGGCAACTTCTTCCAGCAGAACGCACTGCTCTGCAACGAATCACCCAGCCCCCGCGACTTCGACACGGTCTGGCAGCACCGCCTCGACCGCATCAAGGCCAACCCGGTCGCCGGCTCGTTCGGCGTCTACGAGCAGATGTGCGTCGGCTGGCCAGTGCCCGCGACGCAGTGGCAGTTCAGCGCCGGCAAGAGCCCTCTGCAGCTCGTCGGCCACGCCTTCGAGCCGGTCACGCCCATCGGCTGGGCCCTCGCCATGCAACGGCAAATCGGCGGCTCCCTCATGACCGTCGAAGACGACGCCCACGGCTCGCTCTCGAGCCTGCCCTGCGCCGCCGCGGCCGTGACGTTCTTCGACACCGGCCAGACGACCACGCAGTCCTGCCCCGGCGAGCCGATCCCGGCTCCGAAGGCGTAGCCGCTGAACGGCGAAACCACGTGACGCCGCGGATAACCTCACCTCGTGAGCGAGATCCTGCGGCGTCACGTGGCCGCGTTCAACAACCGCGACCTCACCACTCTGCTCGCGGGTTTCACCGACGATGCCGTCTGGATCACGGGCACGACGGTTGCCCGTGGCCGCGCCGAGCTGGCCGACCTTTTCGAGAACGCCATGACCCAGCTCCTGCCGACCCTGACCATCGACGAGATCCTGATCGACGGCGACCGCATGGCCGCCCAGCTGACCGAGCGACTCACCCACGGCGGAGCGGAGCACACGTTCCCGATCGCCGGCTTCCACCGCCTTCGAAACGGCCGCATCGCTTCCGCCAAGATCTATCGCGAGGGCAGCGCAGAACTCGACTGAATCCCGTTGCCGTTCAGTGGCGAATGCTTCTGACCAGCGGAAACGTCACAGTAAGAAATGGAACAGCGGGCTCCCCGGCTCCACCTGCTCGACCTGCAGCGGGCTCGCCTCCAGCCGCTTGAGCAGGCCGGGCAGCTCGGCCGGCCGCGGGATCTCGATGCCGATCAGCGCCGGCCCGAGCTCGCGGTTGTTGCGCTTCACGTACTCGAAGCGCGCGACGTCGTCCTCCGGTCCGAGGATCTCGTCGAGGAAGCGCCGCAGCGCGCCCGGCTCCTGGGGGAAGCTGACGAGGAAGTAGTGCTTCAGCCCTTCGTGCATCAGCGAGCGCTCGAGGATTTCGCTGTAGCGGCTGACGTCGTTGTTGCCGCCCGAGACAATGCACACCACCGTCTGCTCGGGTTCGACCAGGACCGTGGTCCCGAGTGCGGCCGACGCCAGCGCGCCCGCGGGCTCGGCGATCACGCCGTCGGCCTGGTACATGGCCAGCATCTCCGTGCACACGGCGCCCTCGGGCACGGAGGTGAGCTCGGCGCCGCTGTCGCGCACGAGTGGGTAGGTCACGCCGCCGGCCTCACGGACCGCGGCGCCGTCCACGAACGAGTCCACCGCGTCGATCCGCACCGGCTTGCCGGCCTCCAGCGCCGCGGCCATGCACATCGCGCCGGCTGGCTCGACGCCCACGACGCGGATCTCCGGGTGCCGCTCGCGCACCCAGGTCGCGATGCCGGCCAGCAGGCCGCCGCCTCCGACGGGCACCACGAGCACGTCCGGCACGAAGCCGAGCTGCTCGACGACCTCCAGCGCCACCGTGCCCTGGCCGGCGACGGTGCGAGGGTCGTCGAACGCGGGCACGAGCGTCGCGCCCGTGCGCTGGGCGTCGTCGTTGGCGGCGGCGAACGCGTCTTCGTACGTCTCGCCGACGACGATCACCTCGATGTGCGCACCGCCCAGCGTCGCGATGCGCTCGCGCTTCTGCCGCGGCGTGGTGCCCGGCACGTACACGCGGCCGTTGGCCCCCAAGCGGCGACACGCGTACGCCACACCCTGCGCGTGGTTACCGGCGCTCGCACACACGACGCCGCGCGAGCGCGTGGCCTCGTCGAGCTGGACGATGAAGTTGTAGGCGCCGCGAATCTTGTACGAGCGGACCGTTTGCTGGTCCTCCCGCTTGAGCCACACCCGCGCGTCGACGCGGGACGACAGCCGGGCGTTCGGCTCGAGCGGCGTCCGGGTGACCACACCCGTGAGCCGCTCAGCGGCCTGTTCCACCATCTGGGCACTGACGGTATCGATCCGTTGCACGATCGTTGAATCTACTTCCCGCTCATCGCGACGTCCGAGGCGGTGCGGGCGGCAGCTGGCGGTCAGCCGTCACCACGTGTTGTGGGAACGGCCTAATTTGCGCAGTCATGATCGTTTCGGACGAGCCTGACCGGCCGGTCTCGGTCGCGCTGACTGCCGCCTTCTTCATGGGCAAGACCGCGGTGTTGCCGGCCATGGGCGCACAGCCGCCGGCGTCCGGTGGCGTCGGATTGCTCGCCGCCCCCTTGGTGCCTGGTGTTGGTGTATTCGGTGGTGGCTCATGCTCAGCGTGTTGTCACTGATCGGCCTCGGGCTCGCCTACCTGCCGGCGTCCAACACCTACATTCGCCTCCACAGCTCATGAACTCTTCGGCACCGCCGGGTACGGGACGAACGTGCTGGTGTTCTCGTCGACCGTCAGCGGCTTGCCGATCGCCGGGAACGCGCGCTGCGAGCAAGCCGGGCGTTCACAGACTTTGCAGCCCATCCCGATCGGCGTCGCCGCGGCCGGCTCGTCCAGGTCGAGGCCGGTGGAGTAGACGAGCCGTCCCGCGTGACGGAGTTCGCAGCCGAGTCCGACGGTGAACGTCTTGCCCGGGCTGCCGAAGCCGCCGATGTTGCGCGAGACCGTGCGCGCGACCCAGAAGTAGCGTTTGCCGTCGGGCAGGGCCGCGATCTGTGTCAGGATCTTGCCAGGCGAGCCGAACGCCTCGTAGATGTTCCACAGCGGACACGCGCCACCCACGCGCGAGAAGTGGAACCCCGCGGCCGACTGGCGTTTCGACATGTTCCCCGCCCGGTCCACGCGCACGAACGAGAACGGGATGCCCCGCTGCTTCGGCCGCTGAAGCGTCGACAGGCGGTGGCACACCGTCTCGAAGCCGACGCCGAAGTGGTCGCACAGCCGCTCGATGTCGTAGCGGAACTTCTCCGCCGTGGTCAGAAAAGGGCCATACGGCAGGATCAGCGCGCCGGCGAAGTAGTTCGCCAGGCCCACGCGCGCAAGTGTCCGCGCGGTCGGCCCCGAGAACGCCCATGAGTCGGCCAGCTCGGTGATCAGGTCGTCGTACTCCAGCAACGCGATCTGCGAAGCCATCCGGAACGCCTGTTGCCCCACGCGCAAGCTCGGCGCGAGCCGCAGCACGCGCGTCGCCGGCTCGTAGCGGTGCTGCTGACCTGCGGCTTCGTTCAGTCCTTCGCTCGTCACCTCCACGCCGTAGCGCTGCCAGAGGCGATCCTTCAGCGACGTCAGCGCCGAGCCTCGGCGCAACGGGATCTCCGCGGCCATGCGTTCGGCGCGCTCGTCGAGCTCCGCGACGTAGTTCTCCCGTTCGTAGAAGAAGTCGCGCACCTCTTCATGCGGCAACGGTGCCGCGGCGCTGCCGTGCAGGCCGAGGCCGTTTTCCGTGGTCAGCACGACCGTGGTCTCCACAGCGTTGCGGTAGCTGCGGTGCAGCTTCACCAGCGCCTGGGCGATCGAAGGCAGGTTGGAGGCCAGCTCGTTGAGCTCGCTCGTGGTCACCTCGACACCGACGACCTCGTCGAGCAGCGCCTCCTTCACGTCCGCGACCAGGCGAGACGTGTCGTTGTTGGCGAAGAACTCCGTGTCGACGCCGAACGCCTGCGTGATCCGCAGCAGCACCGGCACGGTCAGCGGCCGTGAGTTGTGCTCGATCTGATTCAGGTAGCTGGGTGAGATCTCGAGCACACGAGCGAGGTCGGCCTGGCTCATGGAACGGCTCTCACGCAGATGCCGTAGCCGCGCCCCGGCGAAAGTTTTGTCCATCGCTCCTCCGATCGGCCGGAAGGTTTCCGGCCCTGAACGATTACGTGAACGATCAAGGCCGTGGATTTTCACCCGACTTGCCAACCAGTGATTCGCAAGCTTTGCAAGATGCTACGCATCCTTCACATAAATTGGCAAATTGGAGCTATGGACCGCCTTTTCGTGCTCGTGTCAGGGTCGTAACCAGGCAAGGCGAGCAATCGCAAACTTCGCAACACGGGAGAGTCCGATGACCGAGCAGGCCAAGCAGCTCGACCAGGCGGCGGCCGAGCTGGCCGAGCAGTGGAAGACCGACCCCCGCTGGGCGGGCGTCCAGCGGACCTACTCCGCCGCCGACGTGGTGAAGCTGCGTGGCTCCGTCGTCGAAGAGCACACGCTTGCCCGTCGCGGTGCGGAGCGGCTGTGGGAGCTCCTGCGCACCGAGGACTACGTCCACTCGCTGGGCGCTCTCACCGGCAACCAGGCCGTGCAGCAGGTTCGCGCAGGCCTCAAGGCGATCTACCTGTCCGGCTGGCAGGTTGCGGCCGACGCCAACCTGGCCGGCCAGACCTATCCGGACCAGAGCCTCTACCCGGCCAACTCGGTCCCGGCCGTCGTCCGCCGCATCAACAACGCGCTGGGCCGCGCCGACCAGATCAACTGGGCCGAGGGCAACACTGACATCGACTGGTTCGCGCCGATCGTCGCCGACGCCGAGGCGGGCTTCGGTGGCCCGCTGAACGCGTTCGAGTTGATGAAGGGCATGGTCGCCGCCGGCGCCGCGGGTGTGCACTGGGAGGACCAGCTCGCGTCCGAGAAGAAGTGTGGCCACCTCGGCGGCAAGGTGCTGATCCCGACCAAGCAGCACGAGCGCACGCTCAACGCCGCCCGTCTGGCCGCGGACGTGCTGAACGTGCCGACCCTCGTCGTCGCCCGCACCGACGCGCAGGCCGCGACGTTGCTGACCAGCGACGTCGACGAGCGCGACCAGAAGTACCTGACGGGCGGTCGCACCGCCGAGGGCTTCTACGAGGTCAACAACGGCATCGAGCCCTGCATCGACCGCGGTCTGGCCTACGCGCAGTACGCCGACCTGCTGTGGATGGAGACGTCCACTCCGGACCTCGAGATCGCCCGCAAGTACGCCGAGGCGATCAAGGCCGAGTACCCGGACCAGATGCTGGCCTACAACTGCTCGCCGTCGTTCAACTGGAAGAAGCACCTCGACGACGACACCATCGCGCGGTTCCAGCGCGAGCTCGGCGCCATGGGCTACAAGTTCCAGTTCATCACCCTCGCCGGCTTCCACGCGCTGAACTACTCGATGTTCGACCTGGCCCACGGCTACGCCCGTGAAGGCATGACCGCCTACGTCGGCCTGCAGGAGCGCGAGTTCGCCTCCGAGGAGCGCGGCTACACCGCGACCAAGCACCAGCGCGAGGTCGGCACCGGTTTCTTCGACCTGGTGTCCACGGCCCTGAACCCGGAGAGCTCGACCACCGCGCTCAAGGGTTCGACCGAAGAAGACCAGTTCCACTGACGTTTTCCGCGGGCCGGCGACCCGGTCGCCGGCCCGCACCCCTTCTTTCCCTCGCGGAGGTACGAGATGGCCGACAAGCTGAACTACCGCATCGAAATCACCGGTCCCGCCGGTGACCGGTTCGCCGAGATCCTCACCCCGGCCGCGCTGGAGTTCGTGGCCAAGCTCGACAACGCCTTCGCCGGCCGCCGCCGCGAGCTGCTCGACGAGCGCCGTCGCCGTCGCGAGCGCGTGAAGACGGGGGAGGAGCAGCTGGACTTCCTGCCCGAGACACGCCGCATCCGCGCCGACGACAGCTGGCGCATCGCGCCGCCGGCGCCCGGTCTCGAGGATCGCCGCGTCGAGATCACCGGCCCGACGGACCGCAAGATGACCGTCAACGCCCTGAACTCCGGCGCGAAGGTCTGGCTCGCCGACTTCGAGGACGCGACTTCGCCGACGTGGCACAACATCGTCGACGGCCAGCTGAACCTGTTCGACGCCATCCGCCGCAACATCGACTTCACCACCGAGTCGGGCAAGCACTACACGATCGGCGACGACCCGGCGACGATCGTCGCCCGCCCGCGCGGCTGGCACCTGGTGGAGAAGCACATCCGCATCGACGGTCGCCCCCTGTCGGCGAGCCTGGTCGACTTCGGGCTGTACTTCTTCCACAACGCGCGCCAGCTGATCGCGCGCGGCAGCGGCCCGTACTTCTACCTGCCGAAGCTCGAGAACCACCTCGAGGCGCGCCTGTGGAACGACGTTTTCCTGTTCGCGCAGCAGGAGCTCGGTATCCCGCGGGGCACGGTCCGCGCGACCGTGCTGATCGAAACGATCACCGCGGCGTTCGAAATGGACGAGATCCTCTTCGAGCTGCGCGAGCACGCTGCCGGCCTCAACGCGGGGCGCTGGGACTACATCTTCAGCGTCATCAAGAACTTCTCCGAGCACGGCGCCGACTTCGTGCTGCCGGACCGCGCGCAGGTCACGATGACGGTCCCCTTCATGCGTGCCTACACCGAACTGCTGGTCCGCACGTGCCACCGCCGCGGCGCGCACGCGATCGGCGGGATGGCAGCTTTCATCCCGAGTAAGGATCCTGACGCCAACGCGACTGCGTTCGAGAAGGTCCGCCAGGACAAGGAACGCGAGGCGGGCGACGGATTCGACGGCTCGTGGGTCGCGCACCCCGGCCTGGTCCCCGTCTGTCGCGAGGTCTTCGACAGCGTGCTGGGCGGCTGGCCCAACCAGCTGGGCCGCCTGCGTGAGGACGTCGACGTCACCGCCGCGGACTTGCTCGACGTCGCCTCCGCCGGCGGCGAGGTGACCGAGGCCGGCGTTCGCGCCAACATCAACGTCGCCCTGCGCTACATCGACTCCTGGCTGCGCGGCAC
The DNA here is from genome assembly GCF_040654155.1 of Amycolatopsis sp. NPDC050768. Lineage (NCBI taxonomy): Bacteria > Bacillati > Actinomycetota > Actinomycetes > Pseudonocardiales > Pseudonocardiaceae > Amycolatopsis > Amycolatopsis sp. NPDC050768. The sequence continues at coordinate 66,710 of NZ_JBFAHL010000018.1, forward strand.
GGGCGCCGCCGCGATCCACAACCTCATGGAAGACGCCGCGACGGCCGAGATCGCGCGGTGCCAGGTGTGGCAGTGGATCCGCAACGGCACGAAGTTCGCGGACGGCACAGCGTTGACGCGCGAGCTTGCCGTGGAGTTCCTGGACGACGAGTTCGAGTCGGTCCGCGCCGATCTGCCCGCCGGCCACCGCCTCGACGACGCCCGCGCCATCTTCACCGAGACCGCCTTGGGCGAGAAGCTCCCGGGCTTCCTCACGACGAGCGCCTACGCCCGCCACCTGTGCGACGCGCGGTGACCACGCTCCGGCCGCCCCTGACCTGACCGGGGGCGGCCGGTTTCCCGCACCGCTTTGGGACGGTGCGGCGAGACGGGTCCGGTGGCGGAGGCTCCCCGCCACCGGACCCGGGTTTTCGTCTGTTGCCGTCCAGTGGCTAGGCGCTGGTGGGCGGCGCTTTTTGGGTCTGTCCCCTGGGTGGCGATGGCTCTGTTGCCGCTGATCGGCGACAGGCTCCGGAGCTGCCATTTCGACGTGCCGGCGCAGATCGCCGGGGGTCATCCATCGGCTGCGCGGTACAGCTACGGCTCGCCATTGAGTGGCGATTTGTCGACGAACGCGCCGATCGCCGTTCAGCGGCGACGGCCCAGCCGGCCGCTCATCGGCGAATTCACGGCTGCCGGATCAGCGTCTCGCGGCCAACAGGGCCGCCGGATCGGCGCTGCGCGGCCAACAGCGTCGCGGCGGCCGCGCGGGCCGTGCCGGCCTCACCGGGGTCACCCTTGATCGCGGCGAGCACCGTGGCCCCCTCCATGAGGGAGAAAAGCTGGTCGGCGAGGTCGTCGTCGGCGACGAGCCGGCGCAGGTACGCCCGCACTTCGTCCTTGTGGTTGTGGATGGCCGCGGCCACGCCGGGCGCGAGCGTCCCGAACTCGCCGAAGGAGTTCACGAACGCGCAGCCCCGGAAGTCGGGCTCGCTGAACCAGTCGTGCAGCCAGTCGAAAACGGCCAGCGGGTCGTCGCCCCGCACGGCGACGAACTCGCGCAGCGACCGGCGCCAGCGTTCGTCGCGCGTGTTCAAGTAGGCGGCTACGAGGTCATCCTTTGAAGGAAACACCTGGTAGAGCCGCTTGAGTGAGACGCCGGAGCGGCTGCGCACGGCGTCCATACCCACGGACTGCACGCCCTGGGCGTAGAACAGGTCTTCGGCTGCCTCGAGTAGCCGTTCGGTGGCTTCCGCGGTGTTCACGTCGTGTCCCTCTGGTGTGGAGAATCAACGTTCTCTATGCTAGCCGACACCAGGGAGAACGCACGTTCTCCCGCGATCCGCGCAGGAGAACGCCATGACACCGCGCCCGCCGTTCCCGCCGTTCGACGAGAACACCGCCCGCCAGAAAGTCCAGGCCGCCGAGGACGCCTGGAACACGCGCGACCCCGAGAAGGTCTCCCTCGCCTACACCGAGGACTCCGTGTGGCGAAACCGCGACCAGTACGTCGTCGGCCGCGCGGAGATCGTCGAGTTCCTGACGCAGAAGTGGGAGCGCGAGCTCGACTACGCGCTGCGCAAGGAACTGTGGGGCTTCCGTGGCAACCGCATCGGCGTGCGGTTTCAGTACGAGTCGCACAACGCCGAGGGTCAGTGGTTCCGCAGCTACGGCAACGAGCTCTGGGAGTTCAGCGACGAAGGCCTCATGCGCCGCCGCGAGGCGAGCATCAACGACCGCCCGATCGCGGAAAGCGAACGCTGGATTTTCGGCAAGCGCCCGGAAGCCGAGCACGGCAAGGAGTTCCCCATCTTCTGATCCCTCGGCCGTGAGCGAACGCGCGTGATTTCTCGCTGAAGTGCAGCCAGGATCCAGTCATGAGCCTGGGATTCAGCGGAGAAGTCACGGAGTTCTACCACCGCTACCGCCGCGGTTACCCGACGGCGGTGTTCGATGCGATCGCCGCCGAGTTCGCCCTGGCCGGGGACGACGTGGTCCTCGACCTCGGGTGTGGCACGGGACAGCTCGCCGTGCCGATGGCTGCGCGGGTCCGCGCGGTCGCGGGCATGGACCCATCGTCCGACATGCTTTCGCGCGCCCGCCGCGCCGCGGCCGACGCCGGCGTGACCAACGCGTCGTGGCTCCTGGGTGGTGACACCGACGTCACCGCGCTGAATTCCCTGCTCGACGGGCTCGGCGCCGTCACCATCGGGCAGGCGTTGCACTGGATGGACCACGCGACGCTGTTCGCCGCCGTGAAGTCGATGCTCCGGCCGGGCGGTGGCATCGCGGTAGTCACCAACGGTTCGCCGCTGTGGCGCCAGGACAGCGACTGGTCTCGAGCGCTGCTCGCCGTGCTGTCCGACTGGTTCGGCCAGCCCCTCACCGCGGCCTGCGGAACGGACGACGCCAGCCAGGACCGCTATCGCGCCGCGCTGGTCGGCGCCGGCTACGACGTCGGCGTCCGCACCATCGACTACACCGGCGACCTCACCGCGGACGAGATCATCGGCGGCGTCTACTCGGCCATGGGCGAGGACGAGTTGCCACCCAGCGGCGAACGGCCGGCCTTCGAGAACCGCATCCGTTCGGCGATCGAGCCCCACGCGCCGTTCCGCGAACCGGTTCGCGTGACGATCCTGACCGGTCGCGTGCCCTGAGTCTTGTCGCCACTGAGTGGCAACAAGAGGTCGGCCGCAGGGCTTGGCTGTTCAGAGGCTGGTTTCGGCCGGACTTCCGAGCTCGGTCAACTCGGTGGTGACGGCGTCGAGGTGGAGAGGGCGAAGGTCGTTGACGTCCATCCCGACGTTCAGCTGCCGGCCCCGCTTGCGCCACGCGCTGTGGACGTGACCGTGCAGCAGCCACAGTCCCTCGTCGGGCAGGCGGTACTGCGACCCGCGGGCTTCGCCGACGTGGTCACCTTCGTACGGGAAATGGCTGAGCAACACGTTCTGCCCCGCGATCCGGCGCCGCGCAAACGCTTGCACCGTGGCGAAGTGCTCCAGCCACGCGCGTTGGTGCCGATGTGCCTGGCGCAGTCCGGGCCACGGCTCGTCGTGGTTGCCGGTGATGAGGTGGATCTCGCCGTTCAGCTGCCGGAGCGTGTCGGCGAATCGTGCCAGCCGGCCCATGCCGACGTCACCCAGGTGCCACACCTGGTCGCCCGGCCGGACGGTGGCGTTCCACCGCTCGACGACGAACGCGTCGTGCTCGGGCGGCGTCTCGAAGCCGCGCAGGCCGGCCACGAGCTGGTGGTCGAAGTGGGTGTCAGCGGTGAACCAGACGTCCATGATCGGGCTTCTCCTTGTTGTCGACGTCGGCCCATCGCCGGGGTGGCGACGCAGGCATACCTTGCGCCCTGAACCTCCCCTTGCGCCAGGGATTTTCGCCATTCGGCGGCGCTCGTCACTGTCCGTTGTGGATAGTGGGATGAAGGTCCCCTTCATCCCTTCCCGAGGAGCCGCATCACGGTCGCGTCGGACACCTGGGTGAAGTCGGCGTACCAGCGGCCCACGGCGCTGAATCGCCTCGGCGCGGCGACGGCGATGAACTGGTCCACCTCGCCCTCGAACTCGGCGATGGCGTCCGGCGCGCACACCGGCACGGCCAGCACCACGCGCCGCGCGTCGCGGAGGTCGCGGACGGCGGCCATCGCGGTCACGCCGGTCGCCAGTCCGTCGTCGATCACGAGCACGTCGTGGCCGGCCACTGCGACCTCCGGGCGCCCGTCGCGATAAGCCACCAAACGGCGACGCGCCTCGGCCCGCTCGCGCGCACACGCCGGCTCCATCGCTTTCGGCGTGAGCCCGAACGCGCGCAACGCCGGCATCGAGTAGTAAGGCGGCCCCTCCGCCGTCACCGCGCCGACGCCGAACTCGCGCCGCCCAGGGGCCCCGATCTTCCGGGCGACCACGACGTCCAACGGAGCCCCGAGCACCCGGGCGACCTCGGCCGCCACCGGCACGCCCCCGCGCGGCAACCCGAGCACGACGGGCTCGACCCACGGCTGCCTGGCCAGGATCCGCCCGAGTTGCCGCCCGGCGTCGATTCGATCGAAGAACAACGTCCTCACCACGGTCGCGCCACCAACCAAGACACGATGCTCGCGGCACGCGGATTGTTGAACAATCCATTCGCCGAAAAACGGCGAATGCCTGCCGCGCAGCGCATCCCGACGACCGCCGGAACGAGCCCGGCTGCGTGGTCGATGAACGGCAACACCATGCGTTCCAGATTCCCGCGACGAGGCCGGACGAACCAGTTACTCGCCGCGTTCAGGTAGGCCTACCTACTGCTTCCCCTATTGTTTCGCGCGCAGCGACAGACGGATGCTTCGAGCACCCCACCCAATATCCAGGGAGCCGTCATGACCAGCAGACCCAGAGCCGCCGTCGCTGCTTTGCTCGCCGTTTTCGCCGTTGCCCTCACCGCAGCGCCGGCGGTTTCGGCGCCCGCGCAGGCGCACGCCGCCTGCGTCCGGCCCTGCCACTTCTGACGGCGGGCCCACTCAGAGTTCGAACGCGTTGCCCGTCGCGATCTTCGGGCGTCCCAGCTCGATCGGCTCGCCCATACGCGCGCGCCGGTAGACCTCCGCGGTCGCCTCGGCGATGCGTCCCCAGTCGAAGTCCGCCGCGAGGCGCGACTGGGCCGTTCGGGCGCGGCGGGTCGCGGCGGCGGCGTCGCTCAGGACGGTGGTGACTGCCGTGGCCAGACCCGCGACGTCGCCCGGTTCGAAGGCCAAGCCCGTCTCCCCGTCGACGACCACCTCGCCGAGGCCGCCCGCCGTCGACGCGACGAGCGGTGCCTTCGCGGCCGCGGCCTCCAGGGCGACGATCCCGAACGGTTCGTACCGGCTCGGCAGCACCACGGCGTCGGCCGCCGCCAGCAGCGCGCGCAGGTCACGGTCGGGGAGGTGGCCGACGAAGTCCACCGCGCGGCGAATCCGCAGCTTGCGCGCTTGCGCGACCAGCTCGTCGTGGTGTCGCCCCTTACCGGCGACGACCACCCGCGTGCCCGGGAACTGGCGACGGATGCGGGGGAGGGCGGCCAGCAGGTCCTGCACGCCCTTCTCCCACTCCAGCCGACCGAAGAACAGCAGGAACGGCGCGCCGTCGGGGCTGTGCCGTTCACGCATCTTCGCCACCTCGGCCGCCGAGACCCGCCAGCTGCGTTCTTCGATGCCGTTGTGGATCACGGTGACGTCGGCAGCGTCGATCTCGAACAGGTGCGCCACTTCCTTGCGCATCGCCTGCGAGCAGGTGATCACGGCGTCGGCGCGGTTGGCCAGCCACCACTCGACGGAATGCACCTGCTGGTTGAGCGGGTGCGAAAGCCAGCCCGAGTGCCGGCCGGCTTCGGTCGCGTGGACGGTGCCGACGAGCGGCACGCGCGCGGCCTCGGCGATGGCGATCGCCGGGTGCGTCACGAGCCAGTCGTGCGCGTGGACGACGTCGGGCTGCCACGTGCGCAGCAGGTCCTGCGCGGCGCGGATCATGGCGTGGCCCATGGCGAGCGTCCAGGCGACGAGGTCGCGCTCGAACGTCAGGTGCATCGGGTCCTCGGCCACGCGGATCAGCCGCACGCCCTCGACGTCGCGGTCGCTGCGCGGGTGCGTGGAGGCGTCGGTGCCGGCCTGATGGCGGCAGAGAACCACCACGTCGTGGCCCTGCTGGGCGAGGTGCCGGGCCAGCGCGTGCACGTGCCGGGCGAGCCCGCCGATGACCACGGGCGGGTACTCCCACGACAGCATCAGCACGCGCATGGGCAGAGGTTACTCGCCAGTTGCTTCCGCCGGGCGGCCCGGCTGTCGCCGCCTTCGATCTCTGTCACCATCGAAGGTGATGACTTCCAGCCAGCCTGAGTGGCAGCGCGCGGACCCGCCCCTGACGACGCCGTGGACCGACCTCGTCAGCCCCTCCGACGTGCTCCCCGAGTACCCCAGACCGCAGCTGGAGCGGCCGCGGTGGCGCAGCCTCAACGGCGTCTGGGACTACGCGGGGTGGCCGTCGTCGCCTGAGGAACCACGCCCCGTCGGCTACAGCGAACGCATCTTGGTCCCCTTCGCGCCGGAATCGGCACTCTCCGGAATCAACCGGCGCGACGAGGTCCTGTGGTACCGGCGGCTGTTCGAGATTCCCGACGATTGGCATGGCGAACGCGTGCTGCTGCACTTCGGCGCGGTCGACCAGACGGCGAAGGTCTGGGTGAACAACCAGCTTGTGGTCACCCACGAGGGTGGCTACGCGGCGTTCGAGGCGGACGTCACCGATGCGCTGCGTGCGTCCGGGCCGCAGGAGCTGACCGTTCGCGCCGAGGATCGCACCGACATCTCGCCGTTCCCCCTCGGCAAGCAGCGCAACGCACCGGGCGGCATCTGCTACACGCCGACGTCCGGTATCTGGCAGACGGTGTGGCTCGAACCGGTGCCGTTTGAGCGCATTGAGGACCTGGAGATCACGCCGGACCTCACGGGCTTCACCGTATTTCCCAAGGTCAAGGGTGGTGCTCAAGTCGAGCTGAGCGTTTCGCCACCCAGCGGCGACGAGATCGTCAGCGTTCGTGGGGCCGCCGGCACGAGGTTGCGGGCGGACGTCCCGGAGCCCCACAGGTGGACTCCCGATGATCCGTATCTCTACGACCTCACCGTGCGCTTGCTCGACCACCACGGCGAGGTGCTCGACGAGGTCAACAGCTACGGCGGACTGCGCACCGTGGAGCTCGTCGCGGACTCCGCCGGCCGGCCCCGCATCGCCCTCAACGGCCGGATCACCTTCCTCCACGGCCCGCTCGATCAGGGTTACTGGCCCGACGGCGGCTACACCGCGCCCACCGACGACGCCCTGCGTTTCGACCTCGAGAAGACGAAAGAGCTCGGCTTCAACTTCGTCCGCAAGCACGTGAAGGTCGAGCCCGCGCGCTGGTACCACTGGACCGACCGGTTGGGGCTGCTCGTCTGGCAGGACATGCCGTCGCTCGTGGTGTCGTTCGACGGGCCGCCCGGGCCGGCGCCGGACCCGGTGCCCGAGGGCAAAGACCGCTTCGAGGCGGAGCTGCGGGAAATGGTGCGGCAGCTGCGGAACGTGCCGTCGATCGTCGCGTGGGTGCCGTTCAACGAGGGCTGGGGCGAGTTCGACACGGCGCGGATCGCCGAGCTCGTGAAGGAGCTCGACCCGACTCGCCTCGTCGTGGCCAATAGTGGCGTCAACTGTTGCTTCTCCCGCACGGACACCGGCGCCGGCGACGTCTACGACGACCACACGTACGTCGGCCCCGGCGAGCCGCGCGTGCAGGACCACCGCGCGCTCGTCGACGGCGAGTACGGCGGCCTCGGGCTCGTCCTCGACGACCACCGCTGGCCTGGCACGCCCAACGCGTACGAGATGACCGCTGACGCCGCTCACCTCACGCGCCGTTACGCGGAGCTCAGCACCCGGCTGGAGTCCCTGGTCGGCGAATTGGGCCTCTCAGGGGCGATCTACACCCAGACCACGGACGTCGAGAACGAGGTCAACGGCCTCCTCACCTACGACCGCCGCGTGACGAAACTCGACGCGGACGTCGCGGCGGCCCGCAACCGCGCGGTCATCGCTCGGGGCTCGGTCCCGGCCGTTGAAGCCGCTCAGGAGCCACAAAACCCCAGCTAGAGACGTTTCGCCACTGAACGGCGACACGAAAAGGGCGGGAACCCCCAACGGAGTCCCCGCCCTTCGCCGGCCGTGAAAATCAGGCAGGCAGCACGGCCTCGATCGCCTTCACCACGGTCTCGTCCTCGGGCTCGGTCCGCGGACGGAACCGGCCCACGACCTCACCGTCGGAGTTGATCAGGAACTTCTCGAAGTTCCACTGCACGTCGCCGGCGTCACCCTCGGCGTCGGCGGTCTGGGTGAGCGTGGAGTACAGCGGGTGACGGTCGTCGCCGTTCACCTCGAGCTTCTCGAACAGCGGGAAGGTGACGCCGTATGTGGTGGAGCAGAACGTCTGGATCTCGTCGGCCGTCCCGGGCTCCTGGCCGGCGAACTGGTTGCACGGGAACCCGACGACGGAGAAACCCTTGTCGCCGTAGCGTTCCTGCAGCCGCTCCAGGCCGGTGTACTGCGGGGTCAGGCCGCACTTCGAGGCGACGTTGACCACCAGCAGGGCCTTGCCGCCGAGCGCGCCCAGGGTGGTGTCCTCACCCGAGAGCGTCTTCAGCGGGATGTCGCGAATGCTCATTCCTTCGGTGTCCCTTTCACTTGTGTGGCAGCAGCTGTCGTGCGTCCAGCTGTCCGAACGGTCCATCCGCACGGCGGTACTCCGCCGCGAGCTCCTGCGCGCGAGCGCGGTCGCCAGAGCGCAGCAGCTCGGCGAGCTCGTCGAAACGCGAGGTGTGCACGCGGGCGCGCCGGCGTGCGTAGTCCGCGGCGGAGTCCTTGGTGACCATGAACGCCCAGTCACTCGACAACGCCAGCATCGCCTCCGCGACGGCCTGGTCGGCCACGGTGTCGCGAGCGGTCCCCCCGTGGTCCCCGAAATGCCCGGAAACGAGGTCCAGCAAGCGTTTCTGCAACGCCGTGTTGTCCTGCACCATGTCGGCCACCTGCTCGCCGTCCCACACGCGCCAGTCCTTGCCCGAACCCCACGACGACGCCGGCAGGTCGATCGGCGCGCCCACGTGGCCGGCCTCCAGGGCGCCCTTGAGCGTTGTCACGCGAACGCCCGCCTCGGGCAACGCGCGCAGAACTCCTTCAAGCCACGCGGGACCCTCGTGCCACCAGTGCCCGAACAGTTCCGTGTCATACGCCGCGACAACAAGCGACTCGCGACCGTGCTCCGCCCGCAGCGAACGCAGCCGCGCGACGACCGTGTCGACGAAGTCCTTCACGTGCGTACCGAGCACGTCTGCGGCGAGCGCCGGATCGTACGGCGCCTTCTCGTGCGGAGGCACCTGCTTGCCGGTGACGCGCGACGCCTTCAACCCCACTTCGTGCGCCCACGTGTGGAAATCGCGGTACGCAGCGTGGCCGGGGTAGCCGGCTTTCGGCGACCAGACGCGGTACGTCACCTCGAGATCACGCCCGAAACACACCACGTCCGACGAGCCGACCGTGCGCGCCGCCGACGTGTCGCCGTGCAGCGACGGCCCGTCGACCAGGAACCGCTGCACGCCCGCGGCCGCGTAACCCCGCTCCATCCCGGGCTCGTAGCCGCATTCCGGCGCCCAGATGCCCTCCGGCCGCCGCCCGACGCGCAACTGCGTGTCGGCCAGGCCTCCGCGCAGGGCGAACGCGCGAACGTCCTCGTCCAGCAACGGCTGGAACGGGTGCGCGAGCGGTCCCCCCAGCAGTTCGATGGTGTCACTGTCCACAAGTGACCGCAGGATCGGCGAAAACCCGTGGCGCCAGCGCGTCTCCAGCTCCTCCGTCGCGCGCACGGCCGTCTGGTGCTCGGCCGCGGCCAGGTCGCGCAGGAGCGGGTCGCCGCCCCACAGCGTCGACGCGTGCTGCGCGCGCAGCTGCCAGTGGCCGAGCCAGTCGTGGCACGCTCGGATCGCGTACGGGTCGTCGAGCTGTGCCGCGAGCACGGGTGTCATGCCGAGCGTCAGGACCTCGTGTCGCCCCTCAGCGGCGAAACGCTGCAGCAGGTCGACGACCGGCAGGTACGAATGCGCCCACGCCTGGTAGAGCCACTCCTCACCGACCGGCCAGCTGCCGTGGTGCGGCAACCAGGGGAGGTGGCTGTGCAGGACGAGGCAAAAAGTGCCTTCCGAGGCGGGCGGAGTCACGGGCGCACCGCCACCGCGACCAGATCGAGGCTCGCGTCCAAGTCGTTACCGCGGACGGAGAAGTCCTCCGCCCCGATCGCCGCGACGTCGGCGAGCAACCCCGCCGGCCACACGGCCTGCCCGGGCAGCGAGCCCATCACCACCTCGAGCTGCGCGTCGATGAGCGAGCCGCCATACGCGCGTTCCAGCTCCCGCAGGCGGGCCCCGTGATGCAACCCGTGTAGTGATTGGACGACGAACCCGGCCGCACGCAGGAGACCGTCCAATTCGGACGGTGCGAGCTCCCGCGTGTGATAGGGGTTCAGTGGTGTGTCGGAATCTGGCGTGAACGTGAGCCGGTTCGGGGTCGTGACCAGCAGCTTCCCGCCCGGACGCAGCACGCGGAAACACTCGGCGAGGAACCCGTCCTGGTCCCACAGGTGCTCGATCACCTGGAAGTTCGCGACCACGTCCACGGATTCGCCACCCAACGGCAAATACGCGAGGTTCGCGCGGGCTACGGCTACGTCGGGGTACCGGCGCGCGACGTGCTCCGTGGTCGGCACGTCGTAGTCAAGCGCCAGCACGCGCCGCGCCGTCTTCGCGATCAGCCCCGCGCCGTAACCCTCGCCGCAGCCCGCCTCCAGCACCGTCGCGCCGGCGCAGTGGGGGAGCAGGGCCACGTAGGCGGCTTCGTGGCGACGGAACCAGTAGTTCTCCTCGGGGATGCCGGGGACGGTCCGTTCGCCGGTGAGGTGCAGTGCCTCGGCCCGGGTGGCTGCGTTGGTCACCTGCGCGACCCTAGCGCGTGTCACGTTCCTGACCGCCGTCTCGTTCCTGCCCTATGCAACGGACCCTCACGCGTGTACTGCTGGTGCTGCTCGGCGTCGTCACGGCGGCGACGGGACTGTGGCCACTCCTGTCCCCCCTGGGCTTCTACCAGGACTTTCCCGGCTTCCGTCACGGCTGGGTCAGCATGGACGGAGCGTTCGACGAACACCTCATCCGCGACTTCGGCGCCCTCAACCTGGCGCTGGCGGCGACGCTGATCGGCGCCGCCGTGATCGGCACCACAGCCGTCGCGCGGCTGGCGGCCGTGGCGGCGCTGCTGTTCGCCGTGCCGCACTTCGTCTACCACCTCGGGCACGTCGGCCACTTCGCGACCGTCGACCAAGTGATGATCCTGTCAACGCTCGCGCTGGGCGTGGTGATCCCGCTCGTGGTGCTGTTCGTGCCGGAACGGAAGCAGGTCAGGTCGGCGACACCGTGATGCTCAGCGCGCCCGGGCCGACGTGTGCGCCGATCACCGTGCTCGCGTCGCCGACCACGACGTCCGTGATCCCGGGAATCCGGTCCCTCAGGCGTCGCACGACCTCGGTCTCGTCCGAGCCGAAGCGAGTCACGGCGACGTCCACGCGCTGGTCGCCCGCAGCCTTCACCGCGAGGTCGACGAGCCGGTTCATCGCGCGTTTCGTGCCGGGAACGCGCGCCAGCGGCGAGACCTCGCCGTTACGGACAGTGAGCAATGGCTTGATCGAGAACGCCGTACCCACCAGCGACTGGGCGGCTCCGACGCGTCCCGTCCGCCGGAGGAACTCGAGCGTGTCCACGTAGATCAGCTCGGTGGCGGCGCGCACGCGGCGCTCGGCGGCTTCGAGCACGCGCGCGAGCTGACCCCCGGCGCCGGCGACGCGCGCGGCCGACACCGCTGCGTAACCGAGGCTCATGCTGGCCGTTCCGCTGTCGATGATGTGCACGGGGATCCGGACCTGTTGCGCCGCCTCGCGCGCCGCCTGCACGGTCTCCGAAAGGCGACCTGAGATGTGCAGGCTGACGATGGCGGACGCGCCGCGGGCTGCGGCGTCCTGGTACGTCCAGAAGAACGCACCCGGGTCGGGGGGTGATGTGGTGACGCTGTGGCCGGACTTCATGGCGGCGATGAGCTCGTTGCGGTCGAACCGGTGTTCGTCGTCCGTCTGATCTCCGACGTGCAGCTGGACCTGCACCACGCCGATGCCCCAACGGGCGGCGAGTTTGTCGGGCAGGCACGAGGTCGAGTCCGTGACTACGGCGATGTGCGCGGGCATGGTGCGGGAGGTTAACCCCTGTCGGCCTACTGCCAGTAGCCCACCGTTGGTCCGATCGGGCGAGCGGTGTGCTGGACGGGTTAACCGGCGGACTACCGGGACGATGGTCCCAAAAGATTGCTCATCCAGGTGAATGCCGTCACCTCGGCGGGTCTCCTCGCCTGAATGGCCCTAATCTACCGGCCAGTAGAGCACTGTCCCGCGGCCGAGAGCCGGCCCCAACCGGGAGGTCGAAGAAGACCCATGACGAATATCGTTGTCCTGGTCAAGCAGGTACCGGACACCTACTCGGAGCGGAAGCTCTCCGGTGCCGACAACACACTTGACCGCCAATCCGCAGACGCCGTGCTCGACGAGATCAACGAGAAGGCCGTCGAAGAGGCGCTGAAGATCAAGGAGGCGGGCGAGGGCGAGGTCACCGTGATCTCCGTCGGCCCCGCCCGCGCCACCGACGCCATCCGCAAGGCGCTGTCCATGGGCGCCGACAAGGCCATCCACGTCTCCGACGAGGCGCTGCACGGCTCCGACGCCATCGCCACCGCCAAGGTGCTGGCCGCCGCGATCGGCAAGGTCGAGGGTTACGACCTGATCATCGCCGGCAACGAGGCGTCCGACGGCCGCGGCGCCGCCGTGCCGGCGATCGTCGCCGAGCTGCTCGGCCTGCCGCAGCTGACCTACGTGCGCCAGCTGACCGTCGAGGGCTCCAGCGTGAAGGCCGACCGGGAGACCGAGGACGGCATCACCCACCTCGAGGCGAACCTGCCCGCGCTAGTGAGCGTCGGCGAGAAGATCAACGAGCCGCGCTACCCGTCGTTCAAGGGCATCATGGCCGCGAAGAAGAAGCCGGTCGAGACGTTCACCGTCGCCGACCTCGGCATCGACGCGGGCGAGGTCGGTCTTTCCAACGCGTGGTCCACTGTGCTCGAGTCGTCCCCGAAGCCGCCGCGCACCGCCGGCGAGAAGGTGGAGGACGAGGGCGACGGCGGCACCAAGGTCGCCGAGTACCTGGTCGCGCAGAAGCTCATCTGAGACACGGTTTCGAGGAGGATCACGAAAAATGGCTGAAGTACTCGTCCTCGTCGACCACGTCGACGGTGATGTCAAGAAGGTCACGCTCGAGCTGCTGACCGCCGCCCGCGCGCTGGGTGAGCCCTCGGCCGTCGTCGTAGGCCCCACGGGCACCGCGGCCAAGGCGAAGGAAGCGCTCGCCGGCCACGGCGCCGCGAAGGTGTACGTCGCCGAGGGCGACGACGCCACGAGCTACCTGGTGACCCCGAAGGTCGACGTGCTGACGAAGCTCGCGGAGCAGGCTTCGCCGGCCGCCGTGCTCGTCGCCGCCAGCGCCGAGGGCAAGGAGGTGGCCGCGCGCGTCGCCGTGCGGCTGGGCTCCGGTCTGCTCTACGACGCAGTGGGCGTGAACGCCGACGGTTCGGTGGACCAGTCCATCTTCGGTGGCGCGTTCTCCGTGAAGTCCAAGGCTGCCAAGGGCACGCCGGTGATCTCGGTGCGTCCGGGTGCCGTCGAGGCCGAGGCCGCCGACGGTGCTGCCGCCGAGGAGACCGTCGAGATCCCGGCGCAGGACGCGGCGAAGTCCGCGAAGGTGACCGGCATCGAGCCGATCGTCGGTGGCGACCGTCCGGAGCTCACCGAGGCGTCGATCGTCGTCTCGGGTGGCCGTGGTGTCGGTTCGGCGGAGAAGTTCGACGTCGTCGAGAAGCTGGCCGACTCGCTCGGTGCGGCTGTCGGCGCTTCGCGTGCGGCCGTCGACTCCGGCTACTACCCGGCGCAGTTCCAGGTGGGCCAGACCGGCAAGACGGTGTCGCCGCAGCTGTACATCGCGCTCGGCATCTCCGGCGCGATCCAGCACCGCGCCGGCATGCAGACGTCGAAGACGATCATCGCCGTCAACAAGGACGCCGAGGCGCCCATCTTCGAGATCGCCGACTTCGGCATCGTGGGCGACCTGTTCAACGTCGCGCCGCAGCTGACGGAGGCTGTCGACAAGCGCAAGGGCTGAGGTTTTCCCGCTTCGAAGGCCGCTGGGCGATGTACCGCTCAGCGGCCTTCGGCGTTTGTCGGACCCTGAGAAAAGCCTGAGAACCTGCAATTAACTCAACGTGCACTAATCGGTCATCGATTGGCACTCTCCGCGGTTTCCAGGTCGCAGGTACACAGTGTTCATGACGTCGTCTCAGCTCCTCGTCAGCACTGATCAGGCGGGTGTCGAGCTCCCGGCCGATGCGCCGAGGTACTCCCTGCTCGTGGCCCACGCGAACGAAGAAGTGCTCGCCGCGCAGAAGCTGCGGCACCAGGTTTTCGCCGAGGAGATGGGGGCCCACCTCAATTCCCTGAAGCCCGGTCTCGATGTCGACTACTTCGACGAGTTCTGCGACCACCTCGTGGTGCGCGACGACAAGACCGGCGACATCGTCGGTTGCTACCGCATGCTGCCGCCGGAGCGCGCCTCGCAGGCCGGCAGCCTGTACTCCGACAGCGAATTCGACCTGAAGGCCTTTTCCGGCCTGCGCTCGACGCTCGTGGAGACCGGCCGCTCCTGTGTGCACCCGGACCACCGCAGCGGCGCCGTCGTGAGCCTGGTGTGGGCGGGGATCGCGCGGTACATGCTGCTTTCCGGCCACCGCTACCTCGCCGGCTGCGCGTCCGTGCCGCTGAGCGACGGCGGCAGCTACGCCGCCGGCGTCTGGGATGTGTTGCGCGCCAAGCACTACGCCGACGAGTCGCGCCGCGTTTCGCCGCTGCACCCGTGGGATTCCGACTCCGTCGCCCGCCCCGATCGCGCCGTCCTGCCGCCGCTGATCAAGGGCTACGTACGGCTCGGCGCCGAGGTCTGCGGCCCGCCGGCGCTCGACGAGGACTTCGGCGTCGCCGACTTCTTCGTCCTGCTCGACTTGCACAAGATCGACGAGCGCTACCTCAAGTTCTTCCTCGGAGTGCAGGTATGAGCCACGCCTGGATGCCGACGTCCCCCTGCGGCGACGGCTGCCTCACCGAAGGTGCCGCCACGGTCTCGTTCCCGCGTCGCGTGCTGCGCTTCGCCTCGGCGATCGGCGTGGTCCTGGCGGCCCTGCTGACGGCGCCGCTGCTGCTAGTGCTGCACGGCCGGGGCCGGGAACGCCTGGTCCGGACCATTTTCCGCTCGGTGCTGCGCGCGTTCGGCGTGAAGCTGGTCGTCCGGGGCGGCGCCGACTTTCTCGCCGCCCCCGCCGGCCGCGGAGCGCTGGTGGTCAACAATCACATCTCGTGGCTGGACATCGTCGCCATCAACGCCCTGCGCCCCATGCGCGCCCTCGCGAAAGTCGAGATCGGCTGCTGGCCGGTCCTCGGCACCCTCGTCCGCCGCGGCGGCAGCATCTTTCTGGACCGCGAACGCCTCCGCACGCTGCCCGACACCATGACCGAGCTCGCCGACTCCCTCCGCTCCGGCTCGCTCGTCAACGTCACTCCCGAAGGCACCACGTGGTGCGGCCTCGCCTCCGGCCGCTTCACCACGGCCACCTTCCAGGCCGCCATCGACGGTGGCGTGCCCGTCCGCCCCATCGCCCTGCGCTACCGACTCGCCGACGGCCGCGAGACCAGCATGCCGGCGTTCATCGGACCGGAGTCCCTCATCGCCTCCCTGCGGCGAGTGGCCTCCCTGCGCGGCCTGGTCCTCGAGGCTCACGTCTGCCCGGAGATCGCCCCCGGTCGTGCGGAGGACCGTCGCTCGCTGGCCGCCCTTGCGGAGGCCTCGGTGCACTCGGCTCTCGGGACGGTCCGGATCCCGGCCCAGCGTCGCCGGCGGGTGTCTCCGGCTCCTACTGCCAAGGCCGCCGTCGAGACGGCCGAGGCGCACCCGGTTCACTGAGCTGGCTTTGTCGTTTGACCTGCAGGTTCGCGGGTGTCGCCATTGAACGGCGACACCCGCGAGCTGCGTTTTGCTCCGATGTGACCCTCGCGTGCCTTGGCCACCGGCGTCACTGACTGGCGAAACCCGGCATCGACCCTTGACCGACTTCGGATCCGTACTGGCCGCCACACGCCGAACAAGCTCTAGTCGCCGCTGACCGGCCCTCGCCAACGTCGGCCTGCACCGTTCTCGCGTCGTCGCCACTCAGCGGCAAATCGGTTGCGTGGGCTCCCACCTCACCGAGAGCGGTGATTCCCTTCGTTGGAAAACGGCCTTTCCTGCGCGTCGCCACTCAGTGGCAACGTCGGCGAGCGCCCCTCTAGCCAACCTCCGGAGATAGACCTCAGCCAACAGACCCGACACCATTGCCGTTCAGTGGCAAAACTCACTGACCAGGCAATTATGCCAAGAAATCGGCTTGATGATCGGAGACCTCCACACGATCAGGTGGAGCGCGTCTCAACCGAATCGCTGTCCGGCTGAGACGGCCGACCCCACGGATCGTCAGGAAACGACGATCGTGATCTTCCCTCCCGGATGCCCCGCCTGGCTCTCCTCCTGCGCGGCCGCGGCCTCCTCCAACGGGTAACTCGTCCCCTGTGCGATCTGCAGCCCGCGCCCCGCGTACTCGAGGATCTCCTCCAGCACCTCGGGCTTCTGGTCGTCCGCGCCACCGGCCGAGAACGGCAGCCCGAGCTCGAACGCCGCCCCGTCCGCGATGGTCACCACCCGCTCCTTCGACCCGCGTAGCTCCACGGAATCCGGCAGCACGCCGTGGCCTGACGCGTCGAACACCGCGTCCACCGGCCGGTCCGCCGCCTCGCGGACGCGCTCCGGCCAGCCGTCGCCGTAGAGGACGGGGATGGCGCCGAGCGACTTCACCTCGTCGAGGCTGCGCTGCCCCGCCGTTCCGATGACGGTCGCCCCGAGCGCGACTGCCGCCTGCGTGGCGAAGCGCCCGACAGTGCCGCTCGCTCCATGGATCAGCAGCAGGTCGCCGGCCTTGACCTCCAACAGCCGCAGGATGCGTAGTGCCGTTTCGCCGGCCACGGGCAACGCCGCGGCGTCCTCCCACGACAGGCTCGCCGGCTTGCGGGCGACGGCCTTGGCCAGCGCGTACTCCGCGTAAGAGCCGGTGGCCGACCACCCGAAGACCTCGTCGCCGACGGCCACCGTCGCGCCGTCGCCCACCGCGTCCACGACGCCCGAGAACTCGGCGCCCGGGATCTGCGGGCTCTTCGGCGCGGAGCCCTGGGCCATGGCGCCGCTGCGGACCTTCCAGTCGATGGGGTTCACACCCGCGCGCCGCACGGCGACACGGACCTGTCCGGGGCCGGGTTCGGGTAGCGGGACGTCGCTGAGCTGCAGGACGTCCGGGCCGCCGTACGCGGCGAAGGTGATGGCTCGCATGGTTCCTCGTACTTTCCTTCGATTCGGGACGGTCGTTCGTCCTGCTTCGAGTCAACTGTCCCGCGTCGCGATCCGAACCGCTCGGACGAGCAGCGTTCACTATCCGGAAGAGCAGGACCGGTCCCTTCGTACACGCCTACCGTGGACACATGGACGCCTCCTGGACGAAGCCGGCCCACGTGCTCGATGTCGCCGTGCGCGTCATCTCCGCGCCGCGCCCTGAGATGCTGCCGCGCTTCTCACAGGAGCTCGCCGCCGTGCTGCCGCACCGCGCGGCCGCGATGCAGACGGGCGACTGCCCGCGCAGCCCGTTCAAGGTCACCGGCGACACGGCCATCACCGGCGCCGTGACCAGTGCGGAGCTGGACCACCTCGCCGAGCGGGCCATCCCGGGCGAGGCCGTGGTCCTCGACGGCGTGCTCGCCGGCACCGAACGTCGCCTGATCCTGCTCACCTCTCGCCCCGCCATCGGCAACGGCGCGGTGATCGCCCTGGTGCCTTCCGACGCTGAGCCGTCCGTCGAGGCATTGGGACTCGCGGCCCGCCTCTGGCACCTGACCAGCACCGACGCCGGTCAACGCGCCGTCGACCCCGGTCCCGACGTCCTCGCCAGCAACCTCGCCGCCGCGGCCGCGCGCGCCCAGACCGTCACCGACCTCGGCCAGACGCACGCGGCCACGCTCGTCGCGCTCCTGGCCGTCCTGCGCTCGGGCCGGCTCGGCGACGCCGCCGCGCGCCAGACGGCGACCGACCTGGCCGCACGCGCGCTCCTCGACCTGCGTGCAGTGGCAGACCGTGACCAAGCGCTGTCTGCGGAGTCCGCTCGCGCCGCGTTCGGCGTGCTCGCCGACCAGCTTTCGCCGGTGGTCGGCCACGCCGACGTCGCAGTCGACCTCGTGGCACCCACCGACGATCGCCAGCTGCGGCAGGACATCGCCCACACGGCGCGCACCGTCACGCGCGGCCTCGTCATCGCCGCCCTCGACCGCCCTGGCACGACCCGCATCCGCGCTTCCTGGCGCCTCGACGGCGCCGCCCTCCGCATCACCGTCCGCGACGACGCCCCCGACATCCCCGACGTCGTCCTCGACCCCGGCCTGACCGAACGCATCACGCCCCTCGGCGGCAGCTGGGAGGTCGACGCCGTCCCCGGCTGGGGCGCGACGATCACCGCCGCACTCCCGCTGGACACCGTCGAAACGCCCGAGCTGCGCCCGCTCGACTGGCTCAACGCGCGGGAGGTCGAAGTCCTGTCGGGCATTTCGCAGGGGCTGCGCAACCGTCAGATCGCCGCGCAGCTGCAGCTCAGCGAGCACACAGTGAAGTTCCACGTGCGCAACCTCCTCGAGAAGCTAGAGGTCAGCTCTCGCGGCGAGGCCGCCGCACTCGCCCGCGACCTGAGGCTCGATCCGGTCGCGGTGCACCGGACCGCGTGAAATCAACTTGACCTCCATAGTGCTGGAGGTTGCAGGCTGGCGATCATGAGCCGGATCGTCGACGCCCAGCCCCAGCCCCGAAGAAGCGTGCTGTGGAGCCGCGAGCACCGGCTCACGACGATCGGCTTGTTGCTAGTCGTCACGTTGGTGGCCTTCGAAAGCATGGGCGTCGCCACGGCCATGCCCACGCTCGTCGCCGAGCTGAACGGCCTCGCCCTGTACTCGTGGCCGTTCACGACGTTCCTGATCGCCAGCGTCGTCGCGACCGTGCTGTCCGGCCGCATGGGCGACCGCCGCGGCCCGGCGCCCGCGCTTCTGGCCGGGCCGGCGCTGTTCGCCGCGGGACTGGTGGTGGCCGGCACCGCGACGTCCATGCCGGTGCTCCTGGCCGGCCGCGCCCTCCAGGGTCTCGGGTCGGGATTCCTGCTGGTCGCGGTGTCCCTGCTCATCGCCCTGACGTTCACCGACCGCGAACGCCCCGTCATCTACGCCGCGAACGCCGCCGCGTGGGTGCTGCCCGCGGTGATCGGCCCTTCGGTCGCCGGCCTGATCACCGTCAGCGTCGGGTGGCGCTGGGTGTTCCTCGGCCTGGTGCCGCTGGTGGCCATGGGTGTCGCGCTGCTGGTCGTCGTCGTCCGCGGCTTGCCCGACCACGTCCCGGCCGCGGAGGCCCGCCGCGCCAGTGTCGTCCCGGCGGTCGTCGCCGCGCTCGGGGTCGCCGCCTTGACGTGGGCGGGCCAGCACCCGTCGCCTCTCGCCCTCGGCTACGGCGCCGCCGGCCTCGTGGCCCTCGGTTTGGCACTTCGGAAGCTGCTCCCCACGGGCACCCTGACTTTCCGCCCCGGCTTGCCCACCGTCGTCGCCTCCCGCGCCCTGCTTTCCGGCGCCTACGCCGGGATGGAGGCCTACCTGCCCCTCACGATGAGCGCCGTCCACGGCTACGGCCCCGCCCTGGCCGGCCTGCCGTTGACGATCACCGCCCTCGGCTGGTCGGCCGCCTCCGGACTGCAGGGAAGGTTCCTCGACTGGTCCCGCGAGGCGACGCTCCGCATCGGCTTCGCCCTGGTCGCCGTCGCTTTGGTGGGCTTCGGCTTCGTCGCGCAGCCCTGGTGCCCGGCGTGGCTGGCCTTCGTGGTCTGCGCCGTCGGCGGCGCTGGCATGGGCATCGCCATGCCCGCGATCTCCGTCCTCCTGCTCCGCTACTCCCCGGAAGGCGAACGCGGCTTCAACACCTCCGCCATGCAGCTGGCGGACTGGGTCGGCTCGGCCCTGCTCATCGGCCTCGGCGGCGTCCTGCTGGCCGTCGTCGCCTCGGCCGTCCACCCGTCTCCGGCGATGGCGATCCTCGTCGCGGCCCTCGTTCTGCTCGCTTTGCTGGGGGTTCGTGTGACCAGCCGATGGCCGCAGAAGGTGTGACAGGCCACTTTCGCGCCCAGGGTGGACTTCGTCACGGGCTGGAGCGGACTACCCTGATGTGGCGATGACCTATCTCGACCACGCGGCGACCACCCCGATGCTGCCCGAAGCCGTAGCGGCGATGACTGAGGCTTTGTCCACCGTGGGCAACGCCTCCGCGCTGCACTCTTCGGGACGTCGTGCACGCCGCGTCGTGGAGGAATCCCGCGAGATCATCGCCGAAGCCCTGGGCGCCCGGCCTTCCGAGGTGATCTTCACCGGCGGTGGCACGGAGAGTGACAACCTCGCGGTCAAGGGCATCTACTGGGCTCGCCAGAGCGCTCACCCCGCCCGCCGCCGCATCCTGTGCAGCGTCGTGGAGCACCACGCCGTCCTCGACACCGTCGAATGGCTCGAGTCCCAGTGCGGCGCCGAAATCACCTGGCTCGAGGTCGACGACCAGGGCCGCGTCTCGCCGGCCACCTTGCGCGCCGCTATCGAGTCCTCGCCCGAGACCGTCGCCCTCGCAACGGTCATGTGGGCCAACAACGAGGTCGGCAGCATCAACCCGATCGCCGAGCTCGCCGCCATCTGCGCCGAGCACGACATCCCGCTGCACACCGACGCCGTCCAGGCCGTCGGCGCCGTCCCTGTCGACTTCGCCGCCAGCGGCGCCTCCGCCCTCACCTTGACGGGCCACAAACTCGGCGGCCCGTACGGCGTCGGCGCTCTCCTGCTCGGCCGTGACACCGAGTGCACCCCGGTTCTCCACGGTGGCGGCCAGGAACGCAGCGTGCGCTCCGGCACCCTCGACGTCCCGGCCATCGTCAGCTTCGCCACCGCCGTCCGCGTGTCTGCGGAGAGCCGCGCCGAATACGCCGCGCGCGTGGAGAAGCTCCGCGACGAACTCATCGCGGCCGTCCAGCGCGAGATCCCCGACGCGATCCTCAACGGCGGACGCGGCGAGCGCCTGCCGGGCCACGCTCACTTCACCTTCCCCGGCTGTGCCGGCGACAGCCTGCTGATGCTGCTGGACGCCAAGGGAATCGAATGCTCCACCGGCTCGGCCTGCACCGCGGGTGTCGCCCAGCCGAGCCACGTGTTGCTGGCGATGGGCGCTGACGCCGCGGCCGCCCGCGGCTCGCTGCGCTTTTCGCTGGGCCACACGTCGACATTGGATGACGTGACCGCGCTCGCGCGGGAGATCGGCGGGGTCGTCGCCCGGGCGCGGCAGGCGGGACTTGCCGGCATGCGCAAGCAGACCCAGAAGCAAGAGGTGTAAGCGATGCGGGTACTGGCTGCAATGAGTGGAGGAGTCGACTCGGCCGTCGCTGCGGCGCGGGCGGTTGACGCTGGCCACGATGTCGTCGGTGTGCACCTGGCGCTGTCCGCGAAACCAGGCACGCTGCGGACGGGCTCGCGCGGCTGCTGCACCATCGAGGACTCGCACGACGCCCGCCGCGCAGCCGACATCCTCGGGATTCCCTTCTACATCTGGGATTTCGCCGAGCGCTTCACCGAAGAGGTCGTCGAGACTTTCGTCGGCGAATACGCGGCCGGCCGAACTCCCAATCCGTGCGTGACTTGCAACGAGAAGATCAAGTTCGAGGCGTTGCTGGAGAAGGCAATGGCACTCGGCTTCGATGCCGTGGCCACCGGCCACTACGCGCGCCTCGCGACGGTTGATGGCGAGCTCGAGCTTCGCCGGAGCGCCGACGAGGGCAAGGACCAGTCATACGTGCTGGCTTCCCTTACGCCCGAACAGCTCGGTCACGCGATGTTCCCGCTGGGCGACTCGTGGAAGTCCGACGTCCGCGCCGAGGCGGAGCAGCGTGGCCTTTCGGTGGCTCACAAGCCGGACAGCCACGACATCTGCTTCATCCCCGATGGCGACACCAAGCAGTTCCTCGAGAACCGACTGGGGCAGCGACCGGGTCAGCTGGTCGACGCGGAGACCGGAGCCGTTCTCGGGCAGCACACGGGCGTGCACGGCTTCACCGTCGGCCAGCGCAAGGGCCTCGGCATTGACGCGCCGGCCACTGACGGGCGACCCCGGTACGTGCTTTCGCTCGAGCCTGTTTCGGGCACGGTGAAGGTCGGTTCGTCGACCGGCCTTGGTGTTGAACTGATCGAGGCCGACCGGGTGATCTGGCCCAGTGGTCGCGCGCTAAACGGTCCGACCGAATGCGTCGTGCAGGTTCGTGCGCACGGTGGCATCGCCGAAGCGGTGGCCGAGGCCGACGGCGAGCACGTCAGCGTCCAGCTGCGTGAGCCGCTCCGGGGCGTTGCTCCGGGGCAGGTCGTGGTCTTGTACCGGCCGGACGCAGGTGCCGGCGATCTCGTACTCGGCAGCGCGAAGATTTCCAGTACGCGCTGACCTCGTCGCTCAGGCTCCCTTTCGGGTCTCCACGGGGTGCTCGACCTGCGAGCCAGGCTCGTGGAGCGGGGGCGGGATGCTCTCGACCTTTTGGCCGGTCGGCGTCGTGATGACGAGCTTTCCGTCGTCGAGGACCTGATACTTCCAATCGGTGCGATTCTTGAGGCGCCTGTGGTGGATGCAGTAGCTCAGTGTTCCGTCAGTGTCGGTTGCCGACCCGGTCTTCGTCGGCGTCGGTTCGGTCAGGCAGTTGTGCGCAGGCCGCGGGCAACCGGGTTGACGGCATTCGCGGTCCCGGACTCGCACGAACTCCTCGACGTCGATGCTCGGCCGGTAACGGAACTTGCCGACTTCGATCACCTGCCCGGTGAGCGGGTCGGTGATGATCCGCCGCAGCGTCGTGTCGGGACCGGTCGCGATGTGCCGGGCGACCTCGGCCGGAACGTGCCCGTGCCCGGCCAGCTCAGCTGGGTCGTCGTTAAGCCCCAGGTAGGTCTGGAGGTCGACGTACAGGTAGACCTCGGCCTGCTCGGCGACGCCACCCTTGTCCGTCAGCAGGAGGTCGAGCGCGACGTCCGCGCGCAACTGGTCGAGCGTCCGCTTCTCGTCGCTCGTCTTGAGAGCCCGGGCGATTTTGTCGATACGGAGATAAGCGGCAGTGGCCTTCTCCGTGGGTGCGTTGTCGATGGAGAGCTGCGATATGCCCTCGGACTGGTGGTGGAGCACGGTCCGGCGTTCAGCGCGCCGTTGCGTGACGCGGTTCGCCGCTCCTTCGGGGTCGGTCCTCATCGCGGCGTACGCGGTGGCTTTGCGGATCTGTGTCGGGTTCTTGTCGGATAGGCGGTCTTCGAGCAGGGTGTCGACGATTCGGGCGTGGTGATCGGACAGCCACACAGTGCCCTCGGTGACCTTCATGGCGCGATACAGGTCGACGAACCCGCTGTCCATCAGGCGAAAGGTCCGAGGGAGTCGGTTCGCCAGGGCCTCGGCCGCGGAAATCATGGCGCCGGCCCGGTTGTCTGTGAGGTGCAAGGTCAACGCCACTTCAGAGGCCAGTTCTCGGGCGTCCGATCTTCGTCTGCGCAGCCCGGCGAGGCAGTGGAGTTGAAGCGCTTGAAGTCGGGCGATCTGGTGACCCGCGTCCTTGGCCACCTGCATGAGCTGCCCTGTCTGCAAGCGCTCGAAAATCTCGAGATTCGCTTGCATGGCACGGAGAAGGAAGTCGAGATCGGCGGTTTCGGGGGTGTTGTTTGAATCGTCGGCGGCTGCGTTCGCCGACTTCGATTTGGTCATGGCGGCGACGATACGCATCGGCTGGTGCGTGGTCATCAAAACGGTACGAATGGGCCGTTCGCGCACTTTTCTAGGCGTCACCGGGGATTCGTGGCAACGTGGAGTCGTCGGGTGCTGCGGCGGCCAGGATGAACTGTGCGGAATGGACAGTCGGAGGAAAGGTCAGAGGTGCAGCTTGAAACCGGTGTGGCTGGCCACGAAACCGAGTCGTTCGTAGAACCGATGCGCTGCGGTCCGGGAGGTGTCGGAGGTGAGTTGCACCAGGGCGCATCCGCGCCGGCGGGACTCGTCGATCGCCCATTGGATGAGGTCTCCACCGAGCCCGGCGCCTCGATGGTCGCCCCGGACCCGCACCGCTTCTATCTGCCCGCGCAGGGCGCCCTGACGCGCGAGGCCGGGGATGATCGTCAGTTGCAGCGTTGCCACGGGTTCGTCGTTCGACGTTGCCACGACCAGAAGCTGTTGCGGGTCGGCGTCGATGGCTTCGAACGCGCGAAGGTAGGGCTCGAGGTCGTCGGCTGAGTCCCTGGTCGCCCCGAGTTGGTCGTCGACGAGCATGCGCACGATGGCTTCGACGTCGTCGCGGCGCGCTTTCCTCACGGTGATACCGGGCATGGTGATCAGTATTCCAGCGTGGCCGTTGTGGTTGGAGCTCTCGCCGCTGGTGGCCGATCAGTTCGTCCGGTAGTGGCGAACTCCGCCGATCTGCTGGACCGTCAGCTTGTTCTGCGACACCAGGAGGTCGAGGTGGGCGCCCGTTTCGAGGACGGCGAGCATCTGGTTGAACGCGTCCATTTCGGACAGTTTGCGGCCACGGCGGGTCCAGCCCAGCCGGCTGGCGGTCTCGAACGCGGTGCTGGCTCCGGCGTCGACCTGGGCGGCCATCTTCTCGAGGCGCTGGCGGTGGTGTTCGAGCAGTTCGTCGATGCGTTTGTGCACGCTGTCCGCCACCGGGCCGTGCGCCGGCAGCATGCGCTGGTCGGGCAGGGCGCGGACCAGGCGCAGTGAGTCGAGGTAGTCGTTGAGCGGCAACTCGGCCGGCACGGGCTGGAAGCCGATCGACGGCGTGATGTGGGGGAGTACGTGGTCGCCCGAGAACAACAGGCCTGCGGCGTCGTCGAGGAAGACGACGTGGCCGGTGGTGTGGCCAGGAGTGTGGACCACTTCGAGCTCACGGTTCGGCAGGACTTGGCGGCGGCCAGGAGTGAGCCACTCGTCCGGGTCCTCCCACAGGTCGAGGTCGGTGCGGCGGGGGACGTCGGCGAACATTCGCCCCAGAGCGGCGATGACTTCGTCGGCGCCGGAGTGGCGGAGGAGCTCGATCTGGGCGTGCATCGGGAGCTGGTCCGGGTCGGCGGTGACCTTCAGCGAAGGTTCCTCCAACTGGCCCAAGGAGATCTTGTTGCCGAATTCGCGCCGAAGGGCGACGGCCTGGGTGTAGTGGTCGCGGTGCACGTGGGTGACGAGGAACTCGCGCACATCACCGAGTTCGGCGCCGATGCCCTTGAGCGCCTCGGCCAGGAGTTGGCGTGCTTCGGTGAGGGCCCAGCCGGAGTCGACGAGGGCGAGGGTGGTGCCGTCGGTGACTGCGTAGACGTTCACTGCGCGGAGGGCGTCGTTCGGCAACGGCAACGGGATCCGGTAGACGCCGGAGGCCACTTCGTAGACCCCCGGTTCTGTCCAGTTCCGGTTGCTGTCTTCGGGCAACGGCTCCACGGCGACCTCCGTCCAGGCAGGACTTCGGCGTCCCGGCCTTTCGCCTCACATTGGGCCGTCACCGGCGTGGTGTCCACCTGGGCGGCCTGAGACAACGGTCACGTGTTCAGGAGGTCTGGCGGGTGAGGGCGGTGTCGATCGTGAGGGTTGTGGCGACGACCATGCTGGCCAGGGGTTCGGGCAGCTGGCGCGGGATTTCGACAAGGTAGGTGTCGCCGGCGATCGGCGAGGGCCCGGATGGCGAGCGGCTGACGCGGGCGACCTCGGTGTCGGCGTGGTTCTTGATGGTTACGTCCCACGCTTGCTGGCCGGAGGCGGCGACGCGGCCGACTGTGCGGCCGTCGACGACGAAGGTGAAGCGGGTCTCGCCCGGGGTGCGGGTGGGGACGATTTCGCCGATCGGGGTTTCGTCGGCGCGGGTGACGACGAAGCGCGTGCGCAGGTCCTTGGCCGGTCTCGCCACTTTCAGCACTGTGCTGTGGTTGGCGTCGCGGACCTCGAACTTGTGGGTGACGTACTGGTCGTACTTCGGCAACAGGCGCGCGGCCTTGTGTAGGAAGCCCTGGCTGACGTCGGCCACGCCGCCGACGCGAGTGCCGTCGCGGTCGAAGACGCTGAACTCCTCGGTGGTCTCGACGACCTCGGCGCGTCGGCTGACGATGAGGACAGCTTCGGTGAACAAGGTCCCGCCGAAGGCGCGGCCTGGGTAGCGGCGTTCAGGGATGCGCGGCTCGTCGTCCCACCGGCGCAGCCGGGTGGGACTCACCTCGTCGGGGTGCCGGCCCGGCGGTGGTGGCGAGGAGCTCGTCATGGCCATCCAGAGTATCGCTGTCTCCGCGTATTCGGTGCTGGCAAAGGGATATGCGGCGAATGTCCGGCTCACTCGGGTGACCCCGGCGAGGGCGGTGGGAGGCATGCGGGTGGGTTCGGCGAGAATTCGCCCGTGACTGAACGAGCTTGGCCAGACGGCGCCGCCACGGCGATCGGCTCGATGCCCGGGGCGGACCCGGCCGAGGCGGCTGCCGTCGTGTTCGGCGAGCTGCCCGACTTCCCGCACCTGCCTGAGTTGCCGGGGCGTGGGGTGGGGGCCGACATCCTCGGCCGCACCGCGGCGCTGCTCGTGGACCTGGCCGTGGAGGTAGTGCCGAGCGGGTACCGCGTCGCGGGGAGGCCCGGGCACGATCACCGGCGGGGGCGCGACCTCCTGCAGTGGGACCTCGACGCCGTGCAGGAAGCGCGTGAAAAAGCCGGCGTCGTGCCGCCGGTGTTCAAGACACAGGTGGCCGGGCCGTGGACGCTCGGTGCCGGCATCGAGCTGCCGCGCGGGCATCGGGTCCTCACCGACCGCGGTGCGTTGCGGGACTTCACGTCCTCGCTGCTGGACGGCCTCGCCCAGCACGTCGCCGAGCTGAAGGCGCGCATCGGGGCGCCGATCGTCGTGCAGATCGACGAGCCGTCTTTGCCGGCGGTGCTTGCCGGGAGCCTGTCGACGCCGTCGGGCTACGGCAACGTGGCGGCCGTCCCCGAGCCGGAAGCGCGGGAGCTCCTGTCGACCATGATCGAGGGCGTGCGGGCGATCACGGACCAGCCCGTCGTCGTGCACTGCTGCGCGCCGAAGCCGCCGCTCGCGCTGCTCAGGGCCGCCGGCGCGGACGCCATCGCGTTCGACGTCACGCTGCTCGGCAAGGCCTCGGCCGAGACGCTGGACGCGATCGGCGAAACGTGGGACGGCGGCACGTCGCTGTTCCTCGGCCTCGTCCCGGCGACGGATCCCGGTACGCGCCCGACGCTGAAGGACGTCGCCGGACCCGCGTTCAGGCTCGTGGACCGCCTCGGGTTCAACCGGTCGATCCTGGCCGAACGCGCCGTCCCGACGCCGACCTGCGGCATGGCCGGCGCGACGAACGAGTGGATGCGCCGCGCGCTCGCCCTCACCCGCGACCTCGGCAAGGCCTTCATGGAGCCGCCCGAGACGTGGTGAGCTCGCGGTAGCGTGTCGGGCAACGATCGACAACGGGGGATGTTCCATGGGCCTGTTCCGCCGCCGCGCTGCCCGCGCCGATACCGACGCCAAAGCCGCGCCGCCCGACCCGCGCACGCCGTGGCCGGCCCAGCTCGTGCCGTCCGACGTCGAGGCGGCCGCGGCGAAGTTCTGGGAAGGCTGGTTCGAGCTCCTCCCGGTGGTCAACGCGGCCTTGGGCGACCGCGAACCGCACCGCGTCGAGCACGATCTCTGCGTGCTGGTCGAGGCTCTGCACCCGCGGCTGCACTTCTCCCTGGAACGCGGCCGTCAGGCCATCTACGCCCTCGTGGTCACCGGCCAGGAGGATCCGGAACTGCGGCCGTTCACCGACGCCTGGAAGGCCGCCGCCCCGCCGGACGACGCCATCTGGGAGCACCACGACTCCGTGCCGCCGGTCCCGGACCCGACCGAGGTCACCGTGAACCTCGGCGACCACCGCATCGCGCTGGCCGACGTGCGTGTCGTCGCGCAGGTGGACGAGGACGTGGTCGACGTGGCCGTCTACCACCCCGCGCTGGCCGACCTCGAGCCGGCGGCGCGCACCACCATGACCTTCCTCCCTCTGGACGCCACGCTCGGTGAGCGCGTCGCCGCCGAACGGCTACGCCGCGTCGAGACAGCGGAAACCGAACCGGAGGGCACGATCAGCCTCCTGGAGCTCCGTGACCTGGTCCGGGGTCTGAACGGGCAAGAGGACGAAACTGTCGGCACCTCCGGCTAGGGTTACCACCCGTGAGCAGCGACCTTCCCCACGACCAGTTGGCCGCCCCCGCCGAACCGGCAGTGGCGGCCCAGGACGTCACCGACGTCCCCGCCGACGTGCGCGAACGCCACGGCGCCCTCGCCGAGGACGTCCGCGGGCACCAGTTCCGCTACTACGTGCTGGACTCGCCCATCGTCTCCGACGGGCAGTTCGACGCGCTCCTCGGCGAGCTGCAGGCGCTCGAGGACGAGTACCCGGCGCTGGTCACGCCGGACTCGCCGACGCAGAACGTCGGCGGCACGTTCTCCACCGGGTTCACCGCGTACGACCACCTCGAACGCATGCTGAGCCTGGACAACGTCTTCGACACCGACGAGTTCCTCACCTGGGTGGAGCGCGTCGAGAAGGAGATCGGTTCCACGGAGTACCTGGCCGAGCTGAAGATCGACGGCCTGGCCATCAACCTCCTCTACGAGGACGGCAAGCTCACGCGTGGCCTGACCCGCGGCGACGGCCGCACGGGCGAGGACGTCACGCTCAACATCCGCACGCTGGAGCAGGTCCCCGACGAGCTGACCGGCACCGACGAGTTCCCCGTGCCGAAGCTCATCGAGGTGCGCGGCGAGGTCTTCTTCCGCGTCGAGGACTTCCTGGAACTCAACGCGAAGATGGTCGAAGCGGGCAAGCCGCCGTACGCGAACCCGCGCAACACGGCCGCCGGGTCGTTGCGGCAGAAGGACCCGCGCATCACCAAGGAACGCCGGCTGCGGCTGATCTGCCACGGCCTGGGCAAGCGCGAGGGCTTCGAACCGGTCACGCAGTCGCACGCGTACGACGCGCTCGTGGCGTGGGGGCTGCCGGTTTCGCCGCACACGCGCGTGCTGCACACGGCGAAGGAGCTCACCGACCACATCGCGTACTGGGGCGAGCACCGGCACGACGCCGAGCACGAGATCGACGGCGTCGTGATCAAGGTCGACCAAGTCGCGCTGCAACGCCGGCTGGGCACCACTTCGCGCGCGCCGCGCTGGGCGATCGCCTACAAGTACGCGCCGGAAGAGGCGATCACGACGTTGCTCGACATCCAGGTGGGCGTCGGGCGCACGGGGCGCGTCACGCCGTTCGCCGTCACGGAGCCGGTGAAGGTCGCGGGTTCGACGGTGGCGCGCGCGACGCTGCACAACGCGGAAGAGGTCAAGCGCAAGGGCGTGCTGATCGGCGACCGCATTGTGATCCGCAAGGCGGGCGACGTCATCCCCGAGGTGATGGGACCGGTCGTCGACGCGCGCACGGGCGACGAGCGCGAGTTCGTCATGCCCACGCACTGCCCGGAATGCGGCACGGAACTCGCCTACCAGAAGGAAGGCGACAAGGACATCCGCTGCCCGAACACCCGTTTCTGCCCCGCGCAGCTGCGGGAACGGCTGTTCCACCTGGCCGGGCGTGGCGCGTTCGACATCGAGGTGCTCGGGTACGAGGCGGCCGTCGCGCTGCTCGACGCGCGCGTGGTCGCCGACGAGGGCGACGTGTTCGACCTCAGCGAGGACGCGCTGTCCGAGGTGGAACTGTTCCGCACCAAGGCGGGCGACCTCTCGGCCAACGCGCGGAAACTCCTGACGAACCTCGACGTGGCGAAGGACCGTCCCTTGTGGAAGGTGATCGTCGCGCTGTCGATCCGCCACGTCGGGCCCACAGCAGCGCAGGCGCTGGCGCGCGAGTTCGGCTCGATCGAGCGCGTCGAGGAGGCGAGTGAGGAAGAGCTCGCCGACGTCGACGGCGTCGGGCCGACCATCGCGCACGCCGTGCAGGAGTGGTTCGAAGTCGACTGGCACCGGGAGATCGTCGAAAAATGGCGACGCGCCGGCGTGCGGATGGAAGAGGAACGCGACGACTCGATCCCGCGTCACCTCGAGGGGCTGTCGATCGTGGTCACAGGCTCGCTCGACGGATTCTCCCGCGACGAGGCCAAGGAGGCCATCATGGCCCGCGGCGGCAAGGCGGCGGGGTCGGTGTCGAAGAAGACCGCGTTCGTCGTGGCGGGCGAGGCGCCGGGGTCGAAGTACGAGAAGGCCGCGCAGCTCAAGGTGCCGGTGCTCGACGAGGGCGGCTTCCGCGTGCTGCTTGAGCGGGGTCCGGACGCGGCCGCCGAGGTGGCGCTGGATACCGGCACCGCCGAGCCGGACGAAGAGCCCTCCGATGGGTGACGTCGAGATCAGGGTGTCGCGGGACGAGGAGCTCGCGGTGGTGGGGGAGCTGACGGTCGAGGCGTACCGCCTGGACGGCCTGCTCTCCGACGAGGTTGGGTACGAGAACGAGCTGCGCGACGTCGCGCACAGGGCGGAGCACGCCGAGCTGCTGGTGGCTGTCGATGGCGACGTGGTCCTCGGGACGGTCGCGGTGGTGCGACCGGGCACGTCGTACGCGGAGATCTCACGTGAGGGTGAGCTGGAGTTCCGGATGCTGGCCGTCGCCGGATCGGCGCGTGGGCGTGGGATCGGCGAGGCGCTCACGCGGGCGGTGCTGGAGCGGGCACGGGAGCTGGGGTTGGGGAAAGTCGTGTTGAGCAGTCTTGATCGGATGCGGACGGCTCATCGGCTGTATGAGCGCATCGGGTTTCGGCGATTGCCGGAGCGGGATTGGAAGCCGTTTCCGAACATCAGCTTGATCGCGTTTGAGTACGATCTGTAGGCTGTTTCGGCTGGTCAGGGTCTTTTGCCGCTGAGAGGCGACGGTTCGCGCCGGGCTGGGATCGGGTGTCCGGAGGGACGCGGGCAGGGTTCGATTGCTGGCCTGATTGTGGCGGCGGATCTCGTGTAGTCGCGGGGTGCTGAGGTGCTCGACAGCGAACCCGCGTCGGCGACGGCTGGGCGAGCGGTCCGAGCGCCGGGAGGCTGTGGTTCGCCGACTTGGAGTGTTGCCGCCCGTCGGCGACACCACGGATCGGTGTCGCCGACGGGCGGGCGTGCTCGCGCGTGGATTGGGCCAGCGCTTCTCGGCTGAGACGTCATTGCCCCTCAGCGGCGACCCCGTCGAACGGTCAGAAACGCCGCCCTGAGGGGACCGTCGCGCGCCGACGGAAGGCATCGCCGTTCTGCGGCGAATCCCAGCTCAGCGCCTGAATCCGGGACCCGTCAGCCGTCCAGAACGACGGCGACGATTCCGGCGAAGTGGGCCAGGCGGGCGACCTCCGCGGCACGGAAGTTGGGACCGCCCGGACGAGCCACGAGAAGAGCCTTGCCCGGCTTGCCCAGCGGCGTCGCCGCGAGCTCCGTGCCCAGCTCCTTCCACGTTTCCGGGATCCAGTCCTCTTCGCCGTCGAGGACGGTGGCGCGCTCCAGCGGCAGCCAGGGCAGGTCCGTGAACGGGTTCTCCGGCGCAGCGCTCGACGAAGCCAGCCGCCGCGTGCCCGATTCCCGGTGTTCCACGACGACGGCCCAACCGGCGCGGATGATTTTCGGCACACCTTCGGCAAGCAGGTCGAGCCCGGTTTTCGGCTGGGCCGCGATCTCCTCGACCAGCTCCAGCTCGCGGTGGGTGTCCAGAATCCCGGCGTACGGCCGGACGGCGTCGACCTCGACGCCTTCGATGCTCTCGGCCGCGGTGATGAGGGCGTCCGGCAGGCGGCCGGACGGGAGCTCGACCACGAGGTCGTCGATGGCGACCCCGCCGCCGCGCTCCACGACGTCGACGCTGAGGATGTCGGCGCCGACGGTGCCGAGCGCCGTCGCGACGGCGCCGAGGGTGCCGGGGGAGTCCGGAAGCTGGACCCGCAGCAGGAACGACACCACACGCCCCTCTCGCCTCAGGCGTTCCGTCTTGTCGCGGAACGCGGTAACCGGGCGCCGATTGTGACAGACCGGGTACTACTTGGGGACCGCCGTCCGGCGAACGGGACTCCCCGGGTCGCAGCAGGTCCGGCCATAACCCGGTCGAGCTGTCCGGCGCCGCCACCATAGACTTGCAGCTTCCGACCGCACCCGCACAGCACACCCCGGGAGTCACCCGCGTGCCCAACATTTCCCGAGACGAGGTCGCGCACCTCGCCAAGCTGGCCAGGCTGGCCGTCACCGATGACGAGCTGGACGTCTTCGCGGGCCAGCTCGACCAGATCCTGGACTCGGTGGCGAAGGTGAGTCAGGTCGCCGCGGCAGACGTCCCGCCGACCTCGCACTCCGTGCCGCTCACGAACGTCTTCCGCGAGGACGAGATCCGCCCCTGCCTGACGCAGCAGCAGGCATTGGCCGGCGCGCCGGCCGCCGAGGAGGGCCGGTTCCGGGTGCCGCGGATTCTGGGAGAAGAACAGTGAGTGAACTCGTCAAGCTGACCGCCGCCGAGCTGGCGGCGAAGATCCACTCGCGCGAGGTCTCCGCGGTCGAGGTCACCCAGGCGCACCTGGACCGGATCGCCGAGGTCGACGACCACGTCCACGCGTTCCTGCACGTCGACACGGAAGGCGCGCTCGGCGCGGCCAAGTCCGTCGACGAGAAGCTGGCCGCGGGGGAGCAGCCCGCGTCGTCGCTGGCGGGCGTGCCGCTGGCGCTGAAGGACGTGCTGACCACCGAGGGCATCCCCACCACGTGCGGTTCGCGCACGCTGGAGGGGTGGATCCCGCCGTACGACGCGACGGTTACGCGCAGGCTGCGCGAAGCCGGCGTCGTCATCCTCGGCAAGACGAACATGGACGAGTTCGCCATGGGCTCGTCCACTGAGAACTCCGCCTTCGGCCCCACGCACAACCCGTGGGACCACGCCCGCATCCCGGGCGGTTCGGGCGGCGGCTCGTCGGCGTCGATCGCGGCGTTCGAGGCGGCGCTGGCCATCGGCACGGACACCGGCGGCTCGATCCGCCAGCCGGGCTCCGTCACGGGCACGGTCGGCGTGAAGCCGACGTACGGCGGGGTTTCGCGCTACGGCCTCGTCGCCTTCTCGTCGTCGCTCGACCAGGCCGGCCCGTGCGCGCGGACGGTGCTCGACGCCGCGCTGCTGCACGAGGTCATCGCCGGTTACGACCCGATGGACTCGACGTCGATCGACGCACC
The DNA here is from genome assembly GCF_040654155.1 of Amycolatopsis sp. NPDC050768. Lineage (NCBI taxonomy): Bacteria > Bacillati > Actinomycetota > Actinomycetes > Pseudonocardiales > Pseudonocardiaceae > Amycolatopsis > Amycolatopsis sp. NPDC050768. Next base: position 99,814 of record NZ_JBFAHL010000018.1, read on the forward strand.
GGTCCCGCCGGTCGTCGCCGCGGCGCGCGAGGGGGCCAGTGGCGACCTCAAGGGCGTGCGCGTCGGCGTGGTGAAGGAGTTCGCCGGCGACGGCTACCAGGCCGGTGTGCTGCGGTCGTTCCACGCCGCCGTCGAGCAGCTGCGCGCGCTGGGCGCCGAAGTGGTCGAGGTCTCGTGCCCGCACTTCGTCTACGCGCTGCCGGCCTACTACCTGATCGCGCCGAGCGAGGCGTCTTCGAACCTCGCGCGGTTCGACGCGATGCGCTACGGCCTGCGCGTGGCCGACGACGGCACGCACAGCGCCGAAGAAGTCATGTCCCTGACGCGCGAAAAGGGCTTCGGCGCCGAGGTGAAGCGCCGCATCATGCTGGGCACGTACGCGCTTTCGTCGGGCTACTACGACGCCTACTACGGCTCGGCCCAGAAGGTGCGCACGCTCATCACGCAGGACTTCACCTCCGCGTTCGAGCAGGTGGACGTGCTCGTGTCGCCGACCACGCCGACCACGGCGTTCAAGATCGGCGAACGCGTGGACGACCCGATGGCGATGTACCTCGCCGACCTCTGCACCATCCCGTCGAACCTCGCGGGCAACGCCGCCATGAGCGTCCCGAGTGGACTGTCCGACGAGGACGGCCTGCCGGTCGGCCTGCAGATCATGGCCCCGGCGCTCGCCGACGACCGGCTCTACCGCGTCGGCGCCGCCTACGAGGCCGCACGCGACGCCGCCGCCGGCGGGTCGCTCGTGCACCAGGTCCCGGAGCTGGGAGGAACGAAGTGACTGCCGTGGCCGAGTTGATGGACTACGCCGAGGTCATCGAGCGCTTCGACCCGGTGCTCGGGCTCGAGGTCCACGTCGAGCTCAACACGAAGACGAAGATGTTCTGCGGCTGCGCCAACGAGTTCGGCGGCGAGCCGAACACGAAGACGTGCCCCACGTGCCTCGGCCTGCCCGGCGCGCTGCCCGTGGTGAACGGCAAGGCCGTGGAGGGCGCGATCCGCATCGGGCTGGCGCTCAACTGCGAGATCGCCGAGTGGTGCCGCTTCGCGCGGAAGAACTACTTCTACCCGGACCAGCCGAAGAACTTCCAGACCTCGCAGTACGACGAGCCGATCGCCTTCAACGGCTACCTCGACGTCACGCTCGACGACGGCGAGGTCGTGCGCGTGGAGATCGAGCGCGCGCACATGGAGGAGGACACCGGCAAGTCGCTGCACATGGGCGGCGCGACCGGCCGGATCCACGGCGCGGACTATTCGCTGCTGGACTACAACCGCGCGGGCGTGCCGCTGATCGAGATCGTCACCAAGCCGATCGAGGGCACCGGAGAGAGGGCGCCGGAGGTGGCGCGCGCGTACGTTTCGGCGCTGCGTGACCTGCTGCGGGCGCTCGACGTGTCCGACGTCCGAATGGACCAGGGGTCCCTTCGCTGCGACGCGAACGTGTCGCTGATGGACAAGGACGCCACCGAGTTCGGCACGCGCACGGAGACGAAGAACGTCAACTCGCTGCGCAGCGTCGAGCGCGCCGTTCGGTACGAGATGACGCGCCAGGCGGCGATTCTCGCTGACGGCGGCTCGATCAAGCAGGAGACGCGGCACTTCCAGGAGGCCGACGGCACCACGTCCGGCGGGCGCACCAAGGAGACCGCGGAGGACTACCGGTACTTCCCGGAGCCCGACCTGGTGCCGATCGCGCCGGCGCGCGACTGGGTCGAGGAGCTGCGCAAGACGCTGCCGGAGATGCCGGCCGAGCGGCGCAAGCGGATTCAGACCGAGTGGAACCTGTCGGACGAAGCGTTGCGCGACCTGCTGAACGTCGGCGCCGTCGACCTCGTCGCGGCCACGGTCGAGGCCGGCGCGAAGCCGGACGAAGCCCGCGGCTGGTGGGTCAACACGCTGGCGCAGGAGGCCAACACGCGCGAGGTCGAGCTCGCCGAGCTGGCGATCACGCCGGTGCAGGTGGCCGAGGTGATCGCGCTCGTGTCCTCGGGTGAGCTGACGAACAAGCTCGCCAAGGAGGTCGTGCAGGGCGTGCTCGCCGGCGAGGGTTCGCCGCGCGAGGTGGTGGACAAGCGCGGGCTGAAGGTCGTTTCCGACGACTCCGCGCTGATCGCCGCCGTGGACGAGGCTTTGGCCGCGCAGCCGGACGTCGCGGAGAAGATCCGCGGCGGCAAGGTCGCCGCGGCGGGCGCGATCGTCGGCGCGGTCATGAAGGCCACCAAGGGCCAGGCCGACGCCAAGCGCGTGCGTGAGCTCATCATCGAGCGCGTCGGCTCCTGAGTGGCGTTCTCCGTCAAACGCGTCACGTGGCGCGAGTGGCTCGGTCAGGGGGCCGGGCTGCTCGCGCTCGTGGCGCTGTTTCTTCCCTGGACGGTCCTCACCGCCGACACGGCCACGGCCGATGTCCGTGACGCCTTCAACTCCCTGCCCCACGACGATGTCGTGCGCTCGGCCTGGCACTCGGACTTCTTTTCATGGTTCCCGCCGCTGGTGCTGGTGCTGGTCGGGCTCGCGGTGGTGTTCTTCGGGCAGGTCAGGAAGGTCCGGGTCAGCGGCCTGCCGCACCTGTGGCTCGTCGCGGACCTCGCCGCGCTGCTGCTCATGGTCATCGGCTGGACGACGCTGGACTGGGTCTTCGACAGCGACCAGCGGGCGTTCCTGGAAACCGCCGGCGTGATGATCAACCCGGGGGTCGGCCGGTACGTCGCGCTGCTCGCCGTGTTGGTGTCGATCGCCGCGTCGATCCTGGACATCCGGGCGGCGCGGGCGGAAAGCCGCGCTCCACGGTCTCGCCGCTGAGGGGCGAAACCGCCGTTGCCTCTCAACGGCGACGGTCATCTCGCCTGTGGGCGGCAACGCGTTCGCCTCTGAACGGCGATTTGCCGGCTCGCCTGGGAGCGGCAATCGGGATTGGCCACTGAGTGGCGACTGCTGCTGCTTCGCTTGTGAGCGGGAACATGATTCGCCGCTGAAAGGCGACCGTCGGCCCGTCTGGGAATGGCAACCGGGATTGGCGACTGAGTGGCGACTGCCGCTTCGCCAGGGAATGGTGGCCGGATTGGCCGCTGAATGGCGACTGCCAGCTCGTCTCGGAGCGGCGACCGCGATTCGCCCCTGAGTGGCGACCGCTGCGGTGCCGTTCGGCGGCGCCGAGGTGCGACGACCAATCGCCGCCGAACGGCGAAAAGCTTCGAGCTATCGAAAGGTGGCTGGAGTCCGAGCGTTCATCGGTCGATGGAGCGCGCTCGGGCGATCAGCTGAGGCAACGAGCCGGGCGAGGACCAGCTCGGAACCACCTGTCGCCGCTCAACGGCGACAACCACAAACCCCCAGGTCAGACCCGAAGCCGGACCTCAGTCCTTCCCCGGACCGCCCTCGGTTTGGACGATCGTGATGAGGACGACGCGGTCGTCGCTGGAGACGGGTTTGCCGCCGTCCTTGTTGGTGGTGCCGGCGACCGCCAGTTGGGGGCTGATCATGCTCATGGCTGCGAGGCGGCCGTAGGTCGTGGGGGGCTTGCCCTTGCCGTCGAGGCTGACGCTGGGTTTGCCGGTCACAGCGCCGTCCGGGTTGACCGGCAGGTTCTGCAGGCCGGCGGACGACGCGATGCTCAGGGTGCCGTCCAAGTCGGAGAAGTCGGCGCAGCCCCGGACGCCTGGCTTGTCCGGCCAGGTCCACGCGGGCGTCGACAGGGTCTGGCCCGCCTGGACGCGGTACAGCGCGTCGGGGCCGGAGGTCTGGTCGGTGACCCACACGCGTTTGCCGTCGGGGGAGATGCAGAGGCCGCCGGGGGTGTGGAGGCCCGAGGCGTACACAGCGGAGCCCGCGGTCGGGTTGCCGGCGGCCGGGCTGCCCGATGTGTCGATGCGCAGCACCTTGCCTGCCAGGGACTTCGGGTCGGCCGCTGACGCGGGGTTGCCTGCGTCGCCCGTCGCGACGAGCAGGGCGCCGCGGCCGTCGCCGACGAGGGCGCCGCGGTTGCCGGTCGCGCCCTTCGGGATGCCCGTGAGCACCGGCTTCGGCGGCTGGCCCTTCGCGAAGCGCACGACGCGGTTGTCGGTCGCGGTGGTGATATACGCGAACACCAGCTGGTCCTCGACGTAGCTCGGCGACAGCACCAGCGAGGTCAGGCCGCCGTCACCGGTGGCGACGACGTCGAGCTGCTCGAACGGCGTCGCGTCGCGGCCGGCTGTGGCGAGAACCACGCGGCCCGATTTCCGTTCACCGGCGAGAGCCGCGGGCGTCGAGCCGTCGCCCGGCAGGCCGGCGACGGCCGCGACCGTGTCCAGGCACGTGGCGATCACGGCCTTGTCGAAGTCCTTGCACCCCTGCGGCGGCGGGATCGGCGTGGGCGACTGTTGCTGACCGCCCTGGCCCACGCCGCCTTGGCCGTCGCCGGACGGGTCGTTCGGGTCCTGCACCTGCGGCGGCGACTCGGGGCTGGGCACGGGGGCGGCGCTGAACGTCTGGCCGGCCGCGGTGTCGTCGAACCGCGCGCAGCCCGACAGCAGGAGTCCGCCAGAGGCGAGGAGGGCCAGCGGCGCCGACCACCGGTACCGGGTACGCATGATGCTCCAGCCTAGGTGCCCCCACGTGAGCGCGGAGTAAGTGGCTAACGTGGCGATCATGACGCTGACTGTGCTGGTCCCCGACGACGAGGGCGTCGAGGCGCTCTCGGAGCTCCCGATGGTGCAGGCCGTGCGCTACCAGTGGGGCGACCCCGTGCCGCCGGAAGCCGCGAAGGCCGAGGTCCTCATCCCCGGCCGTCACCCGGCGGGCGACCAGCTGTGGCGCGAACTGCCGAACCTCAAGCTCGTGCAGCTGCTCTCCGCCGGCGCCGAGGACTGGGTCGGCAAGCTTCCCGACGGCGTCCTGCTCTCCACCTGCCGCGGCGCCCACGGCGGCAGTACGGCCGAATGGGTCGTCGCCGTCTTGCTGTCGATGTACCGGAAGCTGGACGTGTTCGCCGACGCCCACCGCGAACGCCACTGGGAACGCCGCTCCGCCGAAACGCTCCAGGGCCAGCACGCGCTCATCGTCGGCGCCGGAGACCTCGGGCGGCAGCTGCGGCGCCGGCTCGAACCGTTCGACGTCCGCTGCACGATGGTCGGCATGTCGGCGCGCGACGGGGTCCACGGCGTCGCCGAGCTGCCCGAGCTGTTGCCGCACCACGACATCGTGGTGCTGATGGTCCCCCTCACGTCGCGCACGCGGGGGATGGTCGACGCCGAGTTCCTCGCCGCGATGCCCGACGGTGCCGTCCTCGTCAACGCCGCGAGGGGACCGGTCGTGCGCACCGACGCGCTCCTGGCCGAGCTCACCGCCGGCCGCCTGCGTGCCGCGCTCGACGTGACGGACCCCGAGCCGCTGCCGGCCGACCACCCGCTGTGGCACGCGCCGGGTCTGCTGCTCACGCCGCACGTCGGCGGGGCCGTCGCCGGTGTGCGGCGACGCTCGTACGCCGTCGCCGCGGCCGAGATCGCGCGTTACGCGGGCGGCGAGCTGCCCGACAACATCGTGCACCGCGAATACTGACGCGAAGGGCCCCTGACCTCGGCGCGCTCGCTCGCGGCCGGGGTCGGGATCCCCTACCCTTCGCGCGTGACCAGTCAAGGGGACGACTACCAGAGCGGCCTGCTGTCCGGGGTCGGGGACACGACGAACGACAACGACGACGAGGTGCGCCAGGGCGGCCTGGGCCTCGGCCTGCTGATCCTGCGCCTGGGGCTCGCCGCGATCGTGGGGGCGCACGGCCTGCAACACCTGTTCGGTGCGTTCGGGGGACCCGGCATCACGGGGTTCGCGCACCTGCTCGAGACATTCGGCTTCCACAAGCAGACCACGCTGCTCTCGTGGGTCACCGGCATCGTCGAGGTCGGCGGCAGCGCGCTGCTGCTCGTGGGCCTCTTCACGCCGCTCGCGGCCGCGGGGATCCTGGGCGTCGCCGCCAGCGCCGTCTTCGCGAAGTTCCACGGCGGCTTCTTCGAGGGCGACGGCCGCGGCTGGGAGTTCGAACTCCTCATCGGCGTGGTGGCCCTCGCGCTGATTTTCACCGGCGCCGGCCGGATCTCGCTGGAGCGGAACACGCCGTGGCGCAAGCGGCCGTTGCCCCTGGGTGTCGTCTCGCTGCTGCTGGCAGCGGCGGCTTCGGTGGTGGTCATCGTTTTGACCCGCTGACCTGGGGTTTGCCACGGAGTGGCAAAAGCAGTGCCGCCGCCCGGCGGACGGAGTGATCCGGAGCTCTTGCCGGGCCGCTGACCAGCACGAAGACCGCCGTCGCCACTCAGCGGCAACGAACGAAAAGGGCCGTCCACCCCCTCGGCGATGGACGGCCCGTCTCATTCAACCGTCAAGCTCACTTGTTCGGGTCCCGCACCGCGCCGGTGTCTGCGGAGGTGGCCATCCGGGCGTACGCGCGCAGTGCCGCCGTGATCGGGCGCTGACGCTCCTTCGGCTGCCACGGCCGCTCCGCCGTCTCCATCTTCGACCGGCGCTCCGCCAGGATCTCGGCGTCGACCAGCAGCTCGAGGCGGCGTTCGTGGACGTCCAGCAGAATGCGGTCACCGTTCTCGACCAGGCCGATCAGGCCGCACGCCGCTGCCTCCGGCGAGATGTGGCCGACGGAGATGCCCGACGAGCCGCCCGAGAAGCGCCCGTCCGTGATCAGCGCGCACTTCTTGCCCAGGCCCGAGCCCTTAAGGAACGCGGTGGGGTGCAGCATCTCCTGCATGCCCGGCCCGCCGGCAGGACCCTCGTAACGGATCACCAGCACCTCGCCCGGCTGGATCTCCTTCTTCAGGATCGCCGACACGGCCTCCTCCTGGCTCTCGAGCACCCGCGCCGGGCCTTCGAAGTGCCACAGGTCCTCGTCGATGCCGGCGGCCTTGATCACGGCGCCGTTCTCGGCCAGGTTGCCGCGCAGGATCGCGAGGCCGCCGTCCTTCGTGTACGCGTGCTCGACGTCGTGGATGCAGCCGCCGACGGCGTCGGTGTCGAGCGACGACCAGCGGTTCTCCGTCGAGAACGCCTTGGTGGTGCGCACCCCACCCGGCGCGGCGTGGAACAGCTCCAGCGCCTTCTGCGACGGCGACTCGGCGCGGATGTCCCACTCGTTCAGCCACGAGTCGAGGTCGGGGGAGTGGACCGAGTGGACGCCGGTGTTCAGCAGGCCACCGCGGTAGAGCTCGCCCAGGATGGCGGGGATGCCGCCGGCTCGGTGGACGTCTTCCATGTGGTAGTCGGAGTTCGGCGCCACCTTCGACAGGCACGGCACGCGGCGGCCGATGTCGTCGATGTCGCTGATCGTGAAGTCGACCTCGCCTTCCTGTGCGGCGGCGAGGATGTGCAGCACGGTGTTGGTCGAGCCGCCCATGGCCATGTCCAGCGCCATCGCGTTCTCGAACGCGGCGCGGGTGGCGATCGAGCGGGGCAGCGCCGACTCGTCGTCCTCGCCGTACCAGCGCTTGCACAGGTCGATGACCGTGCGCCCGGCGCCGGAGAACAGTTCGCGGCGCGCGGCGTGCGTGGCCAGCGTGGAGCCGTTGCCCGGCAGCGACAGGCCCAGCGCTTCGGTGAGGCAGTTCATAGAGTTCGCGGTGAACATGCCGGAGCAGGAACCGCAGGTCGGGCACGCTGAGCGCTCGACGATCGACAGCCCGTCCTCGTCGACCTCGCTGCTCGCCGACGCGGCGATCGCGGTGATCAGGTCGGTGGGTGCCTGGGCGACGCCGCCGACGACCACGGCCTTGCCCGCTTCCATCGGCCCGCCGGAGACGAACACGGTGGGGATGTTGAGGCGCATGGCGGCGTTGAGCATGCCCGGCGTGATCTTGTCGCAGTTGGAGATGCAGACGAGGGCGTCGGCCTGGTGCGCGTTGACCATGTACTCCACGGAGTCCGCGATGATCTCGCGCGAGGGCAGCGAGTAGAGCATGCCCGAGTGGCCCATCGCGATGCCGTCGTCGACGGCGATCGTGTGGAACTCGCGCGCGATGCCGCCGGCTTCCTTCACGGCCTCGGCGACGATCTCCCCGAGGTCCTTGAGGTGCACGTGGCCCGGCACGAACTGCGTGTAGGAGTTGGCGATGGCGACGATTGGCTTGCCGAAGTCGCTGTCGGTCATCCCGGTCGCGCGCCAGAGGGCGCGCGCGCCCGCCGCGTTGCGGCCGTGGGTGGTGGTCCGGGAACGGAGGTGCGGCACGGCATTCTCCCAGGTCAGAAGGCTGGTCCAGGCGGAGTCACGAGACCGCTCCGCAAACTGGTCCTACCAATTCTACTCGCTGGGCTCGGCCTTGGAACCGCCGGTCTCGGCGGACGTGGCCTCGGGGGTCTGCTCCGGGGCCTTCTCGGCCGGCTTCGCAGCTGCTTTTTCAGCGGCCGGCTTCAGCTCTTCGTCACTCAGCACACCCGAGGGGTCCTTGATCTTCCCCTCGCTCACGAGCGCGAGCACCGGAAGATGGCGCGTTCTCACCGTGGGCAACGTGACCTGCGTGTCGTCGCCCAGCACGGCACGCACACGCGCCCTGCCGGTGATCGCGAGTCCCTTCAGCGACGACCACGGGAGGTCGCGCTTGCCGAACACCGTCCGCACGGCCAGGCCCTGGCGCGTCGCGACGGTGCGCGTGCGCACGACGAAGACGAACAGCGCGATCGGGAAGATGTACAGCCATTGCAGCCCGTTGATCTCCCCGAGTGCGATCGGTGTCACACACACGGTCAGGAGCGCGATCGCCATGTACGCCGTGCTGGGGATCTTGAACACGGCCTTCCGGCCTTCGTCCGCGCGCTGGTCCTGCTCTTTTTCGGCCACCAATGAATGGTGCACCGCGTCTCCGGCGTGCTTGCGCCCGGGTCGAGGGGTCGCCCGAAGAGCAGTACTGGCGGTCCAGCATGCGGAACCGCCGTCTCGCAGAGTTGACACTCGCGCGGACGCCGGTCTAACGTCAGCGCCGTGACAACGCAGACCGGCCTCGTACTTCCTCAGCGCGTCGACGCTTAGGAAGAGTCCGCTGCGTCGACGCGCGACCCTCGTGCGACCTTACGGTCGGCGGGGGTTTTTTGTTGCGTAGAACCGGTTTCCGACCGGCTGTACGGCTCCAGACAACCCGAACGAGTGACACCGAGAACCCACGAGGCAGAACCGATGACCAGTGCCACGTCGCGCAGCGACGCGAAGCCCGGGCCGACCGCGCCCGGTGTCCCCGGAGCACGTCCGAAGCCGGCGCCGCCGGCGGGAACCCCGGTAAGGGTCACGGGCGCGCAGTCGCTCGTCCGCTCGCTCGAGGCCGTTGGCGCCGAAGTCGTCTTCGGCATTCCCGGTGGCACCATCCTCCCGGCGTACGACCCGCTGCTCGACTCCACGAAGCTCCGCCACATCCTCGTCCGGCACGAGCAGGGCGCCGGGCACGCCGCCACCGGCTACGCCCAGGCGACCGGCAAGGTCGGCGTCTGCATGGCGACGTCGGGCCCGGGCGCCACGAACCTGGTCACCCCGCTGGCCGACGCCAACATGGACTCCGTGCCCGTCGTCGCCATCACGGGGCAGCAGTCGCGCGCGCTGATCGGCACCGACGCGTTCCAGGAAGCCGACATCTGCGGCATCACCATGCCGGTCACCAAGCACAACTTCCTCGTCACCGACCCGGCCGAGATCCCGCGGACCATCGCCGAGGCATTCCACTTGGCGCTCACGGGCCGACCCGGCCCGGTGCTGGTGGACATCCCCAAGGACGTGCTGCAGGAGATGACCTCGTTCTCCTGGCCGCCCGAGATGCGGCTGCCGGGTTACCGCCCGACGCTGCGCCCGCACGGCAAGCAGGTGCGCGAAGCCGCGAAGCTCATCGCGAACGCGCGCCGGCCCGTTCTCTACGTCGGCGGCGGCGTGATCAAGGCCGAGGCCTCGCAGCAGCTGCTGGAGCTGGCCGAGCTGACCGGCATCCCGGTCGCCACCACGCTGATGGCGCGCGGCGCGTTCCCCGACTCGCACCGCCAGCACGTCGGCATGCCCGGCATGCACGGCACCGTCGCCGCGGTCGCGTCGATGCAGCGGTCCGACCTGCTGATCGCGCTCGGCGCCCGCTTCGACGACCGCGTCACCGGCGCGACGTCGTCGTTCGCGCCCGACGCGAAGGTGATCCACGCCGACATCGACCCGGCCGAGATCTCCAAGAACCGCAAGGCCGACGTGCCGATCGTCGGTGACTGCAACGAGATCATCGGCGAGCTGATCGCCGCCGTGAAGGCCGAGTTCGAGCACGGGCACCAGCCGGACCTCACCGACTGGTGGACGCAGGTCGACTCCTGGCGCGACACCTACCCGGCCGGCTACGAGTGGCCCGACGACGGTTCGCTGTCGCCGCAGTACGTCATCGAGCGCATCGGTGAGCTCGCCGGTCCCGACGCGGTCTTCACCGCCGGCGTCGGCCAGCACCAGATGTGGGCCGCGCAGTTCGTGAAGTACGAGAAGCCGCGTACATGGATCAACTCCGGTGGCCTCGGCACCATGGGCTTCGCCGTCCCGGCGGCCATGGGTGCGCAGTTCGGCCTGCCCGACACGCAGGTGTGGGCGATCGACGGCGACGGCTGCTTCCAGATGACCAACCAGGAGCTAGCCACGTGCGCCATCGAGGGCGCGCCGATCAAGGTCGCCGTGATCAACAACGGCAACCTCGGCATGATCCGGCAGTGGCAGAACCTCTTCTACTCGGAGCGGTACTCCAACAGCGATCTCGGTACCCACAAGCACCGCATCCCCGACTTCACGCTGCTGGCCGAGGCCCTCGGCTGCGCCGGGCTGCGCTGTGAGACCAAGGAGGACGTCGACGCGACGATCCGACGCGCGATGGAGATCAACGACCGTCCTGTCGTGATCGATTTCGTCGTGGGGAAGGATGCCCAGGTGTGGCCGATGGTGGCCGCGGGCACCGGCAACGACGAGATCATGGCCGTCCGCGGCATCCGGCCGCTGTTCGACGACGACGAGGTTTCGCAGGAAGCCGCCGAGACCCTCGAAGCCGCCGAAGCTGCCGCGGAAGGAGAAAACCGATGACCGTCCACACGTTGAGCGTGCTGGTCGAGAACAAGCCCGGCGTGCTAGCCCGGGTGTCCGGCCTGTTCTCCCGCCGCGGTTTCAACATCGAGTCTCTTGCCGTGGGCCCTACGGAAAACCCCGAGGTGTCCCGCATGACGATCGTGGTCGCCGTTGAAGAGCTACCGCTCGAACAGGTGACCAAACAGCTCAACAAGCTGGTCAACGTGATCAAGATCGTGGAGCTGGAACAGTCCAGCGCGGTGCAGCGTGAACTGCTGCTCGTGAAGGTCCGGGCCGACGCGACCGTGCGCAGCCAGGTCCTCGAGACCGTCCAGCTCTTCCGTGCCAAGGTGGTGGACGTGTCCCCGGAGGCGCTCACCGTCGAGGCGACCGGGACATCGGACAAGATCGGCGCACTTTTGCGCATGCTCGAGCCGTACGGCATCCGTGAGCTCGTGCAGTCCGGCATGGTCGCGGTGGGTCGCGGGGCCCGCTCGATCACCGCCACCTCGCCCCGCTGATTCTTGAGAAGTCGATTCTTCAGCAGTAACCCGAAAGGAAGCAGTACCCCCATGGCAGTGGAAATCTTCTACGACGACGACGCGGACCTTTCGATCATCCAGGGTCGCAAGGTCGCCGTGATCGGCTACGGCAGCCAGGGCCACGCCCACTCTCTGAGCCTGCGTGACTCCGGTGTCGACGTCCGCATCGGCCTGCCGGAGGGGTCGAAGTCGCGGGCGAAGGCCGAGGAGCAGGGCCTGCGCGTGCTGAACGTCGCCGAGGCCGCGGCCGAGGCCGATCTGATCATGATCCTCGCGCCGGACACGAAGCAGCGCTTCATCTACTCCGAGGACATCGCGCCGAACCTGAAGGACGGCGACGCGATCTTCTTCGGCCACGGCTTCAACATTCGCTACGACCTGATCAAGCCGCCGGGCAACGTCGACGTCGCCATGGTCGCCCCGAAGGGCCCGGGTCACCTCGTGCGCCGCCAGTTCGTGGACGGCAAGGGCGTGCCCTGCCTGATCGCGGTGGAGCAGGACGCGACCGGTGGCGCCCAGGCGCTGGCCCTGTCGTACGCGGCCGCCATCGGCGGTGCGCGCGCGGGCGTCATCAAGACGACGTTCACCGAGGAGACCGAGACCGACCTCTTCGGCGAGCAGGCCGTGCTCTGCGGTGGCGCGTCGGCGCTGGTGCAGACGGGCTTCGAGGTGCTGACCGAGGCCGGTTACGCCCCGGAGATCGCCTACTTCGAGGTGCTGCACGAGCTCAAGCTGATCGTCGACCTCATGTACGAGGGTGGCATCGCGCGTCAGCGTTACTCGATCTCCGACACGGCCGAGTACGGCGACCTCACCCGCGGCCCGCGCGTGATCTCGCCGGCGGTGAAGCAGGAGATGCAGAAGATCCTGGGCGAGATCCAGGACGGCACCTTCGCGCGCGAGTGGGTCGCCGAGGACGAGGCCGGGCGCCCGAACTTCATCAAGCTCGAGGAGCAGGGCAACCAGCACCCGATCGAGGAGACCGGCAAGAAGCTGCGTGCCCTCATGTCGTGGGTGGACCGGCCGATCACCGAGACCGCCTGATCGTCTTGTGATGGCTTGATCGTTCGAAAGGCCCCCTCACCCGCAGGTGAGGGGGCCTTTTCGGTGGTTTCGCCGTTCAGCGGCGAGACCTGTCGCGGTGGGTCGATACGCTGGTGCCATGAGTGATCAGCCCGTCGACGACAAGGCGCACATCCGGCACGAGCTGGACCTCACCGACGCCCCTTGGATCAGGGCCGAGCCCGAAGGCGTCACGCTCGAGGACTGCGTGGAGTACGCCTTCGTGCCGCACACCGACGGCGTCACGTACGTCGCGATGCGCCAGTCGTCGAAACCGGACGGCGTGGTGCTCGTGTTCACGCCGTCGGAGTGGGACGCGTTCGCGAAGGGCGTCCGTGACGGCGAGTTCGACCTGCCTGAGGACCTCGAGGCCTAGGCGATTACGCGGTCGACCAGCTCCTGGAGCCGGCCGGTCGCGGCCGCGAGCGCCGGGTGGTCGCCGTAGTCGCGCGACTCGACGATCTCCCCGTCGCGCACGCGCAGCGCGAAGATGTTGTTGACGCGGAACGGCGTTGCGCCGAGTTGCCCCTCGTAGGCGAATTCGCCGATCAGCACCTCGGGGTCGGTGCTCTGGTAGGTGACGAGGTCGGTGGCCTGCATGCGGATGCCGATTTCCCCGGCCAGCGCGAAGTGCGTGCGCAGGTCTTCGCGGGACTTCAGCATGGGCGCGCCCGGCAGGAACGGGTGGCGGACGTCGGTTTGCTCGGCATAGAGGTCGGGCAGCTCGGACCAGCGCTGGTCGGAAACGCCGTAACAGAGCCGTTGGAACACACCCAGCGGGCTCTTGCGGTCGGCGAGCCGCGCCGGCCGCGGCTGGACCGGGCCGGGTTCGTGGGGCGGGACTTGGGCGTACGCCTCGGCGAGCCCGGCCGCCGCTCCCTGGACCGCCGCCATCCGCAGGTAGTCGTGGTAGTCGCGGCTGTGGACGATCAGCCCGTCGCGCACCCTCAGCATCTGGATGTTCTCGGTTTCGGTCTTTTCGCCGCTGAGCGACGATTCCGCCGTGTACCGGAACTCGGCGACGATCACCTCGGGGTCCGTCATCTCGTGGACGACGACGTCGCTGGTCGACAGCCGGAGCGTCGCCCCCAGTCCGCCCACAAACCGCTCGTGCACCGCTTTTCGACCCTCGATTCGGCCGGGGACGGGGATCGCGGTGGGGTGCTCGACGACGGTGTTCTCCGCGTAGAGCTGGGAAAGCTCGTTGAACCGGCCCGCGGTGATGCCCTCGGAAAGCCGCTCGAAGACCTCTCGGGGTGTGGTCATGGTTGTCCTCCCAGTGGATGAAACGGAGTCCGTAGTCCGCCTCTTCGGGTCGACGATACGGACTACGGACTCCGCTTGTCTACCGGGCTTTCGCCAGCAGGGCGCGCGCGGCGGGGCTGTCGCACGCGTCGGCCCAGCCTTCGGGTGTGGAGTTCCAGAGGCCGTCGCGCGCGTCGAGGTCGGCGCCGGCCCGGACGAGGACCTCGATGACGTCGAGCCGGTTGTTCTGCGCGGCGAGGTGCAGAGCGGTGATCCCGACGCCGTGCTTCGGGCCGCCGAAAGTCCCAACGCGGTTCACGTCGGCGCCCAGCTCCAGCAAGGTCCGCACGGCGGCGATTTTGCCCTGCGCGGCGGCCCAGGTGAGCGCGGTGCCGCGGTAGACGTCGGCGTCGAGGTCCGCGCCGCGCTCGGCGAGGGTGCGCAGGGTGTCGGTGCGATCGTTGCGCGCTGCCCAGCTGAGGGCTTCGTCGCGGATCTCCCGGGGATCGTCGCTGGGGCGCCACAACGGGAAACCACTGTGGGGCCGGTAGAACTCGCGGTGCGCACCCGCCGCCGGCGTGAGTGTCCCGTTCGGACGGACGAGCTCGTCCAGCAGCTCGGCGTCCCCGATGCTCGCTGCGACGCGAAGATTGCGAGGGGACCGGTCGCGCGTTGCCAGTTTTTCGGCCACAGTCCGGTTTCCCCAGAACAACGCGACGACGAGAGGCGTCCCGCCGTCGCCGCGCGCCGACACATCGAGTGGTGCGCCGGCGTCGAGGAGCAGATCGGCGAGCAGGGGCAGATCGCTGTACGCGGCCTGGTGCAACGGGGTCCAGCCGTGGGCGTTGCCCCGCGCGGGATCGGCGCCGCGTTCGAGCAGGACGCGCGTGAGCCGCTCGTCGCAGGTGGCGCCGGCCATGCCGAGGAGGTCGTTGCCGTTGGTGCCGCGCGCGTGGACGAGCTCGGGGAACTCGGCGACCATCGCCGCCAGCCCGTCGACGTCCCTCGCCTCCAGGAGGCGAAACGCCCGCGCGAACGGCTCGCCACTGTCCGACAACGCCGCGACGTGCTGGCGCAACCCGCGCCACGACCCGAACCCGTGCTCCTTGGCGACGACCGTCCGCGCGCCCTCGCGCGTCAACGGCTGGTCGTGGCGCTCGAACGCCTCGCGCGCCCCGGCCGTCCCGTCCTCGGCGGACGCGAGCAGTCCGAGGGCGCGCTCGCCGTAGTACTCGGTGTCGGCGTGGTAGGCGTGCTGCAGATTCGGCCCGCCCTCGGCGACGCGCCGGACGTACGCCTGCAACTTCGGCCAACTTGGAAACCCGTGCCCGCGCGCGACGCGGAACTGCGCCTCGGACAACTTGATCGACTCCGCGCGTGCCAGCTCTTTCGCGCGCTTGCGCAGCTGGGCGAGATCGGGTTTTGCGGGCAACGCGGCCATGGGGGAGTCCTTCCTTCCCTCGGTTCGCCCGTGGTCCGCCGGCACCGGGCAGGGAAGAAGGCGCACGCACCGCACTTCACTTCGGGGGTGGGCTCAGCCCTTTCCGCGGACGGGACGCGGCCCTCACCGCGCCTCGCCACTGTACCGCCCGCCTGTCCCGGTTTCGCCCCTCAACGGCAACGCCGGTGGTCGCCGGGTGTGGCCGTAGTGGGCTCTGGGGCGGGGAAGGATGAAGGTCCCCTTCATGCATTGCCGGGTCACTGTGGGTGCCGAACCGCGGGTGAAGGTCCCCTTCATCCGCGGACGGGCCGGGGTCGCGCCGCAAAGGGGTGAAGGTCCCCTTCACGCGCAGGCGAATGGCGATGGGTGACGGCGAAGGGGCGGAGGGACCCTTCACCCATTGCGGGCGGCTTCGCGGCCGTTGCAGCGGTGAAGGGGCCCTTCATCCGGCGCTGGACCGCGGTGGATGTTCGGGACAGCGTGAAGGTTCCCTTCATCCGGCCGAGAACGTGTCAAAGTCCCCTCCACGCACCCGTGCACCGGATCGCGCTGCGCACGAAGGGATGAAGGTCCCCTTCACCCCTAGCCCGCGCCCACGCCATAGACCCCCGAACGAATGAACATTCCCATCGTTCACCCGAGTACCACGACGTAATAAATCCCTTTCACCCCAATCGCCCCAACCTCACCACGCCACCTCATCCCACCAGGTGGAACGCACAAAACACCCCACCCGCCGCACCCCGACTGTCGACACCCCGGCGCCGTTTTCCTTGCCGCAAACCCAATCCCCGCCCAAGCGACCCACCCCGACCGCCGACCACCCTGACCGGCCCCGCGACCGAGTTTTCACCGGATTACGAGCGAGTTAACAACGCGGGCAGCACCGGGGCCCCCAACCGGGCTAAACTCCCGCCCATCCGGGCACAACGGCGTGCGCCGTAGGAGAGCGTCCTCGATTTCGTGACCAGATAGTGGGAGCCGCATCGTGACCAAGCCCAGCAAACCCGTCGTCCTCATCGCGGAGAAGCTCGCGCCTTCCGTGCTGAGTGTGTTCGGTGACGAGGTAGAGGTCCGGCATGTGGACGGCACGGACCGTCCCGCGCTGCTCGAGGCGGTGAAGAGCGCCGACGCGCTCCTGGTGCGATCCGCCACGAAGGTCGACGCCGAGGTGCTCGGCGCGACCACGCAGCTCAAGGTCGTGGCCCGCGCCGGTGTCGGGCTGGACAACGTCGAGGTGCCCGCCGCCACCGAGCGTGGCGTGCTGGTGGTCAACGCCCCGACGTCGAACATCGTGTCTGCCGCCGAGCACGCCGTGGCGCTGCTGCTTTCTGTCGCCCGTCGCGTGCCGGCCGCCGACCAGAGCCTGCGCGGTGGCGAGTGGAAGCGCAGCTCGTTCTCGGGCGTCGAGCTCAACGGCAAGACCATCGGTGTCGTCGGCCTCGGCAAGATCGGCCAGCTGTTCAGCCAGCGCCTCGCCGCGTTCGGCACGAAGCTGATCGCGTACGACCCCTACGTCTCGGCCGCCCGCGCCGCGCAGCTCGGCATCGAGCTCGTGCCGCTCGACGAGCTGCTCGAGCGCGCTGACGCGATCTCCATCCACCTGCCGAAGACGCCGGAGACCAAGGGCCTCATCGACGCCGAGGCGCTCAAGAAGACCAAGCCGGGCGTGATCATCGTCAACGCCGCGCGCGGTGGCCTGATCGTCGAGGAGGCCCTGGCCGACTCGATCCGCAGCGGCCACGTCGGCGGCGCGGGCATCGACGTGTTCGTCACCGAGCCCACCACCGCCAGCCCGCTGTTCGAGCTGCCCAACGTGGTCGTCACCCCGCACCTGGGCGCGTCCACCTCGGAGGCGCAGGACCGCGCGGGCACCGACGTCGCCCGTTCCGTGCTGCTGGCGCTGCGCGGCGATTTCGTGCCGGACGCGGTGAACGTCTCGGGCGGCGGCGCCGTCGGCGAGCACGTGCGGCCGTACCTGTCGCTCACGCAGAAGCTGGGCACGGTGCTCACGGCGCTGAGCCCGAAGGCGCCGACGTCGGTGACTGTCGAGGTCAAGGGCGAGCTGTCCAGCGAGGACACGTCGGTGCTGCAGCTCGCGGCGCTGCGCGGGGTGTTCGCCGCTGTCGTCGACGACCAGGTCACCTTCGTCAACGCGCCGCGGCTCGCCGAGGAGCTGGGCGTGCAGGTGGATCTCGTCACCGAGACCGAGAGCCCGAAGTTCCGCAGCCTCGTCACGGTGCGTGCGGTCCACGCGGACGGCGCCGTGCTGACGGTGTCGGGTTCGGTGACCGGCAAGGACGAGGTCGAGAAGATCGTCGAGGTCAACGGTCGTCACTTCGACCTGCGCGCCGAGGGCAACGTGCTGCTGCTGGACTACCCGGACCGCCCGGGCGTGATGGGCCGCGTCGGCACGCTGCTCGGCGAGGCCGGCATCAACATCGAGGCCGCGCAGATCAGCCAGACCACCGACGGCTCCGACGCCGTGATGCTGCTGCGCGTCGACCGCCACGTGGACAGCAACGTCCTCGAGCCGATCGGCGCCACCGTGGGTGCGCACACGATCCGCGCGGTGGACTTCAACTAGCTCCGCCCGTTTTTCGAAAGCCCCTTTCCCCGTCCGAGTGGCGGGGGAAGGGGCTTTCTTTGTGGAGTCCACCCAGACGGGCAACATTCGTATAACGGAGCATTTTCGCCACGAAAGTAGGTGTATCGGGCAGCTAGGTTCTGTGCCGCGAGGCAGAACCACGCGCCGTGAGAGCACGGTGCGGCGCCGGTGCTCACCTGTCGGGGGTGGTGATCGGGGAGCGCCAGGCAGGTTCGCGATCCAGGCCTCGAGTAAAGGGGTTGGGTACTCATGAGCAGATCCCGGTTGCCCGGGTGGGCTGCGCGTTCGACGGCTGCCGTGTCCGCGGTGGTCCTGGCCGCAGCCGTCTCCGCCGCGTCTGGCGCGTCGGCGCAGGGTGCGCCGCTCGCCGACCCGGTCGCGCCGGCCAAGGTCGCCGCCGCGGGGTTGCAGGGCAAGATCTCGCCGCGGCTCGACGCCGCGCGGGGCAAGATCACCGCGTTCGTGGAGCTGGCGAAGAAGCCGGCCGTCGACGCGTTCAACGCCGAGCAGGGCAAGGGCGCCGGCAAGGAGAAGGCCAAGCAGGCTGCGCGCGCCGCGAAGGCGGACGTCGCCGCCGCGGTGAACTCCGTCGTCGGGCAGCTCAAGAAGGCCGACGCGGGCACGCAGCTGGTCACGCAGACGTCGAACGCCGTCGCGGGCGCCGTGGTGACCGCAGACGCGGCGAAGATCCGTGAGCTCGCGAAGCGTCCCGACGTCGTTTCGGTGCGCACGGTCGTGCCGAAGACCAAGAACAACGCCAGCGCCGAGCAGCTCACCAACACGCTCGCCAGCTGGCAGCAGACCGGCAAGTTCGGTGACGGCATCCGCGTCGGCGTGATCGACGACGGCATCGACTACACCCACGCCGACTTCGGTGGCCCCGGCACGCCTGCGGCCTACCAGGCAGTGGACCGGACCAAGCCGTCGCCGCTGTTCCCGAGCGCCAAGGTCGTGGGCGGCACGGACCTCGTCGGCGACGACTACGACGCCGAGGGCAAGACCGGCTCGCCCACGCCGAAGCCGGATCCCAACCCCATCGCGTGCGGCGAGCACGGCACGCACGTGGCCGGCACCATCGCGGGCTTCGGTGTGAACGCCGACGGCACCACGTTCACCGGCAACTACAAGAAGCTGAACAAGAAGCAGCTCGACGCCATGCGCATCGGCCCGGGCACCGCGCCCAAGGCGTTGCTCTACGCGCTCAAGGTGTTCGGCTGCACCGGTTCGACGAACGTCACGTCGCAGGCGCTCGACTGGGCGCTCGACCCCGACGGCGACGGTGACTTCACCGACCACCTCGACATCGTCAACCTGTCGCTGGGCAGCGACTTCGGCGCGCCGGACGACCCCGACTCGCTGTTCGTGCGCAAGCTCGCCCAGAACGGCGTCCTGCCGGTCCTCGCGGCGGGCAACGGCGGCGACCTCAACGACGTCGCGGGCTCGCCGGGCAACACGCCCGAGGCGCTCACCGTCGCCAGCAGCCGCGACGCCGGCGAGCTGAAGGACGCCCTCGAGGTCACGGCTCCGATCAAGGGACAGCAGCCGGGCCAGTACAGCCAGGACTACACGGGCTACGACACGCTCGACCTCACCGCGCCCGTCGTGCCGATCTCAGCCGCCAACAACGCGGGCTGCAATGCCTTCTCCGCTGAGGACAAGGCCAAGGTCGCGGGCAAGATCGCGTGGCTGGAGTGGGACGACAACGACTCCACCCGCGCCTGTGGTTCCGCGGCGCGCGCCAACAACGCGCAGGCCGCCGGAGCCAAGGGCGTGCTGCTGTCGTCCACTTTGGAGCACCCCGCTGCCGGGATCGCGGGCAACGCGGGTGTGCCGATGTTCCAGCTCACCGGCAAGGCCACCACGGCCGTGCGCCCTGGCCTGACCGCCGGCACGCTGACGGTGCACTTCTTCGGCGCCGGGCGGGCGAGCCTGCAGACCACGGACAAGACCATCGTGGACACCCCGAGCTCGTTCACCTCGCGTGGTGGCCGTGGCCCGTCGGTGAAGCCGGACGTCACGGCGCCCGGTGACACGATCACGTCGGCGTTCCGCGGCAGCGGCAACGGCCGGCTCTCCATCTCGGGCACGTCGATGGCCACCCCGCACACCGCGGGCATCACCGCGCTGGTCCGCCAGACGCACCCCGACTGGAACGTCGAGGAGGTCAAGGCCGACGTCGTGGGCTCGGCCTTGCACGACATCACCGACGGCGCCGGCCACACCTACGCGCCGCAGCGCGTGGGCACCGGCCGCATCGACGCCAAGGCCGCGCTGGACAACCAGGTGCTCGCCTACGTGCAGGACGACCCGGGTGCCGTGAGCGTCACGTTCGGCACCGTCGAGGCGGCGGGACCGGTCACGCTCTCGAAGACGATCAAGGTCGTCAACAAGGGCACCGCGCCGGTCGAGTACTCGGTGGCGTACGAGGCTGTGAACTCGCTGCCCGGCGTGCAGTACACAGTGGACAAGAGCTCGGTGAAGCTGAACCCGCGCGGGGTCGCGACGGTGAAGGTGACGTTGAAGATCACCGACCCGAAGGCGCTGCGCAAGGTCATGGACCCGACCATGGAGGCCGCGCAGGCCGGGCTCGCCCGCCAGTTCGTGGCCGACGCTTCGGGCCGCGTCGCGTTCACCCCGACGAACGGCGCCACGGTGCCGCTGCGGGTGGCCGTGTACTCGGCGCCGAAACCGGTCTCGGCCATCACGACGCCGGCCGGCTTGCGCTTCGGCGGGAGCCAGAACCAGGCCGTGCTGAACCTCGGCGGCAAGGGCATCGACCAGGGCACCGGCGCGCAGCGCTACCGCTCGCTGGTCAGCGTGCTGGAGCTGCAGGCCGAATCGGCGCAGCTGCCGGAGTGCGGCGCGGGCGTCTCGTCCGACTGCACGCTCAACGGCACCGCGAAGGGCGGCGACCTGCGCTACATCGGCGCGGCGTCGACGGCTCCGCTCGCCAAGGCACAGGGCGAACCGGAGAACGCCATGCTCGCGTTCGGCCTCACGACCTGGGGTGACTTCGCGAACCTCGGCAGCAACACGATCCCGTTCGTCGACTTCGACACGACGGGCGACGGCCAGCCGGACTTCGAGACCTTCGTGACGAAGGCGACGGGCACCGACGTGCTCCTGGCCGCCACTGTGTCGTTGACGCAGGCGGGCAACCCGACGGTGGACGTGCAGGCCGTCAACGGTCAGCTCGGCGACGTGGACACCAACGTGTTCGACACCAACGTGATCGTGCTGCCGGTCAGCATCGCCGCGCTGGGCATCGACCCGAACGAGGCGTCGCACCGGATCAGCTACACGGTCGGCACAGCGGGGTACTACGTCGCGCCGGGCACCACCGACGGGCTGATCGACTTCGTCGGCACGCCGCTCTCGTTCGACGCGCTGGCGCCGGCGTTCTCGGTGCAGGGTGGCGGTGACGCGGCCCTCGGCTACGTCGCCAAGCCCGGCACCCAGCTGGTGGTCAACCGTAACGCGGCGGCCATCGCCGGTGACAAGCCGAAGGGCCTGCTGGCGATCGAGCACCACAACGCGGCCGGCTCGCGCGCGGGTGTCGTGCGGATCGAGTCGACGGTGACACGGCCGTGAGGTAAGGCCCCGATCGGGGAAGGCTTGTCTCGCTGGTCAGGTTTCCCGAATAGCGGCGATAGGGGGCTTTCCGGGTCGTTGGGACCCGGGAGGCCCCTTTGCCTTTCACCCGTTCAGGTGTCTCACCCTGCGGGAGGATGCGGCATAAGGGTGGTGCGGCTACGGCGTCTTGTCTACGGCCGGTAACCTTCCGCTGCTGGCGTTTTCTTGCGGATGGGCCATCGGTGCGTTCGGTGGCCTGGTCTACGGAGGTGTGTGGATGCGGCTCGCGGTGATCCCAGGTGACGGGATCGGGCCCGAGGTGGTCTCCGAGGCGCTCAAGGTGCTCGGTGAAGTAGCACCGACGGCGGAGATCACGAACTACGACCTCGGTGCCGCGAGGTGGCACACGACCGGGGAGTTGCTTCCCGAGTCGGTGCTCGGCGAGCTGCGTCAGCACGACGCGATCCTGCTCGGCGCGGTCGGCGACCCGACGGTGCCCAGCGGCATCCTCGAGCGCGGGCTGCTGCTGCGCCTGCGCTTCGAGCTCGACCACCACGTGAACCTGCGCCCGGCGCGCCTGTACCCGGGCGTGCGCGGCCCGCTGGCCGACGCCGGCGAGGTCGACATGGTCGTGGTGCGCGAAGGCACCGAAGGCCCGTATACCAATAACGGTGGCTTGCTGCGCAAGGACACCGAGCACGAGGTCGCCACGGAGGTCAGCGTCAACACGGCGTTCGGCGTCCGACGCGTCGTCGTCGACGCGTTCAACCGCGCCGAAGAGCGGCCGCGCAAGCACCTCACGCTCGTGCACAAGACCAACGTGCTCGAGTACGCCGGGTCGCTGTGGTCGCGGATCGTCGAGGAGGTCTCGCTGGAGCACCCCGACGTCACAGTCGCGTACTCCCACGTCGACGCCGCCACGATCCACCTGGTCACGGACCCGTCGCGCTTCGACGTGATCGTCACCGACAACCTGTTCGGCGACATCATCACCGACCTGGCGGCCGCCGTCACCGGTGGCATCGGCCTCGCGGCCAGCGGCAACCTCGACATCACGCGCCGCAACCCGAGCATGTTCGAGCCGGTCCACGGCAGCGCCCCCGACATCGCCGGCCAGGGTCTCGCCGACCCGACGGCCGCCGTGCTCTCGGTGTCGCTCCTGCTCGACCACCTGGGCCACAGGGAGGCCGCGCGCCGCATCGAGGCGTCCGTGGCCTTCGACCTGGCGACGCGCGACCAGGCGTCGCCCGGCACCACCCAGGCGATCGGCGACCGGCTGGCCGCGCTCGTCTCGTCGAACGTGCGCAACGTCAGCTGACGTTCTTGTAGGAACCCCGCCGCGGAAGCCGGTCGAAATCCGGCGCTGACCCGCAACGGTAGGCCCGCGGTCTGTGTTCTTCGCAGACCGCGGGCGAGCCCGACACGGGCGGTGGTTTTCGCACCACCCTCGTCCCTCCCGTCGCGGTCTACGGGAGACGACACCCCCTGCTCTCTTTGGCGTGGCTGCCGTCTTTGTTGTGTGGACCCTTGAGCAGATCGTGGCCTGCCGGTGCCACCTCCGAAGTTCTCGTCGTCTGACGGTCCGGACTCCTCGCCGTCTTTCCCAGCGGCTTCCGACGGGTCGCCTCCGGTGTCGCCGGCCAACGGCGAATCCTCGCGCAGCGACTCTGGCCTTGCCGACTCTGCCACGGCCCGCCCGTCACCGGCGTTGCCGTTCAGCGGCGAATCCAAGCCGGCGACACATCCGCTGACTCCTCCGCGCCGGCCGGACCCGGTTCGCGCGGCTCTGATCTGCCCATCGGAGGCCCCGACCCGTCGCTCAGGTTGTCGCCGAAAAGCGGCGAACCCTCCCGCGACGACCCTGCCGACGCCAACCCGGGTCTGACGGGAACGCCACCGCTGTCGTCGATCAGCGGCGAATCCGAGCATGTCGGCCGAGCCTCCGACGATTCGCCGTCGGCCGGATCCGACATCGTCGGTTCGCCCCGGCCATCCTACGTTCCGGACCGCCGGCTCCGGCCGTTGCCGGCTGGTGGCGAATCCTCGCGCGGTGACGCCGGCCCAATCGGCTCGCCTCCGACGGGGTCATCCCGGGCGTCGCCGTTCAGCGGCGAGTCCGAGCGTGGCGACGAAGCCGCAACTAGGTCGCCGCCAGCGGGAGCTCGACACCACCACTCTGCGCTTGGTCTACCACGTGCTCAAGCCTTCAAAAGGCGCCGTTCTGCTCGACAACCGGCCCCTCGAGGATTTCAGCCGCGTGACCGGGCGCGGGCGATCGCGGCTGTCACTCAGGAGTCGCACACGGAGTTCGACTTCACGGTCGCCGAGGTCGTCGCCATGGGCCGCCTGCCGCACCACGGCCTGCTCGACCGCATGACCGCCACGGATCGGCAAGTGTGCGCGGCGCACTCGAGCAGGTCGGCCTGGCGGAGTTCGCCGACCGCGGCGTCCTGAGGCTTTCGGGCGGCGAACGGCAACGCGTGCTCATCGCGCGCGCCCCCGCGCAGGAGCCGTGGATCCTCGTGCTGGACGAGCCCACCAACACCTCGACATCCGCCACCAGCTGGAGATCCTCGCTCTCGTGCGGCGAAGTGGCCCGACCGTGCTGGCCGCGCTCCACGACCTCACCTCGCCGCTGCGACGTGCGACACGTGCACGTCCTCGACGGCGGCCGCCTCGTCGCGAGCGGAACGCCCGCGCAGGTGCTGACCCCTGATCTGCTGGCCGGGGTGTTCGGCGTGCGCGCCCACGTGGTGACGCACTCGGCGACCGGCCGGCCCCAGCTGTTGTTCGACCGGCTCGAGTCCGAGGAGGACAGTCATGCGTAAGACGGTCGCGATGGTCCTGGTGGCCGCGCTCTCCGTGACGGGCTGTGGTGCCCAGGTGTCCGAGGGGGACAGTGGTGTCGCGCCGGCGGGGTATCCGGTGACGGTGACCAACTGCGGTCAGCCGCTCAGCGTCCGAAAGCCACCGTCGCGAGTGGTCACCAACGACATCGGCATCACCGAGCTGATGTTCGCCCTCGGTCTCGACGACCGGATGGCCGGCTACGTCGTCGACAAAGGACAGTCGGGTGGCGTCGCGTCTTCGCCGTGGAAAGCCGATTTCACGAAGGTGCCCAAGCTCGCCGAGAAGATCAACCGCGAAGTCGTGCAGAGCGCCGGCGCCGACCTGGTGTTCGCGGGCTGGAACTACGGCTTCTCCGAGAGCACAGGCTTCACCCCCGACACGCTCACGCAGCTCGGCATCCAGCTATCAGCTGACCGAAGCCTGCCGCAACGGCGTCGGCAAGCAGCGTGGCATCATGCCCCCGCTCGACGCGCTGTACACCGACCTGCGCAATCTCGGCAAGATCTTCGGCGTGAGCGACCGCGCGGAGAAATTGGTGAAGCAGTACAGCGACCAGGCCGCAGCCGTCACGAAGGCCGTCGCCACTCAGGGGCAACGGCCGAAAATGTTCCTCTACGACGACGGCCGCGACCAGCCGTTCACGGCCGCCCGCAACGCCGGCCCCCGACGAGATCATCACCAAAGCGAGCGGCACCAACATCTTCTCCGACGTCGACGACAGCTGGACTACGGTCAGCTGGGAGGCCGTGGTCCAACGCGCGCCCGACGTCATCCTCATCAACGACTACGGCGGCGAGGTCGGCACTGTCGCCGACAAGGAGAACTTCCTCCGGTCGCAGTCCGGCCTGCGTGACATCCCGGCCGTGAAGCAGGGCCGCTTCTTCGCCTTGCCCTACGCAGCTCTCGTGGAGGGCCCACGCAACGCTTCGGCAGTGCAGGCGTTCGGCGCGTACCTGGCTGGTCTGTCCCGTTGATGGGCTCCCAGGAGGTGGGAAGCTCCGCCCGGCACTTGGATGCCGGGCGGAGCTGTGGCATCATGCAAGCCATGACCGCCATCTCGATCATTATCGCCGAGCGCGCCGGATAGACGCTCCACAAGAGCTTCCGGCGCGCAACCTCTCGCACCCATGCGGGAGGTTTTTTTGTTGCCAGAAACAGGTTCCGCCCCGCCCAAGGAGACACCGTGACCCGCACGGAGCCCGCCGAAACGCCCCTCGGTGACGCCTTCCACCTCTACGACACGACCCTGCGCGACGGCGCCCAGCGCGAAGGCATCACGTACTCCGTCACCGACAAGCTGGCAGTCGCCAGGCTGCTCGACGAACTCGGCGTGGGCTTCATCGAGGGTGGCTGGCCGGGCGCATTGCCGAAGGACACGGAGTTCTTCGCGCGGGCTGCGAAGGGCGAGTTGGAGCTGAAGCACGCAGCGCTCGTCGCCTTCGGGTCGACGCGCAAGGCTGGCACCCGCGCGTCCGAGGATCCGCAGGTCCGCGCGCTGTTGGACTCCGAAGCGCCCGTGGTCACCTTGGTGGCGAAATCCGACCTCCGGCACATCGAACGCGCGCTGCGCGTCGACGTCGACGAGGCGTGCGCCATGGTCCGCGACACCGTCGCGTTCCTGACCGGCGAGGGCCGGCGCGTGTTCCTCGACGCCGAGCACTTTTTCGACGGGTACGCCTTCTCGCGCGACACCGCGCTGCGAGTACTCGACGCCGGCGCCAATGCCGGCGCGGACGTCCTCGTGCTCTGCGACACCAACGGCGGCCAGCTGCCGCTCGGCCTCGCGGAGACCGTGCGCGAGGTCAAGGACAAGACCGGGTTCCGCTTGGGAATCCATTGCCAGGACGACACTTCCTGCGCCGTGGCGAACTCCGTCGCCGCGGTGCAGGCCGGCGCGACGCACGTCCAGTGCACCGCGAACGGTTACGGGGAGCGGGCCGGCAACGCCGACCTGTTCGCCGTGACGGGAAACCTCGTGACCAAGCTCGGAATGGAGGTCCTCCCGATCGGAGGTGCCGCCGAGCTCACCCGGGTCTCCCATGCGCTTGCCGAAATCGCGAACCTCGCACCCGACACCCACCAGGCTTACGTCGGGTCGTCGGCCTTCGCCCACAAGGCGGGGCTGCACGCGAGCGCGATCAAAGTGGATCCGTTGCTGTACAACCACATCGATCCATCTTCAGTCGGCAACGGCATGCGGGTACTGGTCACGGAGATGGCCGGCAGGGCCAGCCTCGAGCTCAAGGGACGTGAACTCGGGGTCGACCTTGCCGGCCGGCCCGAAGCGCTGACGAACGCCGTGCGCAAGGTGAAGGACCTCGAAGCGGAGGGCTGGTCGTTCGAGGCCGCCGACGCTTCGCTGGAGTTGTTGCTGCGCCGCGAAGTCGAGGACGTGTCTGGTGAGGAGCCGGTGACGCCGCCGTTCCACCTGGAGTCCTACCGTGTCGTCCTCGATCACCGGTCCGGCGGCGAGGTCGTTTCGGAGGCGACGGTAAAGGTCCACGTGAACGGGCAACGCGTCATCGCGACGGCCGAGGGCAACGGGCCCGTGCACGCGATGGACGCCGCCCTGCGGGAAGCGCTCAGCCCCCACCTGTCCTGGTTGGACGCCGTGGAACTGTCCGACTACAAGGTGCGCATCCTGCCGTCCAACCCGGGCACTCACGCGGTGACCCGTGTCCTGCTCGAATCCAGCGACGGTGAGCGGGAATGGACCACTGTCGGTGTGCACGGGAACATCGTCGAGGCGAGCTGGATGGCGATGTGCGACGCGCTCGTCCACAAGAGCCTCGCGGCTCGCGTCTGAGATCGGCGGCTCCTTTCTGCCGGGTTCGTCGGTGGGCTGCGTCGATGGCTGTGCGGTCAGGTTGACGCATGGCCGGCGTGGTCGTCGAGGATTTCCGGTGAGAAAGCGGGCGAACGGACCTCTCGTGCACCTCGCGGCGATCGATCCGCAGGTCGTGGGCGACGCGAGGGGTCCATTCGGTCCGAGACGGCGCGAGGGGACCGTTCGCGCCGCCGGGGGCGAGCGCCCCGGCGGCGGCGTACGTAGACTGGCCGAGTGCGTCTAGCCCGTATTGCTCATCCCAGTGGTGGTGTCGCGTTCGCTTCGATCGAGGGCGAGGGCGACGACGCCCAAGTCCTGGAGATCGCCGAGCACCCGTTCGGCCAGCCGAACTTCACCGGCAAGCGGTGGCCGCTCGCCGACGTCCGCCTGCTCGCGCCGATCCTGCCGTCGAAGGTCATCGCCGTCGGCCGGAACTACGCGAAGCACGCGGCCGAGTTCGGCAACGAGGTGCCGTCGGCCCCGATGCTGTTCATCAAGCCGTCGACCACGGTCATCGGCCCGAATGTGCCGATCCGTCGCCCGCATGACGTCGGTCGCATCGACTTCGAGGGCGAGCTGGCGATCGTCATCGGCCAGCCGGTGAAGAACGTGTCCGCCGACCGAGCGGCGAGCGCGATCCTCGGCTACACGGTGGCGAACGACGTGAGCGCCCGCGAACTCCAGAAGTCCGACGGCCAGTGGGGCCGCGCGAAGGGCTTCGACACGTTCTGCCCGCTCGGCCCGTGGATCGAGACGTCGATCGATCCGTCGGACCTGGCCCTGCGCAGCGAGGTCAACGGCGACGTCAAGCAGGACGGCCGCACGTCCGACCTCGTGCACAAGGTGCCGGAGCTGGTCGAGTTCATCTCGGGCGTCATGACGTTGCTGCCCGGCGACATCATCCTGACCGGCACGCCCGAGGGCGTCGGCCCGATCGTCGACGGCGAGTCGGTCTCGATCACCATCGAAGGCATCGGCACCCTGACCAACCCGGTCCAGGACATCTGACTTCGGTTCGACCCGAGGCCCGCAGGCCGTTCGCCTCATAATGGCGACGGTCGGCGGGCCTCCGTATTTCCGGGGTGGTGACTGAGGTCACCGGCTCGTGTTCGGTTCGGATTTCGCCGTTTGGTGGCGGGGCGGCCTTGGCCTTCGCCGTGGGGATGGGGCGGTTGCCGCTGAGTGGCGAATGGCTGGATCGGCAGGTTGGCTGTGGGTTTCCTGCTGCTGACCACGGCAACGGCGGGTGTCGCCACTCAGTGGCGAGGCTCGGCGATCGAGCCCTGCGGCCCGGTCTGGCGGGTGTTGCCACTGAATGGCGACGCCTTGGCCGACGGGGGATTGGTCGCTGAGCTGGAAGTCGCCGGGCCGCGAGGGTTCTCGGCGCGGTCAGGGTGGGTGTTGCCGCTCAGTGGCGACAGCTTGCCCAGTGGGAAAAGGTGGTCGCTGAGCTCGGAGTTGCCCGGCGACCGAGGCTCGAGGTGCCGGCGGGTAGGCGTTGCCGCTCAGCGGCGACACGTTGATCGGCTGGGAAACTGGCCGCCGAGCTGGGTGTCGCCGGCCGAACCAGCCTCGTGGCACGGTCGGGTCGGGGTTGCGCTCAGCGGCGACGGCTTGGCTGGCAGGAACGTGGTCGCTGGAACTGGGGGTCGCTGGGTCGCAAAGCTTTGCGGCGGGCTCGGGTTGGGCGTTGCCGCTCAACGGCGACACCTCGGCCGGCGGTGGGAACTCGTCGCTGAGCTGGGAATCGCCCGGTGACCGGGGCTCGCGGCGCCGTCGGGTGGGCGTTGCCGTTCCGCGGCGACACTTTGGTCGGCGGCAAGCGGGTTCCTCGCTCGGAGTCGACCGGCGTTCGCGTCGCGATGCGCGGTGTGGCTGGGCGTTGCCACTCGGTGGCGACACCCTGGTCGGCGATGGGAAGCGTCGCCGAGTTTGGTGTCGGCTACGCGATTGAGCTTCGCGGCATGGTCGGGCCAACGGTTGCCGCGCAGTGGCGAGGGCTCCGCTGGTGAAGGGAAGTAGGGGCTGGATCGGTGTCGCCGTTTGGTGGCGACACGGGAGTTGGCATCCGCGGGGGTACACGTCGTCGTTGGGTGGCGACGTCGTGCGGAGTGGATCGATTTAGCTGTCGTGTGGTGCCGCAGCGATCCGGAGTGGGGTGCCGCGGAGCCGGCGGGGGTATGGACGGGAGTGCCGCCACGCTCGTGCTGCGCGGCGGCACTCGGGGTTGCGGTTGTGGGCTATCAGGGGCCAGGCGTTGCGTCCCTCGGACCAGTCGGTTGGGCGCGGACTTGTTGTGTGGGTTGGTGGACGCCGCGAGGCGGGTTGGCCCCGATGGGCTATTTCTTCCCGGCGGGTTCCATCGCGCGGCGGGCGAAGGCCGGGGCGTGCTCGGGGCGGAAACCCAGGCCCAGTATGCGCGCGGGGATGTAGGCGAGTTTGGGGAAGCGCGCGAACAGGGCGATGAGCTGGGGAGGCGGGCCGTCGCGGCGGCCGGACATGACGGGGCGCATCACGGCGCGGTGGAGGAGCCGTTGCAGGGTTTGGACGGCGATCGTCGGGAGTAGGCGGCGGGTGCGGACCTTCGCCAAATCGTCTTCCGAGGCGGGGCCGCGGAGGAGGGGGTCGGCCAGGAGGGTCGCGGCGGCGACCGCGTCCTGGACGGCGAGGTTGATGCCGACGCCGCCGACGGGCGACATCGCGTGGGCCGCGTCGCCGATGCAGAGGAGGCCGTCGGCGTGCCAGCGGTGCAGGCGGTTGAGGCGGACGTCGAGGAACTTGATGTCGTCCATCGTCTCCAGCTCGTCGACGCGGTCGGCGAACTCGGGGCAGACCTCGACGACGTTGCGGCGGAAGGCCTCGATGCCGGCGGCGCGCAGGTCTTCGCCCTTCGGTGCGAGGTAGGCGATTTGGTGGTAGCCGTCGCGGGGCAGCGGCACCGCGAACCGTCGGTGGCTCATGCGCGGCATGAGCATCGAGCCGACTTCGTCGTCGTGGCGGGAAAGGCGGAACCACCAGACGTCGAAGGGGCAGTCGAACTCCCGTGGCTCCAGGCCGGTCGAGCGGCGCGCGAGCGACCAGCGCCCGTCGGCGGCGATGACGAGGTCGGACTCGAGTTCGCCTTCGGTGCCGTCGGCCGTGCGGTAACGCACGCCCGTGACTCGGCCGCGCGAGCGGAGCAGACCGGTCATCTCCGTCTCGAGGCGGAGGGTGAACGTCGGTTCCTTCTGAGCCGATTCGGCGAGCAGGTTGAGCAGGTCCCACTGCGGAACCATCGCGATGTAGGGGTGTGGAACGTTCAACAGCGACAGATCGGCGAGCTTCATGAGGCCGCCGTCCTGAGTGGGGAAGCCGGCTTCCCGCAACTCGCTGTGCGGGATCGCGTGGAATTTCTCGCCGAGGCCGAGCTCGTCGAGCAGCGTGAGGGTGGACGGGTGGACCGTGTCGCCGCGGAAGTCGCGCAGGAAATCGGCGTGCTTCTCCAGCACGGTCACCTCGACGCCCGCCCTCGCCAGGATCAGGCCGGCGACCATGCCCGCAGGTCCGCCGCCGACGACGACGCAACGCGTGTGCTCGGTCATCTGACTCATCTCCCTCTTTTCATCACCCGTTGAATAACCTCAGGATGCACCCGGGGTGGGTCTCACGTCAAGTGGTCGGTGCGTCACAGCGCCGACTGTCCACTGAGGACTTGCGCCTGTGGGGAAGTTGTTCTTTCGCGCGCGGTTCGTGGCAAGGTGGCCGCTTGAACCGTTTCACTGGCATCGCACGAATCGGTTCACTCACCCGGTTGGCCGGATTCCTGTGTCGTAACCGGATCAACGCTTTCCACGCACTGGGAGTAGACGTGGTGCGCCGCATCAGCGGAGCGGCAATCACCTTTTTGGCCGCGTTGCGAACGCGGCGAGTGCCCTAGCCTCACTGGGTGGATTTCGCCGTGGCACCCCCGACCCCTTCGCGAACCGCCCCTCCGGCACCTGTCGGACCCGAACCTTGGGCGCCTCCGGAACTGCGTCTGGTCTGCCTCGACATCGATGACACCTTGATCGACTGCACCGCCGCGATCCGCGTCAGCCTCCACGCGCTCACTGGCCGCAGCGATCTCTGGCCGTTGTGGGACTTGATCACCGAGGAGCACGTGGCGCTGGTCGTCGCCGGAAAACTCGGGTACGACGTGATGCACCACCGCCGCACCGAATGCTTCCTCGCCGAGCTCGGCATCTCCGCGGATTCGGCGCAGGTGACCGCGTTCGAGGCGCGCCGGCGGGACATCCTCGCAACGTCGTGGCAACTGTTCGACGACGTGCTGCCCTGCCTCGAGTGGCTGCGCGCGGCAGGTCTGCTGCTCGCGGCCGTGACGAACGCCTCTGGCGCGCACCAGCGCCGCAAGATCGCGGACCTCGGGCTGGCGCCGTTCTTCGACCACGTGGCCATCGCCGGCGAGATCGGCGTCGCCAAGCCCGACCCTGTGATGTTCCACTCGGTGTGCCTGGGCCTGGGCTGCGACCCGGCGCAGACCGTGCACGTCGGCGACAAGCTCGACACCGACGCCATCGGCGCGTACGACGCCGGCCTCGGCGCCGTCTGGCTCGACCGCGACGGGACCGGTCGCACCGGCGAACGCGCACCCGCCGGTGTACACACGGTCACAACCCTCGACGAGCTGCCTGAGCTGCTGGTTTCCGAGTACGCGACCGTCGGCGTCCCCGTCCAGCGTGCGGCGGGGACCCCCGCTGCGCAGCTGCGCGGCAGCGTGCTCTAGTATTTCTCTCCGTGCGGTACTGAACCGGCCGAGCCGGGAAAGCGCCTCACTGGGGTATGGTGTAATTGGCAGCACGACTGGTTCTGGTCCAGTTAGTCTAGGTTCGAGTCCTGGTACCCCAGCTGCGGAGAGTGACCCCCCTGCTGAGCGAGAAATCGCCTCTGGTAAGTTCTCTCCAGCAAGAAAAACAGAATAGCTCCCCGGAAACGGGGAAAGATCCTAAGCCCCCGTCGTCTAGCGGCCTAGGACGCCGGCCTCTCACGCCGGTAGCGTGGGTTCGAATCCCATCGGGGGTACAGTTAGTCGCCACCCAGGTTCCGCAGTTGCGGACCTGGGTTTTTGGCATTTCTGGGGTTGGTTGATTTCGGGGGCTGAGTAGGGGCCGCTGGTCTGTGTTGGTGGGTGTCTACACGGGACTGTTTGTGGCGGTGGGGTGGTGGCTCGGGTTTTGGTCCGGAAGGGCTGTCGGGGGCGGGGCGGCGGGGGTGTTGCTCATGTGTGCGGTGGTTCGTGAGCGGGTCGGGTTACGCATGCCGGGCGGGACCGCCGGAGCTTGTTCTCGGTAGGGACGCGGCTGCCGGCTTGGGGAGCGGCGGTGGGCGGCCGGAGCATCAGGTTCTTGATGTGGGGGAGTGGCGGGCTTTGGGGCCGCCTTTGTTTCTGGTGAGGGGTACTGGTTGGTTTTCGCCGGAGCCGGAGCCGGAGCCGGAGCCGGAGCCGGAGCCGGAGCCGGAGCCGGAGCCGGAGCCGGAGCCGGAGCCGGAGCCGGAGCCGGCAACTGTGGCTGGGGCTGTGGCTGTTCGGCTGGAGGGCGGGCCGGTCGGCTGAGGGTGGATTTCCTTGCGCTGGTCGACCGGAGGGGCGCGAGTGCAGGCGGAGTGCGGGGTTGGTTGGGGGCTGATCGCTGGGACTGGGGGCGATCTGGCGCCCGTCTCTCGAGGTTGGTGGGTGGCGACGGCTCCTGCTCGGCGCGGCGACGATCTCGGCCGCGTGCGCGACCTTCACGGCAGCGATGGTGGTGGACCGGTTCTTGCTGTGCGGGGCTGGTGGACGTTGTGCGCGGGCAGGTGGGTGCGGACGCGACGAGGCGGTGTTGCCTGCACAACGGCGATGGTGGTGTTGCGGCTGTCTTGTGTGAGCAGCGTGTCCGCGGAGTCGGTCGATGCTTTAGGACGGCGACGGTCGGGTGGTGCTGTGGGTGCGAGGTGATGGCGCTGCCGGAGCCTTCGGACGGAAGCGTGCCGGTGGGAACAGCCGATGCCGAGTGCCAGCGTGTAGGCAGGGACCCGGGATAGATGGTGTCGCCGGTGAGTGGCAAGGGTGTCTTGGGCGCGAGGTGGCCCGGTGGGTTGGTGGGTCGGTTGATGCTGTGCTGGCGTGTGGGGCGGGGACTCGGGATAGGTGGTGTCGCCGGTGAGTGGCATTGGGTGTCTTGCGTGCCAGGCGAGCGGTGGGCCGGCGTGTGGGGCGGGGACTGGGGTGAGTGGGTGTCACTGGCGAGTGGCGTGGGTGTCTTGGGCGCGAAGTGGGTCTGTAGGCCGGCTGATGCTGTGTCTCGGTGCGTGGGGCGCGGAGCCGGGATAGGCGTTGCTTCCGGTGTTTGGCGTGGATGACCTGCACGCGAGGCGTGCCGGTGGGACCGGTCGAAGCTGGGGGCGGGAGGGGCCCGGGGAGGCGGCGCTGCTGGAGTGACGGCGGTTCGGGTGATCTGTGTGGGAAGCGGGCTGGGCGGGAGCGGCTGATGCTGCGCGATGACGCGTGGGAGATGGCTTCTGGGAGGCGTGGCGCGGGGAGCGGTGAGCGTGGTGTTGAGGATGTCTTGTGCGACGCGGGCCGATGGGGCTGGTCGGTGATGTGCCGAACGGGTCGGTCCCTGGTGTGGTGGTGTCGCCGGTGAGTGGCGATGAGGGCGACCCGGGCGTGTTGCGCGCGACGTCTCCTGGGCGGGGCCGTCGTTGCGGTCGAAGGCACGGGGAGGGGTGGTGCTGCCGGCGGTGGTGATGGTGGCCGGTCGGGTGTCTGGGTGCGAAGCCAACTGGGAGAGACCGGTCGACGCCGCTCGGCTGCAGGGAAAGAGCTTTGAGGAGGCGGCCCTACCGGTGAATGGTGATGGGCGTGAGGGGCTGCGGAGATCGTTTCGCTGGTGGTTGGCGGATGGCGTTGGACGAGCCTTCGGGTAATGGTGATGCCTCGCTCAGTGGAACTGATTGGCGTATCGAACCATTGCGAGGGAAGTCGAATTGGATCGGCTGATATGACGGCGGCGGGAGAGAACTGGATCGGGGCGGGGTATTGAGTGCGGAGTGATTGTGGCGATGGGGGAGCCCGAGTCGGATCGCTGTTGAGGGACTGAGAGACGCGTGTAAGGAATGCGCCGTGGACCGGATGGATGGGGCTCGCGGTGGGCGAGGATTTGTCGCGGAGGCAGGGATGTCGACAGGTTGGTGAGGTCTGGGGCTTCACCGGCGGGGCACTGGGGTTGGGGCCTGTAACGCCGTCCTGTGCAGGCCGATGTGAGGCTGGACGGGGCCGACGCCGGCGGTGAGGCGGGGCAACCCGCGGCCGCGATGCCGTGCGGCGGGCCGAAGTCAGCGATGGAGGGGCCGATGCTGGCGGCGGGGAGAGGATCCTGTCCGGGGCGGGGTTGCTGCGCACATGCCGATGTCAGGCAACGTGGGACCGACGTCAGTGGCGAGAGGGAGTCCCGGCCCCGGCTGCGTTGCGGCAGGCTGTTGTCAGCCATGGCGCGACCGACGCCGGCGGCGAGAGGGGAGCTCCGTCCAGGACCGCGTTGTCGGGAACTGGAGTGACTTCAGGTCAGTTCGGTGGCTGGGTCCGTTGGCGGACAGACGGTTCCAGCCGAAATCACCGGCGAGCAAAAGACCCCGGACATGCGGCAGGGCCCCGTCCCGGGAGTGGGAGGGGGCCCTGCCGTGAAGTGCACGTCCCGACGTGTAAACGTCGGGGTGGTGTTACTTCTTCTTCGCAGCGCTGGTGCGCTTGGCGGCCGGCTTGGCAGCGGCCTTCTTCGCAGCCGGCTTGGCAGCGGCCGGCTTCGCGGCAGCGGCCTTCGTTGCCGTGGCCTTGGTGGCGGGCTTCGCGGCGGCGGCCTTGGTGGTCGTGGCCTTCGCGCGCGTCGCGGCCGGCTTGGCGGCGGCGGTCTTCGTGGCGGCGGCGGGCTTCGCGGTCGTCGCGCGGGTGCGGGTGGTGGTGGAGCGCGTCGCTGCGGGGCGGGTGGCCGTCGTGCGCGAGGCGGTCGCACGCGTCGTCGTGGTGGCGCGCGACGCGGTCGCCGTGGTGGTGCGCTTGACGGCGGTGGCCTTCGGCAGCTTCTTCGTGCCGGAGATGACGTCCTTGAACGTCGTGCCCGCACGGAAGGCCGGCACGTTGGTCTTCTTCACCCGCACCGTCTCACCCGTGCGCGGGTTACGCGCGGTCCGAGCGGCACGGGCACGCTTCTCGAACACACCGAACCCGGTGATGTTCACCTTCTCGCCCTTGTTGACCGTCCGGATGATGATGTCGACGAGACCGTCGACGGCCTCCGAAGCAACCTTTTTGTCGCCCAGACGCTCCGACAGCGCCTCGATCAGCTGGGCCTTGTTGGCCATTCCAGTCCTCCAAGAAGAACTCTTCGTCCACGGCCACGTCGGCCGACTTAGCGCACACGGTATTACCAACGCAGCACAAATTCCAAACGGCACGCGGAATTTTCCCTTGCACGGGGAGTGGTTCCGCCTCCCGAGGGACCCTTCCGGGGCCAGGGGAGGTGCCGTTTGGTGTGGGCGAAGCAGCCTCTCGCGGGGGCACGGATTCCCTTTCCGAGCAGGGAATCCGTGCCCCCGGACGGGGCTAGGAGGCCGTGATCGGGGTGGTCACGGGCTTCCAGGAGGGCCGGGTCGATTCGAACTCGGTGATCTCTTCGGCGTGGCGCAGGGTCAGGCCGATGTCGTCGAGCCCTTCGAGCAGGCGCCAGCGCACGTAGTCGTCGATCTGGAACGGGGCGGTGAAGTCCTTGGCCCGCACGGTCTTGGTCTCGAGGTCGACCGTGACCTCCGTGCCGGGCTCGTTCTCGAGCAGCTTCCACAGCAGTTCGACGTCCGACTGCTCGCACTGGGCGGCGACGAGGCCGCCCTTGCCGGAGTTGCCGCGGAAGATGTCGCCGAAGCGGGAGGCGATCACGGCGCGGAAGCCGTAGTCCATGAGCGCCCACACCGCGTGCTCGCGGGAGGAGCCGGTGCCGAAGTCGGGGCCGGCGACCAGGACGCTGCCGCGGTCGAAGGGCTCCTGGTTGAGGATGAAGTCGTCCTGGGTGCGCCAGGCGGCGAACAGGCCGTCCTCGAAGCCGGTGCGGGTCACGCGCTTGAGGTAGACGGCCGGGATGATCTGGTCAGTGTCCACGTTGGACCTGCGCAGCGGCACCCCGACGCCGGTGTGCTGGGTGAACGGTTCCATGGTGGGAGCTCCTGTCTCGGGAAGGGTCAGACGGTGGCCAGGTCGGCCGGGGACGAGAGCGTCCCCCGCACGGCCGTGGCGGCGGCCACGAGCGGCGACACCAGGTGTGTGCGCCCGCCCTTGCCCTGCCGGCCCTCGAAGTTGCGGTTGGAGGTCGACGCGCTGCGCTCGCCGGGGGCGAGCTGGTCCGGGTTCATGCCCAGGCACATCGAGCAGCCCGCCTGCCGCCACT
Organism: Amycolatopsis sp. NPDC050768; assembly: GCF_040654155.1. NCBI lineage: Bacteria > Bacillati > Actinomycetota > Actinomycetes > Pseudonocardiales > Pseudonocardiaceae > Amycolatopsis > Amycolatopsis sp. NPDC050768. The sequence continues at coordinate 136,443 of NZ_JBFAHL010000018.1, forward strand.
CGGCGCCGGCCTCGGTGAAGACCTTGTCCAGGCCCTCGTCGATGGCCGCCTGGCGCACGCGCATCGACCCGGGGACCACGAGCATCCGCACGGACTCGGCCACCTTGCGCCCGCGCAGCACCTCGGCGGCCGCGCGCAGGTCCTCGATCCGGCCGTTGGTGCACGAACCGAGGAAGACGGTGTCCACCGCGATCTCGCGCAGCGGCGTGCCCGGCGTCAGGTCCATATAGGACAGGGCCTTCTCGGCCGAGACGCGCTCGTTCTCGTCGGGGATCGTGGCCGGGTCGGGCACCGAGGCGCCCAGCGGCAGACCCTGGCCCGGGTTGGTGCCCCAGGTCACGAACGGGGTGAGCTCGTCGGCGTCGAGGTGCACCTCGGCGTCGAACTCGGCACCCTCGTCGGTGCTCAGCTCGCGCCACGCGGCCACGGCGGCGTCCCAGTCGGCGCCCTGCGGTGCGTGCGGACGGCCCTTCAGATACTCGAACGTCGTCTCGTCCGGCGCGATCAGGCCGGCGCGCGCGCCTGCCTCGATCGACATGTTGCACACCGTCATGCGCGCTTCCATCGACAGCGCCTCGATGGCCTTGCCGCGGTACTCGAGCACGTAGCCCTGCCCGCCGCCGGTGCCGATCTTGGCGATGACGGCGAGGATGATGTCCTTCGCCGTGACGCCCGGCTTCAGTTCGCCGTCGACGGTGATCGCCATCGTCTTGAACTTGCGCAGCGGCAGCGTCTGGGTGGCGAGCACGTGCTCGACCTCCGAAGTGCCGATGCCGAAGGCCATCGCGCCGAACGCACCGTGGGTGGAGGTGTGACTGTCGCCGCACACCACGGTCGTGCCGGGCTGCGTGAGCCCCAGCTGCGGGCCGATGACGTGCACGATGCCCTGCTCGACGTCACCCATCGGGTGCAGCCGGACACCGAACTCCTTGCAATTGCGGCGAAGGGTGTCGACCTGCGTGCGCGACACCGGGTCCGCGATCGGGAGGTCGATGTCGACGGTGGGAACGTTGTGGTCCTCGGTCGCGATGGTGAGGTCGGGACGGCGCACGGGCCGCCCGGCCAGCCGGAGGCCGTCGAACGCCTGCGGGCTCGTGACTTCGTGCACCAGGTGGAGGTCGATGTAGAGCAGGTCCGGTTCGGCACCTTCGCCTCGGCGCACGAGGTGGCTGTCCCACACCTTCTCCGCCAGCGTGCGAGCCTTGCCGGTCGGGCTGGTCATCTCCGGCTCCTTCCAAGGGGTTGGCCGGGAGCAAGGAACTCGGGCGACGTCCTCAGGCGGGGCGAGCCACGTCACGTGCGCAGCTCGAGTTCGTTTTTCCCAGATTCTGGACTTCCCAAACTTCGGGAAGTTAGTATCGCGTCGTGGGACAGCATAGCGGTATCGGAGTACTGGACAAAGCCGTGGCGGTGCTGCAGGCCGTCGCCGAAGACCCCTGTGGGCTGGCGGAACTCTGCACACGCACGGGACTACCGAGGGCGACGGCGCACCGTCTCGCCGTCGGTCTCGAAGTGCATCGGTTGCTGCGCCGGGGACCGGACGGCCGCTGGCGCCCTGGCACCGCGCTCGCCGAGCTGGCGGGCGGCTCGACCGACCCGTTGCTCGACGCGGCGAGCTCGGTGCTGCCGAAGCTGCGCGACATCACGGGCGAAAGCGTGCAGCTGTACCGGAGGGACGGCGTGCAGCGCGTGTGCGTCTCGACGGCCGAACCGCCGAGTGGCCTGCGCGACACCGTGCCGATCGGCTCGCGCCTGCCGATGACGGCCGGCTCGGGTGCGAAGGTCCTCGCCGCGTGGTCGGATCCGCACACGCAGCGCACCATCCTCGCCGAAGCCGTGTACGGCGAACGCACTTTGCTGGAAGTGCGCCGCCGCGGCTGGGCGCAGAGCGTCGCCGAACGCGAACCCGGCGTGGCGAGCGTCTCAGCGCCTGTGCGGGATTCGTCGGGCACGGTCGTCGCGGCGGTGTCGGTTTCCGGGCCCATCGAACGCATCGGCCGCAAACCGGGCGCGCGTTGGGCCGCCGATCTGCTCGCCGCGGCGGACGCTCTCCAGGAACGGCTTTGACGCTCCACTCCCGCTGACTCCCACCACTCTCCACCTCAGGCCGCCTCTCCTTCGGGGGAGGCGGCCTTCTTTTTTCGGTGGGCGCCGAACGGCCGTTCACCAAACGGCTGTTCGGCGCCCGAACCTGTGCCGATCATCTGAGCCGGCTGAGAATCCGGCAGCCGCCTTCACGAGCGCGCGACACCCCTCGATGGAACCTGGCCCCACTTCGCGGCCCGACCGGCCGCGACCCTCCCAGGTGGACGGAGCCCCCATGACCGAACTCACCGACCTGATCCTCGCCGCCCGACGCGCCGGCGGCGCCCCGGACCCGGCGGCCGCGCTGGTGCGGCTGCAGCGGGAGGTCGCCGCGTCCGCCGCCGAGGTCCTCGGCTGGCTGCCCGGCGCCGGCGTCGACGAGCACGTGCTCCACGCCGAGCCGACGCTGACGTTGCTGCGGGTCGAGATCGGGCCCCGGACGGAGTACCCGCCGCACGACCATCTCATCCCGGCGTGCATCGCCGTGCTCGAGGGCCGGGAGACCAACACCTTCTATCGCGCGGACGGCTCGGGCCTCACGGGCGTGGGGGAGACCGACACAGCGGCGGGGTCGGTGCTGCCGATGGACGAGCGCGTGATCCATTCGGTGGCCAACCGGACCGCCGACCGGTCCGTGGCGCTGCACGTGTACTTGGGGGACCTCTTCCAGCTGTCGCGGACGATCTGGGACCCGGCCACCGGCGCGCCCGGGCCCTACAGCGATGAGCGGTACTTCGCGCTCGCCCGGACCACGGCGCCCGCCTGACAGTCCTGAGTAGACATATCATCTTACCCCTGACCTGCTGATCCATGACGGCGCCCCGGCCGGCGCGGCTAGCCCGCGGTTCTGGCCGGAGCGCTTTTTTTCTGTGCTCGCGGACCCTGTCCGAGGTCTCGTGTTCCGTGCCGAGGGGCCGTTCCCTCGCTGAGTGAGCCGGGTGCTTCAGGTCACTCGCGGGCATCCGGTGCGGGCCCGATACCTGTCCCTGGCACGGCTTCGGACGGCCGAACCGTCGTTCACCGCGGTGCCACCCGCTCGGCCGAGCGCCGCCTGCCCTTGCGTCACACGGAACGCCGGTCCGGGGCCTTCGCCGGTCACACGCTTGGCCGAGTCTTCACGCGACCGGACCCGTGCCGGAGGTCCGGGGTGCGCACCCGTTGCCGCTCTTGGGGGTTCTGCTTTGTCGGGTTTCGTGGCCGGCTCCGGTCCGCCGGCCGACTCCTTTGCCGCCCAACGGGCGTCGCCGCCGGGCCGCCGAACCCCCGCCGCGGCAGGGGTTCCGACCCTCCCCGGGGACGCCCTGCCCGCCCCGCCGGGCCGCCGCGCACCGGATTTCCGACGATCGTCGGGCCGTCGTTCGTCAGTCCGCAAAGGACACTCCCGGGCCCGGGGCAAGATCGCCTTCCGCCACTGGAGAAGCACGGGGCCGCGGTGGTGGCTGGGCCAAAACCGCTGGTAGAGCCCCACTCTGCGCGAACAATCGAACACAAGAGCGAATAAGGTGTCGGTTATTTCGACCGTTCTCGAGCCCTTCGAAAGGGCGGACCGCAGACACGCCAACGGAAAAACCAAGGGTCCCGTTTGGACTTCTTCGCCTTATGGGTAATACTATTGAAGAGTTCGGCCGACGTGGCCGTGGACGAAGAGTTCTTCTTGGAGGACTGGAATGGCCAACAAGGCCCAGCTGATCGAGGCGCTGTCGGAGCGTCTGGGCGACAAAAAGGTTGCTTCGGAGGCCGTCGACGGTCTCGTCGACATCATCATCCGGACGGTCAACAAGGGCGAGAAGGTGAACATCACCGGGTTCGGTGTGTTCGAGAAGCGTGCCCGTGCCGCTCGGACCGCGCGTAACCCGCGCACGGGTGAGACGGTGCGGGTGAAGAAGACCAACGTGCCGGCCTTCCGTGCGGGCACGACGTTCAAGGACGTCATCTCCGGCACGAAGAAGTTGCCGAAGGCCACCGCCGTCAAGCGCACCACCACCGCCACGGCTGCCACCGCCTCCCGCGCGACCACCACGCGCGCGACCGCGGCGACCGGCACGCGTGCGGCTGCCTCGCGCACCGCGGCGACCCGCCCGGCCACCACGCGCTCCACCACGACGCGTACCCGCGCCACCGCTGCGAAGCCGGCCGCTGCGACGAAGACCGCCGCCGCCAAGCCCGCCGCGACGCGCGCGAAGGCCGCCACCACGACCACCAAGGCTGCCGCTGCGAAGCCGGCCGCCAAGGCCACGGCGACCAAGGCCGCTGCCGCGAAGCCGGCCGCTGCCAAGCCTGCTGCGAAGAAGGCCGCCGCCGCCAAGCCGGCCGCCAAGCGCACCAGCGCTGCGAAGAAGAAGTAGCACCACCCCGGCGTTTACGCCGGGACGTGCACTTCACGGCAGGGCCCCCTCCCATCTCGGGAGGGGGCCCTGCCGCATGTGTGGGGTGGTTCTGGCCAAGTTGGGTGCGGTGTTGGACATCGGGTCTGGCCAGCTTGGGGCCGTGGGAATGCTGGGGCTGGCAGGGGAACGATGCGCCCTGGCTCGGTCGCCCGGTATTGCCCGACGGCGCCGGTGCGCATGCTCTGGCCTGCAGGATCACGGCACCGCACAGGAATGACGGGGCCTGCGCACTCGTGGCTCGCGCAGCATAGAACGGCGGACGAGAACACGCTGCTGCATAAGCCGAGAGCCCGCCACGAACAACGCGGCCCGACGCTCTGGCGTAACGGGTTGGGCGCGGTCCAGCCATCGGGTCTGTCCGGTGTACTTCTGCAGGCCGGCTCCCGCGAGCATCGCAATGCCGAGGCCGGCAATCGCCAGGCACGCCTGCGATAGATCACTGTGGCACTCACTTACCGCCCGACTGCGGCACGGTGGAATGCGGGGACGCGCAATCAACTCCCAGCTTCCTATCAGCGGAATCGCCGCCCAGCTCACGGTGCGGCCTCGGCCTCGGGCCGGCAGCTCTGCCACGCGGCGGATGTCAGGACGCGAACGTGGCCTGGGAAATGAGGGCGCTATCGCGCATTCCTCGCGCTCTTGATCCGCAGGACGGCTAAGGTGCGACGCGCCGGAAATGGTGTGCTACCTGCGTGTTCGCGCTCTCCGGCCCAGGTAAGGGTGCGAACGGCGTGGTCGCGCGGCGGGTTCCGCCGCCGTCTTCTCGCATCTGTTGGGAGAGCGGCTGTGCCCGAACTAGCCGGGATGGCTGTGGTGCGGTGAGCTGGAAGTGGTGCGCTACCTGCATGATCGGCTCGCGGGCCGCGCGAGGTTGCGTGCGGCGTGGTGGCGGGGTGGGGTGCCGCAGCTGTCCTCTCGTATTTGTCGGGGCGTCGAGGTTGTGCCGGAACGGCTGGGACGGGTGCGGTGCGCTGGGAATAGTGCGCCGCCTGCATGCTCGCGCGCTCGATCCGCGCGGGGTTGTGGTCGGCGGCGTGCTGCCGCGGACTTCCCCTGTCTCTCGGGGGTGGCTGCGGTCCTGTGCCGGAGCGGTCGGAATGGGTGCGGTGCAAATGCGCTGGGAATGGAGGGCCGCCCACATGTTCGCGCGCTCGGCCTGCGCGGGGTTGTGGTTGGCGGGGTGCTGCTGCGGACGTCGCTTGTGTCTCTCTCTGGTGGCTGGGCTCCTGTGCTGGAACGGCCGGGATGGGTGCGGTGCGCTGGGAATGGAGCGCCGCCTGCATGCTTGCGCGCTCGATCTGCACGGGGGTTGTGGTCGACGGGGTGCTGCCGCGGACGTCCCTGGTCTCTCTGCTGGCGGCGGTCCTGGAATGACCGGGATGGATGCGATGCAGTGCGCTGGGAATGGCGCGCTACCTCCTTGTTCGCGCGCTCGGCTCGAGTCAGGTCGGGCGCTGCGCGGCGGAGCGGTGGGGTGCTGCCGCGGTCTTCCCCTTGCCTGCAGGGAGTGGCTGCGATCCCCATCGGGATGACCGGGGTGGGCGTGGTGCGAAGCGCTGGGAATGGCGCGCTACCTGCATGTTCGCGCTCTCGGTCCACGCGAGGTTGGGTAAGCCGTGGTCGGGCGGCGAGGCTCAGGCGCTCCTCGATCATCTCTCCGGAGATCGGCCGTGGTGCTCAACCGGAATGGCTGGAGTGGTCGGGCTCGCGGCGTGCGTGACGCCGGGGTTTGGTCTGCTGGGTGAAGGTAGTGGCACCGCGCGGGGTGCGGTTTCCTCGGCCGCAGGAGGGCTGCTGCGGCGTTGGGAAGTGGCGCGCAGCTTGGTGTTCTTCCCGGGGCTGAGCTTGCAACGTGGCTGGGAGGGCCGGGGAAGCGGGGGCGTGCCGCGCGGACCTTGCCGCACGTTGTCGTGTGCCTGCGGTGCTCGGGAGGAGCGCGGCGGAACCGACGTTCGAGGCTGTGGTTACCGGGATCCCACGGGGAAGGACGCGGGAGCGGCGGGACCGTCGGGTGGATCGGCTGCGGGGCAACACATCCGAGGTCCGGCTGGCAGATATGGCCTGGAGCTGCGGATTCACCCCCCAACGCAGAGCGAGGAAGGCTCAGCCGAGATCGTTGCCCCACCGGGGAGTCGTGGGCTGGGGGCGTCGCTGGGGCGACGAGGGCCACAGCGCGGCCGAGGGTTCTGCGGAGGCGAGACGGACAGCCCACGGCGAGCCTGAGCGCCCCTGCCGACGGTCCCACGACGCAAGGCGGGATGAAATTTCGCCCCCAGCCCGAGCGCTCGATCCGCCGTTCGGGCGGACTTGTGTACCCATAGCCGGCCAACCTCGGCGGGAATAGCCCTCTCTATAGAATCCCCGCCAAGCCACCCCGCGAATAGCGACCCGCCCACTTTTCGAGCCCATTCGAACACCGCCATTCCCCGAAACGCGGAAGGCCTCCCCGCGGCGACAACAGCCGGCGGGGAGGCCCGAACAGAAGAACTGCGTCAGTGTTGCGAAGGGGCGGGTGCGGGCAACGGCGTCGGGTAGTAGTCCGCGCCGGCGAGGCGCGGGCCGATGTCGCCGGACGGCGGGAGGAAGGAAAGGACCCAGAGGGAGCCCTTCTTGCTGGGCACGACGCCCCCGCGGGCGGCGGCGAGCTCGGTGCCGTCGCGGTCGGCCAGGGCGCTGATCAGGTCCGGGATCACGCCGCCCTGACTGGCGATCAAGGGGGTACCCCCGCCGCCGGCGATGGCGAGGAGGCGGGCGATCCCGAGGACCGGGTCGGGCCAGTAGCCCTCTTCCGAGAGGAGGTTCTCGTGGCGCACGTCGACGCCCAGGTCCTCCGCGACGCCTCGCACGGTCTGCACGCACCGCAGGCGCGGGGCCGAAAAAACCCGGTCCGGCCCGAAACAAGGCAACAGGATGCGCAGGGCTTCGGCTTGGCGCTGGCCGGCGTCGGACAGGGGGCGCAGGTCGTCGTCGCCGGTCCAGTCGTCGCGTTTGCCTGCCTTGGCGTGGCGGACGAGCAGCACGGTAATCAGCGACACCGGCAGCGCGCAGAACTCGCGCAGCACGCGCACGTCCGTGTCGCGCGTGAGGAGGCGCTCGGCCGCGACCGCGTCGAGCCAGCGCAGCTCGTCGACCTCGTGGTTGGCCAGGAAAGTTCCCGACACCGCTTCGCCGCTGAAGTAGTCGACGGTCTTCTTCAGCATGCCACCGCCGCTGCGGGCGGGCACGTCGTACGCGCTCTGCGCGACGTGGCGCCCCAGCACGACGCGGTAGCCGGTTTCCTCCCACACCTCCCGCACCGCGGTGGCGGCGAGGGTCTCACCCGAATCGACCTTGCCCTTCGGCAATGACCAGTCGTCGTAACGAGGCCGGTGCACCAGGGCGACTTCGAACCCGTCACCGGCGCGGCGCCACAGCACCGCACCGGCTGCGCGGACGTCCACGCTCATCCGGCGGCCCCGTGCAGCTTCGCGAGCTCCACCTGGTGGTCGCGCACCTGAGAACCGGCGGCGGGTGAGGGCTGCCACTCGCCGGTGGCCGTGAGGACCCAGCACCGCGTGGTCGGGTCGAGCGCCGAGTCGAGCACGGCGTCGAGCTGCTGCGTGAGCTTCGTGTCCTTCACGCGCACCAGCGCTTCGATACGACGATCGAGGTTGCGGTGCATCATGTCGGCGCTGCCGATCCAGTGCGTGCCGCCGGCGCGGAAGTGGAACACCCGCGAGTGCTCCAGGAACCGGCCCAGGATCGAGCGGACGCGGATGTTCTCCGACAGCCCCTCGACACCCGGCTTCAGCGCGCAGATCCCGCGCACCACCACGTCGACGGGCACCCCGGCCTGCGAAGCGTGGTACAGCGCGTCGATCACCTGCTCGTCGACGAGCGAGTTGCACTTGATCCGGATCCCGGCGTCCTGCCCGGCGCGCGCGAGCTCGATCTCCTCGCCGATCGCGCGCACGATGCCGCGGCGGATGCCGTGGGGCGACGTGAGGATCGTGCGGTAGGTGTCCTGCCGCGAGTAGCCCGTGAGCACGTTGAACAGGTCGGTCACGTCGGCGCCGATGCTCGGGTCGGCGGTGAACAGGCCGATGTCCTCGTACAGGCGCGCGGTCTTCGGGTTGTAGTTGCCGGTGCCGATGTGGCAGTAGCGCCGGATGGTCGAGCCTTCCTGGCGCACGATCATCGACACCTTGCAGTGGGTCTTGAGCCCGACGAGGCCGTAGACCACGTGCACGCCCGCGCGCTCCAGCGTGCGCGCCCACGTGATGTTGGCCTGCTCATCGAAGCGCGCCTTGATCTCGACCAATGCCACGACCTGCTTGCCGGCCTCGGCGGCGTCGATCAGCGCGTCGACGATCGGGGAGTCGCCCGATGTGCGGTAGAGCGTCTGCTTGATCGCCAGCACCTTCGAGTCGGCCGCGGCCTGCTCGATGAAGCGCTGCACGCTTGTGGAGAACGAGTCGTACGGATGGTGCACCAGCACGTCGCCCTCGCGCAGCGTCGCGAACACGCTCTTGGGCGTCTCGCGCTCGCCGAAAGCCGGGTGCGTCGCCGGCACGAACGACCGGTCCTTGAGCTCCTTGCGGTCCACACCGGACAGCTGGTGCAGGCAGGTCAGGTCGAGCAGACCCGGCACCTCGACGACGTCGGCCGGGTCCACCTCGAGCTCGCGCAGCAACAGCTCGAGCATGTGCTCGCTCATGTCCTCCGCGACCTCGAGCCGCACGGGCGGGCCGAAGCGCCGCTGCGCGAGCTCGCGTTCGAGTGCCTGCAGGAGGTCCTCGTCGCGGTCTTCCTCGACCTCGAAGTCGGCGTTGCGGGTGACGCGGAACACGTGGTGCTCCGTCACCTCCATGCCGGTGAACAGCTCGCCCAGGTGCGCGGCGATCAGCTCCTCCAGCGGCAGGAACGTGGCCGTGCGGCTGGTGCGTTCGGGCTCCACGCGCATGAGGCGCGGCACGTTGCTCGGCACCTTCACACGGGCGAAGCGCTCCGTGCCGCCCTGCGGGTCACGCACCGTCACCGCGAGGTTGAGCGACAGGCCCGAGATGTACGGGAACGGGTGCGCCGGGTCGACGGCCAGCGGCGTGAGCACCGGGAAGATCTGCTCCGAGAAGTAGCTCGACAGGCGCAGCTGGTCGGCGCCGGCGAGGTCCGCCCACCCGACGAGCTGGATGTCCTGCTTCGCGAGCTCCGGGCGCAGGTGATTTTCGAACGCGCCGATGTGGCGCTCCACCAGGTCCTGGTTGCGCTTGGCGATGTAGTCCAGCTGCTCGCGCGGCGTGAGGCCGTCGGCGCTGCGCACGGACAGGCCGGTGTCGTCGCGGCGCTTCAGGCCGGCCACGCGGACCATGTAGAACTCGTCCAAATTGGACGCGAAGATGGCGAGGAACTTCGCCCGCTCCAGCAGCGGCTGCGACTCGTCCTCGGCGAGGGCGAGCACCCGCGCGTTGAAGTCGAGCCAGGACAGCTCGCGGTTGAAGTACCGGTCGTCGGGCAGCGTCTCGACGGCGGTCGGCGCGCTCGAGGTGACAGCAGGCGGAGCCGAGGGCACGCCGCGGAAATCGTCACCCGACGCGTCGACCGCGGCCGTGGTGCGCCGGGCCGCGGGCCGGGCGGTCTCCGTGGTGGCCACGGCCGTGGCCGCGGTGGTCTTGCGGGCCCGCGAGGTTTTCACCGGCGCGGTTTTCGGCTCGCTCTTGGCGGTCTTGGCCTTGCCGGCGGCGTTGGTGCCCGCCTTGGCGGCGGTCGCGCGGGCGGCCGTGGTCACCGCGTCGGCGGAAGCGACGCTCTTGCTCGGAGGCGTCTTCTTCGCTGCGCTGGTGTGTCGTGCGGGGCTTCCAGGCGCCTCAGCTTTCGCCGCGCTGGCCCTGCGCCGCCGGGCGGGCTGTCCGTTCCGGGCGGATGTGCTGGCGTCGTCTGTGCTCACGACGCCCATTGTTCACTACGAAGCAGCAGTTTGCGCAGACCGCGGTGAAGGTCAAATGAACACCTTCAGCCCAATGGGACGGATTCGTCGGGCAGCAGTGCCGCAGTGCGTTTGCCGACGCCGAGCGCGCGCACGTGCTCGAGATCGTCCGAAGTGTCCACGTCGCTGCGCAACGACACCACCGCCCCGGCCAGCCGGACGGCTCCGGAATCGGTGTGCCGCTGGGCGGAATCGGCGCCGAACCGCGGGTCGAGCAGCGCGCCGGGAGCCGACAGCAGCAGCGTGGTGCCGGTGCCCTGGAGGTCCGCGACGAACGCGCGCCGCCCGGCTGCCTCGGCCAGCGCGTCGGCGAAATCGCCCGCGCGCAGGGCCGGCAGGTCGGCCTGCAGGGCGCCGACGATTCCGTCCGGTTCGTCGTCGCGCAGCAGAGCCGCTCCGTGACGCAGGGCTTCGTTCAGCCCGCCGTCGCCCGGTTCGGTCACCAGCTCCACGCCGAGCCCGGCCAGTTCGGACACCGCCGCCGGGTCCGCGGCCACGACCAGCACGCGCCGCACGCCGGCCACCGACGTGACCGCCGCCAGGGTGTCGTACGCCAGCGCCAGCACCAGCTCGGCGTGCTCCGCTTCGACGACCGCGCCACGCAGGCGCGACTTGCCCACGCGGGGGTGTTTCAACGGCACGACCAGGTCCACGTCCACGTGTCCATCTTTACCCGAAAGCTCCGTGGTGCGTGGTGAGCGCACCCTCCCTGGACTGCGTGAACCCCGGCGCGGCAGGATCTGCCGGAGTGGATCGTTCGGAGGAGGAGACTTGGCACGGCGTGAGAAGGGCGGCTTCTGGGTGGGGTTGGCCGCGTTCGTGTTCTACCCGCTGACCCGGATCGGGAAGCGGTCGTACCTCGGCGCGGAGAAGATTCCGCGCCAGGGCCCGGCGGTGCTCGTGCTGAACCACATCTCCCACCTCGACCCGGTGGTGGATGCGGTGTTCGTGCACCGCCAGAAGCGCGTGCCGCGGTTCTTCCTCAAGGACAGCCTGCTCAAGGTCCCGGTCCTCGGGAAGATCGCGACCGCGTCGGGGCAGATCCCGGTGTCGCGCAACTCCAGCGCGGCGGGCGACAGCCTCCGGGCCGCGCACGAGGCACTGGCCGAGGGCAAGATCGTCGTGATCTACCCCGAGGGCACGATCACGAAGGATCCGGCCGGCTGGCCCAAGGAGTCGTTCACAGGTGTCGCGCGGCTGGCGCTGCAGAACGACGCGCCGGTGATCCCGATCGCACGCTGGGGTACCAACCAGATCTACAACGGCTACACGAAGAAGTTCACGCCGTTCCCGCGTAAGACCGTCACGCACCTCGTCGGCGACCCGCTCGACCTGTCGGCCTACGCGAACGCCAACCCCCGCAGCGCCTCGACGCTGCGTGAGGTGACCAAGCTGATGATGGACGAGGTCACCCGGCTGCTCGCCGAGATCCGCCGCGAGGAGCCGCCCGTGAAGAAGCCGGAGGACGGCGCCTGATGGCCGCCTTCGCCACCGACGTCCAGCGGGTGACGGTGCTCGGCGCCGGCTCGTGGGGCACGGCGTTCGCCAAGGTCCTCGGCGACGCCGGCCGCGACGTGACCGTGTGGGCGCGCCGCGAGTCGGTCGCCGAGGAGATCACGACGCGGCATTCGAACGAGTCGTACCTGCCCGGCACCCGGCTGCCCGAGCGCATCACGGCGACGGCCGATCCGGCCGCGGCGCTCGACGGCGCGCAGGCCGTGGTGCTCGGCGTGCCGAGCCAGAGCCTGCGGCAGAACCTCACCGCGTGGCAGCCGCTGCTGCCGCCCGAGGCCATCCTCGTGAGCCTGGCCAAGGGCGTGGAGCTGGGCACGCTCAAGCGGATGAGCGAGGTGATCGCCGAGCTGGCGAAGGTCGACGCGGGCGAGATCGTGGTCGTTTCCGGGCCGAACCTGGCCCGCGAGATCGCCGCGGCGCAACCGGCCGCGGCGGTGCTGGCCTGTGCGGACCACGAGCGCGCGGTGGCGATCCAGCGGGCGAGCTCGAACCAGTACTACCGCCCGTACACCAACACCGACGTCGTCGGCTGCGAGCTCGGCGGCGCGTGCAAGAACGTGATCGCGCTCAGCTGCGGCATGGCCGCGGGCCTCGGTCTCGGCGCCAACACGATGGCGACGCTGATCACCCGCGGCCTCGCGGAGATAGCGCGCCTGGGCACGAAGCTCGGCGCCGACCCGCTCACGTTCGCGGGCCTCGCGGGCGTCGGCGACCTGGTGGCCACGTGCTCCTCGCCGCTGTCGCGCAACCGCACCTTCGGCGAACGGCTGGGCCGCGGCGACACGCTGGAGCAGGCGCAGGCCGCCACCGGCGGGCAGGTCGCGGAGGGCGTCACGTCGTGCTCGTCGATCCGCGAGCTGGCGCGCAGCCTGGGCGTGGACATGCCGATCACCGACGCGATGCACCGCGTGTGCCACGAGGGCGTGGACCCGCGCCGGGCCGGCGCGGAGCTGCTGGGGCGCTCGCAGAAGCACGAGTGGAGCTGATCTCCCAGGGGCTGGGAAGCGGTTGACCGCCGGGGCCGGCGCTGGTTCGCTGTCGGCGTGACGATGTGCCTGATGACCGCGCGGCCGGGGTCCTGTGACCTCCGCCCGGTCATGCCGTCGTGTCGCTGTTGTCGGTGAACCCAGCCCCGGCCCAGCTTTCTCCCCCTTTTCTCCTGCGAGGAACGACCATGTTCGCCGTCCCGGACAACACCCTGCTGCGTCCCGAGAATCCCGCCCTGCGCCACCCGGTGCGTGTCGCCCTTCAGGTGGCCGCAGACCGCGAACGCTGGGCGAACCTCCTGCGCTACGACCCCGACGAGCGCTTCTCCGCCCTCGTGGAACGCGGCGACGGCCAGGAGGTCTGGCTGCTGAGCTGGCTGCCCGGCCAGCACACCGACCTGCACGACCACGAGTTCTCGACCGGCGCGTTCACGGTCGTCTCGGGGCGGCTGACCGAGACCGTCGCGCGCCGCTCACCCGACGGCCGCGCGGTCACCGAGGTGCACGCGCTGGCCGCCGGGCAGTCGCGCGTGTTCGGACCCGGGTATGTGCACGAGATGCGCAACGACGGGCCCGACCCGGCGATCAGCGTGCACGTCTACCGCGACGGGCCGCGCGCGATGCGGCTGTACCACATGGATCCGCTCGGTGGTCCGGTCCGGGACTGACGCCTCAGCGGTCCAGGTCGCCACGCAGGCGGAACTCCTGCTCGACGCGTTCCCGCGAGGCGCCGGTGGCGAGCAGGACCTGAAGCAGGACGCGGGCTTTGCGGGGGTCGAGCCAGCCGGCCATCGTCGCGCCGAGGCGGATCAGGCTCGACTCGGAGCCGTGGAAACCGTAGGTGCCGCGGAACGTCGTGCCCGCGCCGGTGCGTGAGGCGACGACGATCGGCACCTTCGCGCCGGCGATCACGTCGGCGGTCCCACGCGAAACGTGGCCGACGCCGCTGGCCGCCACGACCACCCCGCCGGCGCCGCCGTCGAGGACGAGCTTGAGCAGTTCGCCGGAATCCGCGATGCCCGCTTCCAGCAACGGAACCAGCCCCGAGAAGTCGGCGCTTTCCACCTGAAGCGCTGACGGACGTCCGCCGGCCGGGTGGAAGTAGTGCACGTTGCGTTCCGCGACGAGCCCGAGCGGTCCCGCCGGGTTCGAGGAAAACGCTTCGAGGTGGCTCGCGTGTGCCTTGCGCACCCAGCGCGCCGAGTGCACGTCGTCGTTGAACGCCACGAGCGCACCGCGCCCGCGGCTGCGGGGTTCGGCCGCGACGGTCAGCGCCGCAAGAAGGTTGGCGGCGCCGTCGGCGCTGGGCAGGCTCGGGTTGCGCATCGCCCCGGTGACGACCACCGGCACATCGTGGGGCCAGGTCAGCTCGAAGAAGTACGCCGTCTCCTCGAGGGTGTCCGTGCCCTGCACCACGACGAGTCCCGCCGCGCCCGCCGCCACCTGCTTCAGACCCCAATCGCGGGTCCGCAGCAGCGTCTCGTAGTCCATCGACGCGCTGGAGATGCCGGCGAGCGTGGCCGCCGTGAGGTCCATCGGCAGGTCGGTGCCGAGGTCGCCGAGCAGGTCCTCGGCGGTCAGCCGCGGCACCACCCCGTCTTCGATCGAGCGGCCGGGGGCCATGGAAATGGTGCCGCCCAGTGCGGCGACGGCGACAAGAGCACGAGTCATGCCCGCACTCTAGGAAATCTTCGCCGCCTGCAGGGTGTAGCTCGCCGCGAGGCGCCGCGGGTTCTCCCGCAGCCGCCATTCGCCGCCGTCGACTTGGCGCATTTCGTTCGGCAACGCGTTCCACGGCACGGTGTCGTGCTCGGTGAACGCGGTGAGCGTGAGGCCGTTGTCCAGCAGCGCTGTGATGATTTCGCCCAGCGAATGGTTCCACGAGTGCGTGGTGCTGTTCACGATGGGACCGTCGGACTCGACGTAGGTGGTTTCCTCGGCGAAGACGAGCGGTTCGGTGTGCTCGAAATACTCGTACTTCGGCCAGCCGTGCTCGGATTCGTCGTCGAGGGTCCACAACATCGGGTGGCCCTCGCGCAGGAACAACCGTCCGCCCGGCTTCAGCAGCCGCGCCACGACCGTGGCCCACTGGGCGATCCGCGGCAGCCAGCACAGCGCACCGATGCCGGTGTAGACGAGGTCGAACGCGCCGTCGCCGAACACGTCGACAGCGTCGTACGTGTTGGCCTCGTGGTAGTCGATCTCCGCGCCGACGCTGTCCGCGAGCTTGCGCGCTTCCGCCAGCGAGCCGGGGGAGAGGTCGAGGCCGGACATCCGCGCGCCCAGGCGGGACAAGGAAAGCGTGTCCGTGCCGATGTGGCACTGCAGGTGCACGCCGCGCAGGCCCGAGACGTCACCGAGGCGCGGGAGGTCGAACCGCACGACGTCGCTGAGGTACCCGGGGTCCGTGCGGAAGCGCTCGAAGCCGTAGTACTCGGACTTCGCGTGCACGGCCGCGCGCTCGTCCCAATTGGCGCGGTTGAGGTCGAACGACTCGGTCACTTCGCTGCCTTTTCGGCCTTGCTGCGGAGTACGCAGAATTCGTTGCCTTCCGGGTCGTGGAGCACGGCCCAGCCGGTGCCGTCGGCGTTGCGCTGGTCGTCGAACATCGTGGCGCCGGCGGCGAGCAGGCGCTCGACCTCGTCGTCGCGCGGGCCTTCGGGCGTGAGGCACAGGTGGATGCGGTTCTTCACGGTCTTGGTCTCTGGCACGCGGATGAACAGCAGCGTGCCGCCGTGGTCGAGCTCGATGCCGACCTCCGGGTCACCCGGCTCGTCCTCCTCGGCGACGGGCCGGCCGAGGACGCCGCTCCAGAACTGGGCCAGCGCATACGGATCGGCGCAGTCGAAGGTGGTGTTCTCGACGATGGACGGCATCGGTCTCCCCTGTTCGGTCGCGGTGATCGCAGTCTGCCCGAAAAGAACGGTCTCACGCGAGGCGGTTTCGCCGACCTCAGCCGGGGAAGCCGACGACCGGCGCGGGCGTGCCGCCGTACGTGCTGCGCGCCAAGACGATCGCGCCCGGCGCCGGCACGAGCCGCAGGTCCGACAGCGGGCCCGAGCCGTCCATCCGCACCACCCGGCTGGTCGGCGCGCTGCCGTCGAAGCTCTGCACGAACAGGGTCAGGTCGCGGCCGGTGTCCTGGCACGCGCGGAGATACGTGTGCCGGGTGGTGGCGTCGGCCGAGCGCACGGGGCATGCGCCGAGGTCGATCGGGTGCGTGGTGCCGGTGCCGGGGTCGAGGGCCTCGGCGGACGTCTTTTCCTCTTCGGTCACGGGAATCGGTCCCACGTCCATCCGCACCCACCGCGACGCGTCCGGCTGGGCCAGCAGCCGGCCCGTCTCGGTGTCGTACAGGCCGTTGAGGACCGAGCCGGGAGCGGCGGCGCGGCCGACGAGCCGCAGCCACACGACGGCACCGTCGGTGGTGGTGGCGGGGGAGATGGCGAGCCGTTCATCGTCGGGTCCAGTGGTCTCGACCACATGGCGCCAGCGTTCGTGCCCGGTCACCTCGTCGAGCGCGACGAGTCCCGCGGAACGCCCGCACTCCAGCGCGGCGAGCACCACCGTCCGGGCTTGCGCGGGCAAGGTGTACGGGTTCACGCACCCGGCCGGCGCGGACCAGTGCCAGAGTTCGTCGCCGGTCTGGATGTCGTAGCCGGCGTACGCGTCATCGCGGATGGTCAAGGTCTTGGTGCCCACCAGGATCTCCCCTGTCTCGACGAGAACCGACGGCACCACGCGGTCGAAGCGTGCAGTGCCGGTGTCGGCGTCGAGGACGACCACCAGGTCGTTGCTGCTGTCGGTTTTCGACGCGAAAGCGGCGACGACCGTGCGCCGGTCGGCGGACGCGAGCAGCGCGTGGACGTGAGCGCCGGCCCGGGCGTAGGACCAGTCGCGGCTGCCGTCGAGCCCGTCGAGCGCCGTCACCGAACCGTCGGCGGCCGCGACGACGACCCCGTGCCCCGCGGCCACCATCGCGCTCACGTCGGCCGGTGGCTGCCAGGACCACTGTCGGCCACCGGGCTTTTCGGCCACCGGTTCGGGGGTCAGGTCCGGCACGCCGCGGGTCGTGCTCGCCGTGGCGACCCGGTCGGCGGCGAACGGCGCCCCCATCGCTGTGGCCAGCATGGCGACGGCCACCAGCAAGCCGACGGGACGGATCCGCCACGACGTGCTGTCGAGCAGCCCGACCGCCACTCCCACCGCGCCCACGGCGAGCACCGGGGTGTCCAGGCCCGGCACACCGCCACGCACGTCGAGCACCAGCCGCACCACGGCGGCCGCGGCGGTGGCGATCCCGAGAACCGCCGCCGCGACCCGCACCTTGCGCGACCGCGCCGGCCCCAGCGCCGCGGCGACGAGCGCCCCGGCGACGAACCACAGCAGCCCCACGCCGCTCGCTCTCGTCGCGCCTCCCGACAAGAACGACGCGACCACCACGCACACCGCACCGGCAACCGTCGTCAACCGCAGCACGCTCAGTACGACGCAGCTCGCCGGTCCGCGTTTCACCACCACCGTGAACATCCGGTGACAACGACATCACGTCGGCACTGGTCGGAATCTCACCGAGTGCACTGTGGACACTCGGGTCAGGCGAGCGCGAGGCCGGGGGAGCGGTGGACGCGCCGCCGGGCGTCGACGATCAGCACGTCGCAGCCGGGTTGTTCGGCGACCCAGCTGATGCCGTCGGCGCCGAGGGCGAACGCGGCGGTGGCCAGCGCGTCGGCGTGCGTGAGGTCTTCGGCGACGACGGTGACGCTCAACAATCCGGTGGCGGGCAGACCGGTGCGGCCGTCGAGCACGTGGGCGCCGCGTTCGTACGCGGCCGAGGTGGCGACGGCGCCGTCGCGCGAGGCGACCACGGCGCACACCGCTTCGGGCTGTTCGGGGTGGCGGATGCCGACGCGCCACGGCCGTCCGGACTCCGGCTCGCCCGCGGTGACGACGTCGCCGCCGGCGTTGAGGCAGAACCGGCGTGCGCCGGCCGCGTGGAGGCGATCGGCCGCGCGCTGCACGGCCCAGCCTTTGACGACGGCGCACGGGTCCAGGCCTCGGCCCGGCAGCCGGGCGGAGAAGGCGCCGCCGGAGAGGTCTTCGTAGTACGCGCAGAGGCCGAGCACCTCGTCGAGGTCCGCACTGAGTTCGGTGGTTTCGCCGCGGTCGTAGCGGCATACTTCGCTGCCGGAGCGGAACGGACTGAAGCGGGCGTCGACCTCGCGCAGCCACCGGAACGTGTCGGCGACGGCGCCGGTGAAGTCTCCTTCGTCGCGCAGGTCGAGCGACACGGGCAGCCCCATCACCTGCTCGACGTGCGTGGCCATCACGAGCCCTTCGCGTCGAGCGCCGCCTGCAGCGACTTGATGTACGACTCGCTGGTCTGCGTCGCGCCCGAGACGGTGTCGATGTCCGCGCTCTGCGCCTGCAGGGCTTCCTCGCGCAGCAGCGGGATCGCGTCGACGCCGCGGCCGCTGTCCGGCTGCTGCACGAGGGTGACGTCAGTGATCCGGCTGCCGGAGAAGGACACCTGCACCTGCACGGTGCCGAACTCGGTCGGCTCGGCGCTGCCCCGCGTGGTCACGGAGCCGGAACCGGCCGAAGTGGACGGTGCGGCGCCGGCTGTCGGAGCAGGGGCGCTCGTGGTGGTGCTGCTCGTCGCCGGCGTCGGGTCAAACCGCCACACGGCCACGAACCCGGCGATCGACAGCGCGACCACGAAAATGGTCTTCTTCATCGGAAGCTCCTCACGCGGCCAGGCTGAAGCGTTCGGCGTGGACCTGGGTGCCGGGCACGCGCAGCTCCCGCAGGCTGCGCAGCACGGCCGACGTCATCCCGGGCGGACCGCAGACGAACACGTCGCGGTCGCCGATGTCCGGCACCAGCGCGTGGAGCGCGGCGGGACCGAGCACGGGGCCGTGGGGACCGTGCAGATCCGACGGTCCACTGAGGACGTGCACGACCGCGCCGCGGGCCTTGGCCAGCGCGTGCAGCTCGGGCAGAAGCACGGCGTCGGCCGGTGTCCGCACGCGGTAGAGCAGCACGACGTGGCCGCTCACGTCTTCGAACAGGGCACGGATCGGCGTGATGCCGACGCCGCCGGCGACCAGCAGCGCGTTGGGCCGTTGCTGGTGGATGGTGGTGAAGGCGCCGTACGGGCCTTCGGCGAAAACACGCGTGCCGACGCGCAGCGACCGAAGGCTCGCGCTGGAGCTGCCGACGGCTTTGGCGGTCAGCCGCAGTGTGCGGCCGTCGGGCGCGGCCGAGAGGGAGAACGGGTTGGCCTGCCACCAGCGGTCACGCGTGAGGAAGCGCCACAGGAAGAACTGCCCCGCGCGAGCCGGTAGCCGGTCGAGGTCGCGGCCGGTCATGTACACGGACACGGTGTCGGGCGACTCGGGCACCACGGCGACCACCCGCAACCGGTGCCGCAGGTTGCGTCGCAACGGCAAGAGCACGCGCCCGGCCAGCACGGCCAGACCCGCGCCCAGCCACAGCGTCCACCAGTACACACGGGCGGCCGGGTGGCTCGCGAACGACTGCCCGACGGTGATCTGGTGCGTGAAGGCCAGCACCACCGCGGCGTAGGTGTAGAGGTGCACGAAGTGCCACGTCTCGTAGGCCATCCGTTTGCGCGCGAAGCGGGCGGAAGCCGCGCCGACCACCAGGATGAGCACGAACGCGACGATCGCGCGCAGGATCCCCTCGGTGGTGTTGGCCAGCTGCACCAGCTCGTCGGCCGCGTTCGTGCGCTCGATGGCGGAGTAGCCGACGACCACCAGCACCACGTGCGCGACCAGCAGCCACAGCAGGCTGAAGCCCGTCCAGCGGTGCCACGACGTGAGCCGGTCCATGCCGAGCCGGCGGTCGAGCCACGGCAGGCGCGCGACGAGCAGCAGCTGCGCGGCCATGGCCTGTGCCGCGTAAATGCCGGCGAGGCGCCCGGCGCTGATCAGCGGGTCGTCCGACAGGTCGCCGACGGCGAAGAACACCGTGGCGAGCACCACGTTGGCCGCCAGGAACACGAAGATCCACGCCTTGGCGACCACACGGGGCGCCACCGCCGGGCGGGGCGGGACGGCGATCGGGGTCAGGACACTCACGGGGAATCCCTTCGGCTCGGGTGTCACGAACGCCAGCGTCGCCGCGGAACCTGTGGCGGATCTGGGCGGAACCTGTCGACTGGCTGTCGGCCGCGCGCTCCGCTCGCGCGCCCGCGCGGTGGTCACGGAGGATGGTGGAGTGGACAACCCGAACCCGGTGCGGCTGCTCGTCGTCGACGACGAACCGCACATCGCCGATCTCGTCGCGACCGTCGCCCGCTACGAGGGTTGGCAGGCCGTGACCGCGGGCTCGGGCGCGGCGGCGCTCAGCCGCGTGGCGGAGTTCGGACCCGACATCGTGGTGCTCGACCTGATGCTGCCCGACCTCGACGGCTTCACCGTGCTCGACCGCCTGCGCGAACACGGCAACGCCGTGCCCGTGGTCTTCCTGACGGCAAAGGACGCGACGGCCGACCGCATCGCCGGCCTGACCCGAGGTGGCGACGACTACCTCGTGAAGCCGTTTTCCGTCGAGGAGTTGATGGCGCGGCTGCGGGCGGTGCTTCGCCGGAGCGCGGCCGCGCCGCCCGCGCCGCGCACCGCCGTGTTGCGCGTGGAGGACCTGACTCTCGACGAGGACACGCGCGAGGTCCGTCGCGGCGATCGGCTCGCGGAACTGACGCCGACCGAGTACGAGCTCCTGCGTTACCTCATGCGCCGCTCGCCGGCCGTGCTCACGAAGGCGCAGATCCTCGACCACGTGTGGGAGTACGACTTCGGCGGCCGGTCCAATGTCGTCGAGCTGGTGATCTCGCACCTGCGCCGCAAGCTCGACGACGGCGCCGAACCGCTGATCCACACCGTGCGCGGCGTCGGCTACGTCGTGCGGGCGGGCCGGTGAAGCGGCTGCGGCGCTGGGCTCGCCGCTGGTACGCCGCGTGGCGCGCGTCGCGGCTCGGCACCCGGCTGGCGTTCGGGCTCGGCGCGCTGGCGCTGGTGGTGTTCGCGATCGTGGGGACCGTCACGGTCGGGTTCATGCACGGCTACCTCGGCCGTCGTCTCGACGAGCAGCTCAAGACGAGCCAGGTCGCGCAGGTGCCGGGGCTGCGCAGTTCGCACGGCAACCCGGAAATCGTCTACTCGTGGTTCTCGGCGGTGTTCGAGGTCGACCGCGGAGTGGCGACGCCGCGGCCCGGCAGCAACCTGCCGACCGACATCACGCCGCTCGCCGACGTCGCGTCCGACGCCACGGATGGAGACGTGTTCCGCACGGTGTACATCCACGGCGGCGGGCCTTATCGCGTACGCGCGTGCCCGGTCGCGACGGATTCCGCCGGCAGCGGAACGGTGTTGCTGAGCGCGGCGCCGCAGGCGGATCTGGACAGCACGGTGCGGCAGCTGGTGCTGGTCGAGGTGATCGCGTTCCTCATCGCGCTGGCGATCCTGGTCGTGGTGGGGCGGCTCGTGCTGCGCCGCGGCCTGCAGCCGTTGTCGGACATGGCGGGCACGGCGCACGACATCGCGTCGCACGACCTCACGGGGACGGCGAACCTGCCCGTGCGCGCGACGGGCGAAGGCGGCGGCGCGGAGGTAGCAGAGCTGCGCACGGCGTTCAACGTGATGCTCACGCACATCGAGTCGTCGCTCGCCGCGCGGACGGCCGCCAACGAGCGCCTTCGCCGTTTCGTGGCCGATGCGTCGCACGAGCTGCGTACGCCGCTCACGTCGATCCGGGGCTACGCCGACCTTTTCCGGTACGCGGCGGCGAACGAACCCGAGGAACGTGAGGCGCACCTGGCGAAGATCCGCGAGGAGACGGCGCGGATGAGCGTGCTCGTCGACGATCTGCTGCTGCTCGCGCGCCTCGACGCCCACGACGCGGAGCCGCCGGTGCGGCCCGAACGGGTGGACGTTGTCCCGATTGCCGAGGCCGCCGCGGACGCGTTCCGGGTGGGGCGGCCGGCGCATCCGCTGGGGGTTTCGCTGGGTACTTCGGCGGTTTTCGTCGACGCGGATCCTGTGCGGCTGCGGCAGATTTTCGACAACCTGCTGGCGAATGCGGCCGTGCACACACCTTCCGGGACGCGGGTGGGTTTGTCGGTCAGCGTTCTGGATTCCGTCGCGGTGATCCGCGTGGAGAACGCCGGGCCGGGGATCTCGCCGGAGGATCAGCAGCGGATCTTCGACCGGTTCTTCCGCGTTGACAACTCGCGCACGCGGTCGGCCGGTGGCACCGGTCTGGGCCTGTCCGTGGTGCACTCGCTGGTCGTGGAACACGGTGGCACGGTCGAAGTGACGAGCCGGCCGGGCCAGACCGTGTTCACCGTGCGGCTGCCTCTGGCTGGGTGACGCGTCCGGTGACGTGCTCGGGCACGCTCCAGCCGGCGGGCAGGTCGGCGGAGGGTTCGGGTTCGCCGAAGACAGTTGTCACCGGGAGGACGCCGGCCCAGGCTTCGTTGGCGCTCACGTCTTCCGGCTCGTCATCGGGGCCTTCGGCGCGCAGTTTCACCGAGGCTTCCGCGAGGTCGAGCGCCAGGACGGAGACGGCGGCGAACTCCTTCGCGTTGACGCCGCGCGCGTGGTCCCACGAGCCGGGGGAGAGGTGGTCGGTGAGCACGCGCAGGGCGTGGAGCTTCTCGTCCCGGTCGGTGATGAGGCGCGCGCGGCCGAGGATGACGGCGCTGCGGTAGTTCATGGAGTGGTTGTTGACCGAGCGGGCGTAGACGATGCCGTCGAGCAGCGTGACGGTGACGCAGACGTCAAGGTCCAGTGCGGCGGTGCGCAGACTGGCCGCGCCCGTGGAACCATGCAGGTAGAGCGTGTCGCCGTCGCGGCCGTAGCCGGTGGGCAGCACGAGCGGCGCACCGTCGCGGACGAGGCCGAGGTGACAGATCAGGGCCTCGTCGAGCACGGCGTGCAGTGTCGCGCGGTCGGTGGCCGCGCGGTTCTTCTTGCGGCCGAGGGTCGTGCGGGGGGTCGGCGAGAGGCTCGTCATGTCCGCAGTGTCGCGCGGATGAGTGGACGTGTTGAACGACCACTTCTTCTACACTTGGGAAGTCCACTTTTTCAGTTCGGTTCGAGGAGGATTCGTGTCGTACGCCGACACCGCGCTGCCGGTGAGCCTCGACCGTGAGGCGAGCACGCCGCTGGCCGTGCAGCTGGCCGACGCCCTGCGCGAGGCCGCCGCGAGCGGGCACCTGCGCGGCGGCGACCGGTTGCCGTCCACGCGCGCGCTGGCCGAGCGGCTCAGGGTTTCGCGCACGGTGACCTCGGCCGCGTACGAGCAGCTGCACGCCGAAGGCTGGATCGCCGGGCGCCACGGCTCCGGCACGTACGTGACGACACCGCCGACGCGCGCGGCCGCGTCGGTGTCCCCGGCGGGACCGCTCGCGCCGGAACCCGAGACGGCGCCCGTACTGGATTTGACGCCGGGCACGCCGTGGGCGGCCGGTCTGGACCGCGCGGCCTGGCGCCGCGCGTGGCGGGCGGCGGCCGACCCGGAGCCGTTGGTCCGCGCCCACCGCGCCGGCCTGCCCGAGTACCGCGCGACCGTTTCGGAACACCTGTTGCGGCACCGCGGTCTGGCCGCCGGCTCGGTCTTGGCGACGGGCGGGACCACGGCCGCCGTCGTGGAGCTCGCCGCCGCGGTGCTGCGGCGCGGCGCGGTGGTGGCGTTCGAGGAACCGGGTTACCAGCGGGCCGTGCAGGCGTTCCGGTCCGCCGGCCTGACGGTGGTGGGCGTGCCCGTCGACGAGGAGGGCCTCCGCCCCGACGCGATCCCCGCCGGCGCGCGGGCGGTCTATTGTTCGCCCGCGCACCAGTACCCGATGGGCAGCCGCATGAGCGCGGCGCGCCGCGTGGAGCTCGTGGAACGCGCCCGCGCCGACGGCATGCTCGTCATCGAGGACGACTACGACGGCGAGCTGCGCTTCGACGTCGCCCCGCTGCCCATGCTGGCCGCCCTCGCGCCCGACGTCGTCGTCCACTTGGGGACCACGAGCAAGATCCTCACTCCCACGCTCGGCGCCGGCTGGCTCGTCGCGCCCGCCTCGGTCACCGAGGCCGTGCTCGCCTACCGCGACCTCACCGGCACGCGCCCCTCCCCGGCCGGCCAGCGCGTGCTGGTGGAGCTCGCCCGCCACGGCGACCTGGGCCGCCACCTGCGCAAACTCCGCCGCGAACTCGCCGAACGCCGCTCTCTGCTGTCCGCCGCCCTCACCTCCGCCACCATCCCCATCCTCGGCGACGACGCCGGTGCCCACCTCGTGGTCCCCTTCGCGTCCGCCGCCCAGGAAACCCGCTGCTTGACCGAGGCCGAACGCCAGGGCATCCGCCTGGACGGGCTGGCTCGCCACTTCGCCGGGACGCCGACGGCGCACGGGGTGGCGCTCGGGTACGCGGGCTGTTCGCGGGAGGCGTTGGTGAGTGCGCTGCCGGCTTTGGTGGGTTTGCTTCGCTGACTGGCCGATGTACTGCGCCTTCCGCTGCGGTCGCCGCACCGCCGCGAACGGTCCAGTGGCACCGCGGTCATCGCTCTCGGCACTGCGGGCCTTTCTCGCGAGGCTCTTGTGGCGGCGCGACCGCCGGCGGATTCGCTTCGCTGACCGCGAGGTCCGGGGCTTCTTTGCCTGCGGTGACGAGTGGCGTGCTGCGCGAGCGGTCCGGTGGCACCTCAGCCGTCACTTTCGGTGCCGTGGGGCGCGCTTGCGAGGTTCTCGTGACGATGCCGCCGCCGGCGGCGGGTGACCCCAAGGGTGACGCTGCTTCGCCTGCGGCGGTGAGTGGCGTGCAGCGGACTGGTCCTTTGACGCCATAGCTGCTCGGCTGCGGCGTCAAAGGACCAGTCGACCCCCCGCCGATACGGCGAGCTCCTCGTCGCGGCGCGACCGACCCTGGCCGCACCGCGTGGCCGATGTGCTCGGCCGCGGCCGGGGCCCGCGGACTCGGTGAGTGACCGGCGTCCAGCGCGAGCGGTCCCGTGGTGACCGGTGTGCAGCGCGACCGGTCCACTCGGGCAACCGGCGGGAGGCGTCCGTCACGGTCCGACTGCGCCTGCACCCGGCCGCACCCCAGCGCCGAACAAGCACCTGATCATGCCCAACCCGCACCCACCACCCCCGCCGGTGGACGGGCCGGGGGACCCGTCGCAACGCCGGGTGCGCGCCGTTGGGCGTGGTCACCCGGTACGGTGACCGACCATGAGTGCTGAGAAGATCCGCGTGGCGGTCGTGTTCGGCGGGCGCAGCAGCGAGCACACCATCTCGTGCCTGTCGGCGGGCAGCGTGATCGCGAACCTGGATCCGGAGCGCTACGAGGTGCTCCCCGTGGGCATCACCCCGCAGGGTGGCTGGGTGCTCGGCACCGGCGACCCGAAGGAGCTGAGCATCCAGGGCCGCGAGCTGCCGACTGTGGAGTCCGGCCGCGCGCTCGTGCTGGCGGGCGACCCGACCAGCCGCGAGCTGCGCACCGTCGACCCCGGGCAGGCGACCGAGGTGCTCGGCACCGTCGACGTGGTCTTCCCCGTGCTGCACGGCGCGTTCGGCGAGGACGGCACCATCCAGGGCCTGCTCGAGATGGCCGACATCCCCTACGTCGGCCCGGGCGTGCTGGCCAGCGCCGCCGCCATGGACAAGGAGTACGCGAAGAAGCTGCTCGCCGCGGAAGGGCTGCCGGTGGGCACGTACGCGGCGCTCCGCCGTGGACAGTCCACTTTGGCCCAGAATGACCGGGAACGCTTGGGGCTGCCCGTTTTCGTGAAGCCCTCGCGCGCGGGCTCGTCCGTCGGGATCTCGCGCGTCACCGACTGGTCCGATGTGGACGCCGCCATCGAGCTGGCCCGTCGCACCGACCCGAAGGTGCTCGTGGAGGCCGCCGTGGTCGGGCGTGAGGTCGAGTGCGGCGTGCTGGAGTTCCCCGACGGCCGCGTGGAAGCGTCGCTGCCGGCGGAGATCCGCGTGCTCGCCGAGGGCGAGGACGCCTGGTACGACTTCGAGACCAAGTACCTCGGCGAAGACGCCGAGCTGGACATCCCGGCCAAGCTCGGCGACGCCTTCACCGACCGCCTGCGCGCCATGGCCGTCGAGGCGTTCCGCGCGCTCGACTGCCAGGGCCTGGCCCGCGTCGACTTCTTCGTCACCGAAGCCGGCGATCTCGTGATCAACGAGGTCAACACCATGCCCGGCTTCACCACGAAGTCCGCCTACCCGAAGATGTGGGAGGTCACGGGCGTCGACTACAGCACGCTCCTGTCGACCCTCATCGACACCGCCATCGCCCGCGGCACCGGCCTCCGCTGACACCACACAGGGTCACCCACTTGGGTGACCCTGTGTGGTCACGTGATCAGGGGATCGACTTACCCAGCGCGAGCAACGCCGCCGGCGTCAGGAACGTGTAGAGCGACGTGACGGTCAGGATCCCGCCGAGCACCTTGCCGGGCAGCTTGCCGTAGGTCGTGGCCGCCACCGCGAGGAACGCGACCAGCCACACCACGAGGATCGAGTGCAGCATCCAGCTGCCGTCGAAGAATTTCCACCACAGCAGCGGCACGACGGCCACCGCCACGGCCAGGTTGCCGACCGGCCGGAGGTCCAGGCCTCGCACGAGCGTCACGCCCAGCGTGGTGAAGAACGTGCCGTAGAACGTGACGATTCCGGCCAACGGGACGCCCGTCGCGGGCGGCGCCGTCGCGATGATCACGGCGGCTTGCAGGAGGTCCACGACGCCGGCGAGCAGCGTCACCCAGCCGACCGTGGTCAGTGGATTCGGGCCGTCCTCGACGGGTTTGGCGCCGATCCCGAGAAATGCCAAGCCGTTGAGCCAAACGGCGAGTCCCGAGACGACGAAGATCACGGTTATCGGCGGCACTGGTGATTCCTTTCCGAGGCGGAATTCGGCGCGCGACAGGTCCACTCGGCGCACCGTGGGGTCGAAAGACCAAGGGGTACAACGAGAAACGGTCGACCCGGAGCTGCGGCGATCAGGGTCGAGCGAAAGTGCAAACGGTGAAGAAAAGAAACCTCCTGACATTCCAGGCCCGATATCACGGAGAATTTCACCGGCGCCGCATTTCCCGATGATGTCGCCCGGAACAACTTGGTGTTTCCGTTGTTTCGAAATCATGAACAGCCGCAGGAAAGGACCGGACCACAACCGCCGAACCGACGAACGGCATCACCCACTACAGTGATCATCCGGTGGCACCGGGTGACGCCGACGTGGCCCGCGCGCGGCAAGCCCGAGCCAGGGCAGGAGACAACGCGTGCAGATCGCATCCCGGCTCGACCGGCTCCCGGTCACCCGCCGGCACCGGTACTTCGTCGCCGTGGTGGGGGTCGCGACGTTCTTCGACCTCTACGACCTGTTCCTCGCGTCCACGATCAGCACCGTGCTCACGCACGAGTTCGGCGTCACGGCCGACGCGCTGAAGTACGTGCTCGCGTCAGCGTTCGTCGGGGCGTTCGTGGGCGCGGTTTGCCTCGGCAAGCTCGCCGACCAGCTCGGCCGGCGCCGCGCGTTCCTGCTGACGCTCGGCCTGTACTCGGTCTTCACGCTGCTCGGCGCCTTCAGCACGGACGTCTGGATGCTCGTGGTCTGCCGCTTCATCGCCGGCATCGGCATCGGCGCCGAGCTCCCCGTCGCCGACGCCTACCTCGCCGACCTGCTGCCCGCCCGCGCCCGCGGCCGCGCGACAGCCTGGGCGTACACGCTCGGCTTCTGCGGCGTGCCCGTCGCCGGGTTCCTCGCGCGGGCGCTGGCCGGCCATTCGCCGCTCGGCGTCGACGGCTGGCGCTGGCTGTTCGTGATCGGCGCGCTCGGCGCCGCCGTCGTCTGGGGCCTGCGGTTCACGCTGCCGGAGTCGCCCCGCTGGCTCGCCGCTCGCGGGCGAGAGGCGGAAGCCGACGAGATCGTGCGCAAGCTCGAAGCCTCGGCGCCGCAACCGCTCCCGGAACCCGCGCCCGAACCGCCCGCGCCGGAACCCGTGCGGTTCTCCGCGCTCCTGCGCAAGCCGTGGGCGCGGCGCACGTCGATGCTCTACATCTTCCAGCTGCTGCAAGCGTTCGGCTACTACGGCTTCGGCTCGCTCGTGCCGATCGTGCTGGCCGCCAAGGGGTTCAGCCTCGTGAACTCGCTGACGTTCAGCGCGATCACGTTCCTCGGCTACCCGATCGGTTCCGCGCTCTCGATCCCCGTCATCGAACGGATCGAGCGCAAGTGGCTGATCGTCGTGAGCGCCGCGGCGATGGCGGTGTTCGGGCTCGCGTTCGGCTACTCGACAGCCGGTGTGGCGATCGCGGTGTTCGGCTTCTGCTACACCGCCGCCAGCAACGTGTTCTCCAACGCGTTCCACACCTACCAGGGCGAGCTGTTCCCGACGTCGCTGCGCGGCACGGCTGCCGGTTCGGCGTACGCGCTCTCGCGCCTGGCCACTGCGGCGATGCCGTTCATCCTGCTGCCGGTGCTGCAGGCGCAGGGCGCCACCAGGATGTTCGCCGTCGTGGCCGCCGCGATGGTGGTGCTGATCGTCGACGTCGCAGTTTTGGGGCCACGCACCACGGGCGACTCGCTGGAGGAGATCGCCGCCCGGACGGTCAGAACTTCAAGGGTTTGACCGGCAGCTTCGCGTTGACGGTGTCCGACACCGTCTGCAGGGGACCGGTCCCGGCCGAGTCGGGGACGGTCAACGCGACGTAGACGTCGCGGTCCACCACGTACCACGTGGCCGCGGCGTCTTCGGTGACCTGCAGCCACTGCACGCCGTTGACCAAGCGCAGCTGCGCGGTCGGGGTGAGCTCCGGCGGCCGGTCGAGCCCGCACCGCAGCACGATCGCGTCGCCGTCACCCCAGGCGACGGTGGCCTTCGGCGCGGGCTGGGCGAGCGTGCGCCGGACGAGGTCCTGGCCGTTGGACTTCAAGGTCGAGGGCAGCGCGTCGACGACCGTCGTGCACGCCTGCGTGGTCGCCTGAGGGGCGGGAACGGCGACGAGTGGGAGCGGTCCACTCGCGACGCCCTCGCCGCTGAGCGCCGATTTCTTCGTCACCGCGAAGACGGCGACCACCACGGCCAGCGCGACCACGAGCACGGCCGCGACCACGAGGACCACCCGCGGGGGTGCGCCGGTGTCGGAATCTGCCACCCCCGAAGTGCACCACGTCTCAGAGGTGGACCACCGGGCAGGTCAGGGTTCGGGTGATGCCTTCCACGTTCTGCACCTTCGCGACCACGAGCTGGCCCAGCTGGTCCACGGTCTCCGCGGTCGCGCGCACGATCACGTCGTAGGGACCGGTGACATCCTCCGAGCTGGTGACGCCCGGCACACCGGAGATCTCCGCCGCCACCGCGGCCGCCTTGCCGACCTCGGTCTGGATGAGGATGTATGCGTGGACCACGGCGTGCCCTTTCGTCGGTAGCGATGGAGTCGAGGTAGGAACGGTGTAGGCAAGGTATCGCCAGCCCCGGGAAAAACCTAGGGGATCCGACTGTCGGTGGTCGAGGCTTCGTACACGGAGAGAAACAGGAGGTGACCGGTGTCACCGGACGATGGCTCGGTGGCCGGGACAGGCGAGTTCGCGCTGATCCAGGCGGTCACCAACGGGCGTCGCCAGCCGGCGGCAACGCTGCTCGGCCCGGGCGACGACGCGGCCGTGGTCGCAGCGCCCGACGGCCGCGTAGTGGCGACCACGGACGTGCTGGTCCAGGGCGTGCACTTCCGCCTCGACTGGTCGAGCCCCGAGCAGGTGGGGCGCAAGGCCGTGGCGGTGAACCTGTCGGACGTCGCGGCCATGGGCGCGAAACCGACCACGGTCCTCGTGGGCTTCGCGTGTCCACCGGACACTCCCGCCCAGCTCGTGACCGAGATCATGAACGGCATGTGGGCCGAGGCGACCCGCGGCGGCGTCGGGGTGTCCGGCGGCGACATGGTGAGCGCCGACCAGATCGTGATCAGTGTCACCGCGTTGGGTGACCTCGAAGACCGTGAACCCGTGACGCGCTCCGGCGCCCGGCCTGGCGACGTCCTCGCCGTCTGCGGGCGACTCGGCTGGGCGGCGGCGGGATTGGCCGTGCTGCGGCGAGGGTTCCGTTCGCCGGTCGGGGTCGTGAACGCGCAGCGCTGCCCGGAACCGCCGTACTCGGCCGGGCCGCAGGCCGCGCTGGCCGGCGCGACGTCGATGATCGACATCTCCGACGGGCTGCTCGCCGACCTGGGGCACATCGCCAAGGCGTCGGACGTCGGGCTCGACGTGAGCACCGCGGAGCTCGAGATTTCCACGCGGCTGCAGGAAGTGGGTTCCGCGCTCGGCGCCGACCCGCTGCACTGGGTGCTCACCGGTGGTGAAGACCACGCGCTGGCGGCGACGTTCCCGCCATTCGACGAGCTGCCGGAGGGCTGGCGCAAGATCGGCGCGGTGACGATGCCGGGATCCGGCGTGACCGTGGACGGCAAGGATTATGGTCACGAAGGCGGTTGGGAGCACTGGCAGCAGCACTAGCCTCGTCGTCGTGGAGATCCGAGCGGTCGCGTACGACCATCCCGACGCGACCAAGCTGATGGCGGAAGTGCAGCTCGAGTACGTGCGCCGCTACGGCAGCGAAGACTCGACGCCGATGGACCCTTCGCAGTTCGCGCCGCCGCGTGGACTGTTCCTCGTCGGTTACCTCGAAGGCGTGCCCGTGGCATCCGGCGCGTGGCGCGCGCACGACGGGCCGGCGCCCGCGTTCAGCCCCGGCGACGTGGAGCTGAAGCGGATGTACGTCGTGGAATCCGCGCGGGGCAAGGGTTTCGCGCGCGTGATGCTGGCGGAGCTGGAACGCACGGCGGTCGCGGCGGGGCGGCTGCGGGCCGTGCTGGAGACGGGTACCGAGCAGCCGGAGGCGATCGCCCTCTACGGTTCGTCGGGCTATACCCGGATCCCGGGTTACGGCGTCTACAAGGACGAACCCGACAACCGGTGCTTCGGCAAGAACCTCGTGTGACCAACGGGAGACGGCTTTGGCGATCTACGCGCTCGGCGACCTCGAACCCTCGATCCACCCGGACGCCTACGTCCACCCCGACGCCACCGTGATCGGCGACGTCCGCATCGGCCCGCGCGCTTCCGTATGGCCGCAGACGGTGCTGCGCGGCGACCACGGCTACATCGAGATCGGCGAACGCTCCAACGTGCAGGACGGCTGCGTGCTCCACTGCACCAAGCGGCACCCGACGATCCTGGGGCCGTCGTCGGCGATCGGCCACGCAGTGCACGTCGAGGGCGCGGTGATCGGCACCGGCTGCCTCATCGCGTCGGGTTCGGTGGTGCTGAACGGAACCGTGATCGAGGACGGCGGAATGGTCGGCGCGGGCGCGGTGCTGTCGTACAACTCGCACGTAGGCCCGGGCGAGATCGCGCTCGGTGTGCCGGCGAAGGTGCGGCCGAACAAGTCGTTCTCCGCCGAGCAGATCGCCACGGTGGTCGACTCGTACGTGCGCCGCGGCGCACGGTTCCGCGAAGAGCTGCGGCGCCTCGACCCGCCACGGTGACCCCGCTCGCACCGCGCTAGGCTCGCGGGCCGTGACCGCACGACCGCTGCAGGAAATCGTCGAAGCCGGGTGGGCGCAGGCCCTCGAGCCCGTGGCACCGCAGGTCAGCGCGATGGGGGAGTTCCTCCGCGCGGAGATCGCGGCGGGCCGCACGTACCTGCCGGCGGGTGAACACGTGCTGCGGGCGTTCAAGCAGCCGTTCCACGACGTGCGGGTGCTGATCGTCGGCCAGGACCCGTACCCGACGCCGGGCCACGCGGTCGGCTTGAGCTTCTCGGTGGCGCCCGACGTGCGGCCGCTGCCGAAGAGCCTCGTCAACATCTACAAGGAGTACGCCGAGGACCTCGGGCACCCGTTGCCGACCAACGGCGACCTCACCCCGTGGGCCGACCAGGGCATCCTGCTGCTCAACCGCGCGCTGACGGTGGAGCCCGGCAAGTCGAACTCCCACCAGGGCAAGGGCTGGGAGCAGGTGACCGAGCAGGCGATCAAGGCGCTCGCGGCCCGCGACGAGCCGATGGTGGCGATCCTCTGGGGCCGCAACGCCCGCAACCTGCGGCCGATGCTGGGTGAGATCCCGTGCATCGAGTCGGCGCACCCGAGCCCGCTTTCGGCGCACAACGGCTTCTTCGGCTCGCGGCCGTTCAGCCGCGCGAACCAGCTGCTGGCCGACCAGGGCGCGGCGCCGGTGGAGTGGAAACTTCCCTGAGCCTGTCCGGTCGCGGGTCGTCGCTCCGACCTCCAAGGTGAGAACGACACCCAGGAGGACAGCCATGACCACCACCGTCACTTCCGCCGACGGCACGCCGATCGCGTTCGACACCTACGGCGCGGGGTCGCCGGTGCTGCTCGTCGGCGGCGCTGTGAATGACCGGACGACCGTGGCCGCGCTCGCCGTCGTGCTGGCCGAGGCCGGATTCCAGGGCGTTGCCGTTGATCGGCGAGGCCGTGGTGAGAGCGGGGACGCGCCTGTGTACTCGGTGGAGCGCGAGCTCGACGACCTGTCGGCCGTGATCGACGCGGTCGGCGGCTCGGCGGCGGTTTTCGGCCACTCGTCGGGCGCGATCCTGGCTCTCGAAGCGGCGGCCCGGGGGCTGCCGATCACGAAGCTGGCCGTGTACGAGCCGCCGTTCATCGTGGACTCTCAGCGGCCACGCCCTGGTGAAGACCTCGCGGAGCGCATCAGTGCCCTCGTGGCCGACGGTGATCGCGACGGCGCCGTGGAGCTGTTCCTGACCGAAGGCGTGTCAGTGCCGCCCGAAGGCGTGGCGGCCATGAAGGGGCAACCGGTGTGGGACTGGTTCGCCGGCTACGCGCACACGCTGCCCTACGACATCACCGTGACCGGTCCCGGCGGCCGCTTGCCGGCCGACCGGTTGGCCGCTGTCACCGTGCCCACGCTCGTGCTGTCGGGCGGTGCCGGGGAGGCGTGGATGGCCGCTTCGGCCCGGGCCGTCGCCGAAACCGTGCCCCACGCGCGGTACGAGTCGATCCCAGGCCAGGACCACGGCGTCCTCAACGCGCCCGAATCGTTGCGCACCGTGCTGACCGATTTCCTGAGGTGACAAGAGGCGGCTCTATCGAGTGGTGACCACTCGCGGGGGTCCAGGGGGCTTGCCCCTGGCGGGGGTCTGGGGGTTCGACCCCCAGAACACACGTAAGGCGAAAAAAATGGCGAGTGCTCTCCACGAGCACTCGCCATCCCAAGCTTTCGCCTTACCCGCGGACGACCTTGCCCGCCTTGATGCACGAGGTGCACACGTTGAGGCGCTTGCGCTGGGACACGCCGATCTTGGCGTGCACAGTCTGGATGTTCGGGTTCCACCGGCGGTTGGTACGCCGGTGGGAGTGCGA
This sequence comes from Amycolatopsis sp. NPDC050768, assembly GCF_040654155.1. Classification (NCBI taxonomy): domain Bacteria; kingdom Bacillati; phylum Actinomycetota; class Actinomycetes; order Pseudonocardiales; family Pseudonocardiaceae; genus Amycolatopsis; species Amycolatopsis sp. NPDC050768. The sequence continues at coordinate 169,797 of NZ_JBFAHL010000018.1, forward strand.
GACCGACTTGCCGAAGCCCGGTCCCTTGCCACAGACGTCGCACACGGCAGCCACGTCGAACTCCTCTGGATATGGGACAAAGAATGGCGCCCAGACCAGCTGGGCAACTCGACCATAGTAACTACTCGTCTGGGTAGGGTCCGCACGGGGTCGTACCTGCAGGAGCGGTACCGGCGAGATTGACTCCGGCAGGATCGACGCCTGCGAGGTCGAGTCCTACGGGATCGACACTCGCGAAGTCGATACCCTCGCGGGAACCAGCGAGGAGGTTACGGGGTGCGGGTGCTGGACGTGGTGGCGGTGTCGGCCTGGTCGGCCGCGTGTGTGCGCAGCCTGGAGGTGCTGCGCCCGGCGATCAACGGCATCAACGTGTACCCCGTCGCGGACTCCGACACGGGTTCGAACCTGCTGCACACGATGACGGGCGCGCGCGACGCGTTGGCCGCCGCGGAGCCGTCCGACGTGGCCGAGGCGCTGACCGTGCTGGCGAAGGGCGCCGTCGCCGCCGCGCGCGGCAACTCCGGGGTGATCATCTCCCAGGTCGTGCGGGGGATCGCCGACTGGGCGGCCGAGGGCGACGACCTCGACGGCGCGGGTCTCGCGGCCGCGCTGGCGCACGCCGACCGGATCGCCACGGGCGCGGTGAGCCGGCCCGTCGCCGGGACGATGCTGACCGTGCTGCACGTCGTGGCCGCAGCCGTCCAGGAGGACACGCGGTCGCTGGCCGATGTCGCCGCCACCGTCGCCGCGGCGGCCGCGGCCGCGTTGGAGGAGACGCCGAAGCAGCTGCCGGCCCTCGCGAAAGCGGGGGTCGTCGACGCTGGAGGGCGAGGGCTCGTCGCCGTGCTCGACGCGCTGGCCGGCGTGATCAGCGGCACCGCGACGCAGCCCGAGCACGAGCTCACGGCCACCGTCGAGGCGCCTGCTGCCGCCGAGCCCGCGCCGTACGCGTGGGAGGTCATGTACCTGCTGGACGGCGTCGAGGAGGCGCGGCTGCCGGCGTTGCGCAAGGGGCTGAGCGGGTTCGGCGACAGCGTCACGGTGGCGGGCGACGGTTCGGGCAGCCACGCCGTGCACGTCCATTGCGCCGACATCGGCGCGGCCATCGAGGCGGGGCTGGAGCTGGGCCGCCCGCGCCGGATCCGCATCGAACCGCTGCTCACGCCCACGCCGATCGAGCCGGGCGGCGGGCTGGACCGGTCGGTGGTGGCCGTGGTGCACGGCGGAGGGCTGGTCGAGCTGCTGCGGGCCGAGGGCGTTGCCGTGCTGGCCGTGCCCGACGGCGGGAAACCCGGCGTCGAGGACATGATCGGGCTGTTCAACGCGGCCGCGGGCCGGCACGTGACCGTGCTGCCCGGCGGTCTCGATCTCACGGCCGCGGCCGACGCCGCGGCGGGCCACGCGATGGCGGGTGACCGCGATGTCGTGGTGATCCCGTGCACGTCGCCCGTGCAGGTGCTGGCCGCGCTCGCGGTGCACGACGAAGGCCGGCGGGTCAACGACGACGTCGTCGCCATGGCCGAGGCCGCCGCGGCGACCAGGCGTGGCGAGGTGCGGATCGCGGGCGAGGAGTCGCTAACCTGGGTGGGCCGGGCCCAGTCCGGTGACGTGATCGGCCTGGTCGACGACGAGGTGGTGCTGATCGAACCGGCGCCGGCCTCGGAGACGAACCTCGTCGCGGCCGCGATGAGCGTGCTCAACCGGATGCTGACGCTCGGCGGCGAGCTGGTCACCGTGCTGAGCGGGGCCGCCGCCCCGCCGGGCGTGACCGCGGAGCTCGCCGAGCAGCTGCGGCTGGAGCACCCCGAAGTGGAGTTGACGAGTTATGCCAGTGGCCAGGCCGGAGCCGTGCTGCTGATGGGGGTCGAATAGAAATGGCCGGGCTGCGCGAAAAGCTGCCGCTGCTGTTGGGCGCGAAGACGGCGAAAGCGCTGTCGGGTGCGCTGGACATCGAGACCGTCTCCGACCTGCTGCGCCACTACCCGCGCCGCTACGCCGAGCGCGGCGAGCTCACCGACATCGCCGGCTTGGAGCTGGGCGAGCACGCGACCGTGCTGGCGCGGATCGAGAAGATCAGCAAGCGGCGCATGAAGTCGCGCAGCGGCACGATCCTCGACATGGTCATCACCGACGGGAAACGTCGGCTGGCCTGCGCGTTCTTCAACCAGGCGTGGCGTGAGAAGGAACTGGCGCCGGGCAAGACCGGCCTGTTCGCGGGCAAGGTCACGGCGTTCCGCGACACCCTGCAGCTGGCCAACCCGGAGTACGAGCTGCTCGACGCCGAACGCGAAGCCGAGGCCGTCGACAACTTCCTGGCCGAGATCATCCCCGTGTATCCGGCGGCGCAGGGCATGCCGACGTGGTCGATCGCGAAATGCGTGCGGCAGGTGCTCGACGTGCTGGAGGTCGACGCCGACCCGATGCCCGCCGACGTGCTGAAGCAGCACGGGCTGCCCGGTCTCGAACGGGCGTTGCGAGGCATCCACCGGCCCGAAGATTGGGCGCACCTGGAGACCTCGCGCCACCGCCTCAAGTGGGACGAGGCGATGGCCGTGCAGCTGATTTTCGCGCAGCGGCGCCATTCCGCGGTGTCGCGCCCGGCCAAGGCCAGCCCGCACACCGACGGCGGGTTGCTCGACCTGTTCGACAAGCGCCTGCCGTTCGACCTGACTGCCGGCCAGCGCGCGATCGGCGACGAGATCGCCGCGGACTTGGCGACCGAGCACCCGATGAACCGCCTGCTGCAGGGCGAGGTGGGGTCGGGCAAGACCGTCGTCGCGCTGCGGGCGATGCTGCAGATCGTCGACTCGGGGCGCCAGTCGGCGATGCTCGCGCCCACGGAGGTGCTGGCGGCGCAGCACGCGCGTTCGCTGCGGGAAATGCTCGGCGAGCTCGGCATGGAGGGGGAGCTGGGGGCCGCGGAGAAGGCGACGCGCGTGACGTTGCTCACCGGGTCGATGGGCGCGAAGGAACGCAAGAAGTCACTGCTGGAGACGGTGAGCGGCGAGGCAGGCATCGTCGTCGGCACGCACGCGCTGATCCAGGACACCGTGCAGTTCGCCGACCTCGGGTTCGTCGTGGTCGACGAGCAGCACCGCTTCGGCGTGGAGCAGCGCGACGCCCTGCGTTCGCGCGGTTCGGACTCCACTTCGCCGCACGTGCTGGTGATGACCGCGACGCCGATTCCACGCACGGTCGCGATGACCGTCTACGGCGACCTGGAGACGTCCGCGTTGCGCGAGATGCCCGTCGGGCGCTCGCCGATCAAGACGACCGTGGTGCCCGTGGCGGAGAAGCCCGCGTGGCTCGACCGGGCGTGGGAGCGGGTGCGCGAGGAGGTTTCGAAGGGGCACCAGGCGTACGTCGTGTGCCCGCGCATCGGCGACGAGCCCACGTCGGACAAGAGCGACAAGCGCCCGCCGCTCGCCGTGCTGGACGTGGCGCCGGAGCTGGCGGGCGGGCCGTTGAAGGGCCTTCGCGTGGCGGCGCTGCACGGCCGCATGCCCGCCGACGAGAAGGACGCCGTCATGCGGGCCTTCGGCGCCGGCCAGATCGACGTCCTCGTGGCGACCACCGTCGTCGAGGTCGGCGTGAACGTCCCCAACGCCACCGCCATGGTCATCCTCGACGCCGACCGCTTCGGCGTGAGCCAGCTGCACCAGCTGCGCGGCCGCGTCGGCCGGGGCAGCGTGCCGGGCCTGTGCCTGCTGGTGACGGAGACGTTGGACGGAACCGCCACCCGCGAACGCCTCGCCGCCGTCGAATCCACCACCGACGGCTTCGAACTCTCCCGCCTGGACCTCGAACTCCGCCGCGAGGGCGACATCCTCGGCGCGGCCCAGTCCGGGAAACGCTCGGGCTTGAAGCTGCTGTCGCTCCTGCGCGACGAAGACGTGATCACCGAGGCGCGCGCCCAGTCGCAGGAAATCGTGGTGCGCGACCCGACGCTCGCTTCGTACCCTGGCCTGGCCCAGATGGTGTCCGATGTGGTGGACATGGAGCGCGCGGAGTACTTGGAGAAGAGTTGACCGCCTCGGAGCCGTCGGAGCCGTCGGAGCCGTCGGAGCCCTCGGAGCCCTCGGGCCGTTCGGCTGGTTCTGGCTCAGGTTCGCGTTCGCGCTCCGTCGTTGTGCCTGCTTCGGGCTCTGGCTCTGGTGCGGAGCCTGCTTCGGTGTCCGGTGCCGGCTCCAGGGCGGTGCAGTCGTCGACCTCCGGCTCTGGCGCTGTGACTTCGTCGAGCTCTGCTGCTTTCGGCCTCGCGACCACACCTGGCTCGACTGCCACCGTCCGCCCGGCCGTCGTCGCGGACGCTCCCGGCATCGCACGCGTCCACGTCGGCTCCTGGCAGGCGGCCTACGCCGGCCTCCTTCCGGCCGACTTCCTCGCCGGCCTCTCCGCGTCCCGCCGCGAAACCTTCTGGGCGGAAAGCCTGTCCGCCCAGGCGCCCCGCCACACCGTCCTCGTCGCCGAAACCCCCGACGGCACCATCGCCGGCTTCGCCGCCTCCCGCCCCAGCCGCGACGATGACGCCACCCCCGATACCGGCGAACTCGCGTCGATCTACCTGCTGCCCGAATTCTGGAGCCAGGGCTACGGCCGCGCCCTCCACTCCCACGCCCTCACCGCCCTGGCCACCGACTTCCGCACCGCCACCCTCTGGGTCCTCGCCGGCAACACCCGCGCCCGCACCTTCTACGAACGCACCGGCTGGACCCCCGACGGCCGCACCAAGGTCGATTCCCTCGCGAACGGCACGGTCACCATCGACGAAGTCCGCTACCGCACCTCTCCCCGCGGGTGACCCTTTTCGCCCCTCAACGGCGATCACCGGTGTTACCTGGTCAGGACTGCAACGCCCGCACGAACAGGAACACCGGCTTTGTGCTCAGCACCTCGAACATCTCGGGCCAAGACAGTCGGCAGCCGAGGTCTGTCGTGGTCACCCGAACTCTTTCGGAGAAGCCGGATTCCCGCCGCCGCAGGGGCTGCGCAGCGGCGGCGACGATCATCGCGGCCCACAACTCGTTGCCACTCACCGGCGACACCGACGTCAAGCCCCTGATTCCGCGTCCTCACCCGCCGCATCCCGCACGAAAACCCCAGCCCGCGCCGCCGCCGCAGCTGCCTCCGCTGCCACCCGCGCGTCAGCCGCCGTCACCGACTCCCGGGAGATGAACAACCGGTAGAAGATCGGCCCGCTCGCCACCCGCACGACCTCCGCCGAGTCGGTCCCGGCGGGCACCTCGCCCCGCGTGATCGCCCGCGTGACCATCACCGCTGAGCGGCCGTGCCGGTCCTCGTAGAACCCGTGCAGCGCCTCCGCAGCACGCGGGGAGTGGAAGGCCGCCAGCACCGACGCCGTCGGGAGCTCGCGCAGGCCGGGCTCGGTGAAGTACTGCACGAGTTCCAGCAGCGTCTCCGCCAGGTCGCCGGCCAGGGAGCCGGTGTCGGGCGCCGTCCACGGCTGTTCGGTGCCCATGCGCAGCGCGGCGGCCACGAGCCCGTCCGTCGACTCCCAACGGCGGTAGATCGTGGTCTTGTGCACGCCCGAGCGGTCGGCGACCGCGTCCACCGTGAGGTTCGTGAAGCCCTGCTCCGCGAGCAGGTCGAGCGTCGCCTGCAGCACGGCGAGGCGCGTGCGTTCCGTGCGCCCACCCGGTCGGCGGGTTCCGGCCAATTCGCTTGCCAAGTGCGACTCCAGTTGCGTTAGTGTGCCCAGTATGCCAGACCTCGACTTCCGCACACCTTTCTCGCCCGACGACGTCTCATCGATCGCCGACCTGATCGGAGACGCGCGCATCGTCGCGATCGGGGAGAACAACCACCACATCCGCGAGTTCGGCGAGCTCCGCAACCGGCTGCTGCGCCACCTCGTCGAGGAACGCGGCTTTACCGTGCTCGGGTTCGAGTCGGGGTTCGCTGAGGGCGAGCTCGTCGACGGCTGGCTGCGCGGCGCTCCGGGTGACGTCGCCGAAATCGGGCGAGACGGCTTCACCTTCTCCCTCGGCGACTCACCCGAGGCGCACGACATGCTCACCTGGCTCCGCGGCCACGGCGGCGTTCGCTACGCCGGCCTCGACGTCCCGAGCTCCGGCGGCTCACCCGTGCCCGCGCTGAAGGCCGTGCAGCGCTACCTCGAGGACGTCGCCCCCGACGTACTCCCGCTGGTCGAGGCCGGCCTCACCGCTTCGGAGCCATACGCGTCCGTCAGCAGTGCCGTCGCCCCTGGCCGTTACGCGGCGATGGCCGCCCCCGCGCGCGACGCCGCGACGGCAGCCTTCACCGCCCTCCTGTCCCACCTGAAATCGCTGGCACCCGTCTACTCGCAATGGCGCGACCGGGACGCTCACGCCATCGCCGAGCACCACGCCCTCGGTGCCCTGCGCATCGACATGTACCTGCGCGAGCTGGCGGCGATGATGGCGGGCGTCGCGCCGCCGATGCAGAGTTCGTCGCGCGACACATACATGGCGTCGACCGTGAAGCTGCTTCGCCGCCTACACGGCGAAGGCGCGAAGATCGTCGTGATGGTCCACAACGGACATCTCCAGCGCGTCCCCTTCGCCGCGGCGCCCGGCCTGGTCTTCCCCTCGGCCGGCACCCACCTGGCCGCCGAGTTCGGCAACGACTACTTCACCCTCGGCGTCACCGCCGGCACCGGGACCACCAGCGGCCTCACCCCGGACGAGGGCGAACGCCTCGGCTTCCGCGTCCACACCGAAGAGCTCCCGCCGCCGGGCGACGACAGCGTCGAAGCCACCCTCGCCGGCTCCGACGCCTGCCTCGTCGACCTGCGTGCCAACCGCACGAAAGGCGTGGCGGGCCCGACGAGCATGCGCCACGCCCACATGTTCACCCAGGTGGACGTTGTCCAGGCCTTCGATGCCCTGGTCTACCTGCCGACGATGTCCGTCAGCGACCACGTGCCCCGGAGCTAGTCTGCCATCAGCGGTTCGAATCGCCGATAGGCGGCGAAATCGCGGAAGTGCCGGGCGTACAGGTCGGCGTCGTGCGTGAGGTCGTCCTCGAGGGCGCGCGCGACGTCGACCACCCGCTTGCAGCGCAACGTGATCAGCTCGCCCTGCTCGTTGCGGTGGCTGCCCGTCTCGCCTTCGACGCGCCGGGTCACGGCTTCGCGCGCGGCTTCTTCGCTCTCGGCGTACACGAGCACGAAGTCTTCGCGGTACAGCGGTTCGTACGCGGGCGAATCGCTCGTTGCCTCGTAGAGGACAACGGCGATGTACGCGTTGGCGCTCATCGTTCCCCCTGGTTCGCTCCATGATCACTTTCGCCGCGCACCGGCGAGTGGGCAACCGGATTTCGAGCCCAAACACGGACCAGCCCATCGTGTGACGTCGAGTTGCCGTCGCCGCGCGCTCGGGATACGACGCAGGAATGCGGAACCGAACGGCTCGTGGTCTTTTTTCGGCGACAACGGTGTTCCTGCTGGTGGTGGTGGGAAACTCGCCCGCGCTCGCGGCCAGCGGCACGCAGGTCAACCCGCCGAGCTGGGCGCTCGACCGGATCGATCAACCGACGGGCCTCGACCAGAAGTACCGCTACGAATCCGACGCCGCCGACGTCACGGTCTACGTGATCGACAGCGGCGTCGACGCCAAGCACCCCGACTTCCAGGGCCGCGTCCAGCCGGGCAAGGACTTCCTGACGACCGGCGCCGACACCTCCGACACCAACGGCCACGGCACCCGCGTCGCCGGCATCGTCGCCGGTCGTAGCTACGGCGTCGCCAAGGCCGCGCAGATCTTCCCGGTCCGCGTGCTCGACAAGGACGGCGGCGGGTCCACCGACAACATCATCGCGGGCATCAACTGGGTCGCCCAGAACGCCCACCAACCGGCCGTCGCCGTGCTCGGTATCGGCGGCGTCGCCAACGAGCAGCTCGACAACGCCGTGGCCGGCCTTGCCGCGGTGATGCCCACCGTCGTCCCCGCGGGCGAAGGTGGCGAAGACGACAGCCAGGTTTCGCCGGCGAGGGTCCCGGCCGCGCTCACCGTCGCGGCGAGCGACGTGCAGGATCAGGTGGCGAATTTCTCAGACTTCGGGACGCCCGTCGACCTCTACGCGCCGGGCGTCGACATCCCGGCGCCCATCGCGGGCTCGTCGGACGTCGGCACGTTATCGGGTACGTCGATGGCCGCGGCCGTCGTCGCAGGCGCCGCTGCCGTCTACCGATCCCTGCACCCGGACGCCGCGCCGGCCGACGTCGACAAGGCGTTGGTGCAGGCAGCGTCCCCGGACGTGCTGAAAAACGTGCCTTCCGGCACTGCCAACCGTTTGCTCTGCACCCTGGCCGCACCGACGTCCTGACTGTTGCGGCGAGCCCCGGATCCCCGCATCATGCACGCAGGTCGGCGCGCATGATGTCCATCACTTGGACTTCGGCTCCCGGAGGGCGAGAAGAACCGGGTAACGTGCCTTCACTACCGATCCGAAACGGGAAGGACCGGGCATGTTCCGCAAGGTGCTGGTGGCCAACCGCGGTGAGATCGCGATCCGAGCGTTCCGCGCAGGCTACGAACTGGGGGCGGGCACGGTTGCCGTGTTCCCGCACGAAGACCGCAACTCGCTCCATCGGCTGAAGGCCGACGAGGCCTACGAGATCGGGGAGCCCGGCCACCCGGTGCGCGCCTATCTCTCCGTCGAGGAGATCGTCAAGGCCGCCAAGAAGGCGGGTGCCGACGCGGTCTACCCGGGTTACGGCTTCCTGTCGGAGAATCCGGACCTGGCGCTCGCCTGTGAGCAGGCGGGGATCACTTTCGTCGGCCCGAGCGCCGAAATCCTCGAGCTCACGGGCAACAAGGCGCGCGCCGTGAAGGCCGCGCGCGAGGCTGGCGTGCCGGTGCTGGGTTCGTCGGAGCCCTCCAGCGACGTCGATGCCCTGGTGGCCGCGGCCGACGACCTCGGTTTCCCGGTGTTCGTCAAAGCCGTCGCCGGCGGCGGTGGCCGCGGCATGCGGCGCGTCGAGGACCCGGCGATGCTGCGCGAGTCCATCGAAGCCGCGGCCCGCGAGGCCGAGTCGGCCTTCGGTGACCCGACGGTGTTCCTCGAGAAGGCCGTGGTCGACCCGCGGCACATCGAGGTGCAGATCCTCGCCGACGGCGAGGGCAACGTCATCCACCTCTACGAGCGCGATTGCTCCGTGCAGCGCCGCCACCAGAAGGTGGTCGAGCTCGCGCCCGCGCCGAACCTCGACCCCGAGCTGCGCGACCGCATCTGCGCCGACGCCGTGCGCTTCGCGCGCAAGATCGGCTACCGCAACGCCGGCACCGTCGAGTTCCTGCTCGACCGCCAGGGCAACCACGTGTTCATCGAGATGAACCCGCGGATCCAGGTCGAGCACACGGTGACCGAGGAGGTCACCGACGTCGACCTCGTGCAGTCCCAGCTGCGCATCGCCTCCGGCGAGACGCTGGCCGACCTCGGCCTCTCGCAGGACAAGATCTACCTGCGCGGCGCCGCGCTGCAGTGCCGCATCACCACGGAAGACCCGGCCAACGGCTTCCGCCCCGACACCGGCATGATCAGCGCCTACCGCTCCCCGGGCGGCTCCGGCATCCGGCTCGACGGCGGCACCGCGTTCTCCGGCACGGAGATCAGCGCCCACTTCGACTCGCTGCTCGTGAAGCTCACCTGCCGTGGCCGCGACTTCAAGACCGCCGTGGGCCGCGCCCGCCGCGCGGTCGCGGAGTTCCGCATCCGCGGTGTCTCCACGAACATTCCGTTCCTGCAGGCGGTGCTCGACGACCCGGACTTTCGCGAAGGCCGCGTCACCACGTCGTTCATCGAGGAACGCCCGCACCTGCTCACCGCCCGCCACTCGGCGGACCGCGGCACGCGCCTGCTCACCTACCTGGCCGACCAGACGGTGAACCGCCCCCACGGCGAGCGCCCGCGCACCCTCGACGCGACGGCGAAGCTGCCGAAGCTGCCCGCCGACGTGACACCGCCGGACGGCTCGAAGCAGAAGCTCACCGAGCTGGGCCCGGCCGGCTTCGCCCGCTGGCTGCGGCAGTCGCCGATGCTCGGCGTCACCGACACGACATTCCGCGACGCCCACCAGTCGCTGCTCGCCACGCGCGTGCGCACGAAGGATCTGCTGGCCGTAGCCCCGGTCGTCGCCGCGACCGTGCCACAGCTGCTGTCCCTCGAGTGCTGGGGCGGCGCCACCTACGACGTCGCTCTGCGCTTCCTGGCCGAGGATCCGTGGGAACGCCTCGAGCAGCTGCGCAAGGCCGTGCCCAACATCTGCCTGCAGATGCTGCTGCGCGGCCGCAACACCGTGGGCTACACGCCGTATCCCACCGAGGTGACGCACGCCTTCGTCGAGGAGGCGGCCGCCACCGGCATCGACATCTTCCGCATCTTCGACGCCCTCAACGACGTCGAGCAGATGCGGCCGGCCATCGAAGCCGTGCGCGAAACGGGTACCGCCGTCGCCGAAGTGGCGCTCTGCTACACCTCCGATCTCTCTGATCCCCACGAAAACCTCTACACGCTCGACTACTACCTCAAGCTGGCCGAGCAGATCGTGGGCGCCGGGGCGCACATCCTGGCCATCAAGGACATGGCTGGCCTGCTCCGCGCACCAGCCGCCGCGAAGCTCGTGACGGCGCTGCGCAAGGAGTTCGACCTCCCCGTGCACATCCACACGCACGACACGGCGGGCGGCCAGCTGGCCACCTACCTCGCCGCGATCCAGGCGGGCGCGGACGCGGTCGACGGCGCCGTGTCATCCATGGCCGGCACCACCTCGCAGCCGTCGCTCGGCTCGATCGTCGCGGCGACCGACCACTCCGACCGCACCACGGGCCTCGACCTGCAGGCGATCGGCGACCTCGAGCCCTACTGGGAGAGCGTGCGCAAGATCTACGCGCCGTTCGAGGCCGGCCTCGCGTCGCCCACGGGGCGCGTGTACCACCACGAAATCCCGGGCGGCCAGCTCTCGAACCTGCGCACGCAGGCCATCGCGCTGGGCCTCGGCGACCGCTTCGAGGACATCGAGGCCATGTACGCCGCGGCCGACAAGATCCTCGGCCACCTCGTGAAGGTCACGCCTTCGTCCAAGGTGGTCGGCGACCTCGCGCTGCACCTCGTGGGCGCCGGCGTCTCACCCGCGGACTTCGAGGCCGAGCCCAACAAGTTCGACATCCCGGACTCCGTGATCGGCTTCCTGCGCGGCGAGCTCGGCGACCCGCCGGGCGGCTGGCCGGAGCCGTTCCGCACCAAGGCTCTGGAGGGCCGTTCGGCGGCCAAGCCCGTGGCGGAACTGTCCGAAGAGGACCGCAAGGATCTCACCGACAACCGGCGCGCGGCCCTGAACCGGCTGCTGTTCCCCGGCCCGACTAAGGAGTTCGAAGCCCACCGCGAGGCCTACGGCGACACGAGTGTGCTGTCCAGCAAGGACTTCTTCTACGGTCTGCGCCCGGGTGAGGAGTACGCGGTCGACCTGGAGCCCGGCGTCCGGCTGCTCATCGAGCTCGAAGCCATCGGTGAGGCCGACGAGCGCGGTGTGCGCACGGTGATGTCGACGCTCAACGGCCAGCTCCGGCCGATCCAGATCCGCGACCGTTCCATCGCCTCGGACGTCCCCGCGACCGAAAAGGCCGAGAAGGGCAACCCGAAGCAGATCGCGGCTCCCTTCGCCGGTGTGGTGACGCTGCAGGTGGCGGAAGGCGATCAGATCGAGGCCGGCGCGACCGTGGCGACGATCGAGGCGATGAAGATGGAAGCTTCGATCACCGCGTCGGCGGCGGGCAAGGTCGGTCGGTTGGCGATCACCTCCGTTCAGCAGGTCGAGGGCGGGGACCTCCTCATCGTGCTCGAGTAGCGCGTCGCTGCGCCAGTTTCGACCGTCGCGAACGGTCCATTCGTGCCATCACGGCGCGAATGGACCGTTCGCGCCGTGATGGGCTCGTCTCGACCGGCGTCGCCGCGCTAACGTCGGGCGCATGCTGATCAACGCGGTGCCGCAGTGGCAGGGCGCGATCGGCCCCCGGGCACGGGGACTGGTCGAGGGCTGCCTCGCGCTTTCCGAGCTGGCCGGCCACGTCCTCGGCCTGCCGGTGCACCACATCCACCAGGACCCCGAAACCTCCGACGCGGTGTCGGGCGTCGCCAACCGGGCCGTGCTCACGGGCACGAACCGAGGGGCGCAACTCGCCGCGCTCGAAGCACCTGGCGGCCCGGTCCTGACGATCGGCGGCGACTGCGGAGTCGAGCTCGTGCCGATCGGCGTCGCGCGGTACCGCTACGGCCCGGCGCTCGGCGTCGCCTGGTTCGACGCGCACCCCGACCTGAACACGGCCTCGTCGTCGCCGTCGGGCGCGTTCCACGGCATGGTGCTGCGGTCGCTGCTCGGCGAAGGCGACGAGCAGTTCGCGGCGAGCCCGGCTGTCGAAGCCGGCCGGGTGGCCTTGTTCGGCACGCGGGCTTTCGACGCCCCGGAGGAAGAGGCCATCGGCCGAGGTTTGGCTGTACGCACCGACAATGCCGTCGCGACGCTGCGTGAGTCCGGCGGTGAGCAGGTGTACTTGCACCTCGACCTCGACGTCCTGGACCCGGCGTCCTTCGGTGGCGTCAACTACCCGGAGCCCGGTGGGCTGACGGTCAGCGAGCTTGTCCGGGCGATCGATGCACTGTCCGAAATGGACGTCATCGGCGCGGGGATCACGGAGTGCGTGGGCACAGAGCTCGAGATCCTCGAGCCTGTGATCGCCGCGGTGGGGAGGGTGCTGCTGCAGGACTGAACCCGTTTGCCCACGGGCAGATTCCGCTTCGGCGGTGATCTTCGCCCCGGTGCGCGACCACGAGTGAGTACGGCCAGAAGGAGGTGTGCCCGAGCCGTACCGGATGTGGTCTGCGAAGTGGCGAAAAGCTCGCCGGCCGGGTTCAGGGGATCATTGTTGGTCCTGCGGAACGTCGCTCAGGGCTGCCCGCGCGGCGTCGACGGCTTCCTCCGGATCGACGCCCAGCTCTCGAACGCGCAGGGCGTACTCGGTGGCAGCGTCGCGGAGCAGTGACGCGCGGTCCGGCCGCTCGGCCGAGCCGGTGACGACTGTTCCCTTGGCGCGAGCCGTGGTCACCCAGCCGGCGGCCTCGAGTTCGCGGTAGACGCGGGCGATCGTGCCGGAGGCGAGCCCGAGGTCTCGGGCGAGCTGGCGGATCGGCGGCAGCCGGGCGTCGACCGGCAGCGCGCCGGTGCCGATCGCGCGGACGATCTGGTCGTGGACCTGACGCCAGGGCGCGACGCCGTTGTCAGCATCGACGGTCACTCGCAACGGCATCTACTTCGCCGTCACCGGCGCGGGCAGTTTCCGCGGCGGCGTGGCGATCGCGATGAACGCGGCCAGCGTGACGACGAACGCCAGGAACGACGGCAAGTTGCCGCCGGGCCAGGCGCACATGCCGGTGGCGAGCCCGAGCGCGACGCGTGCGCTGCGGCAGCGCAGCGCCAGGTCGACGTCGGGATCACCCGCGGCCGGCCGTCGGACGGCGAGGAGCACCACGCCCCACGCGACGGCGGTGGCCGCGACGGTGATGCCGAACAACGTCCATTCGCCGATCACGGCGAGGTGGACCGCGGCGGCGAGCGCTGCCAGCGCGGAGACGACGATCGCCCACAGCGGGGCGAAGTCGAGGATGCCGCGTGGCGCCAGCACGGCTTCGCGTCGCGCGCTCGGAGACGGACGTTGCGCGAGCACTTCGGCGATCAACCCGCCGAGGAGGAGCACGGTCATGATCGCGTTGAGGTCGATGGAGTTCGCGAAGTCCGCCGCGCCGGGAATGAACGGGAGGCCCACGAAGAGCCACGGATACCAGAACCTGCGGCGACGCAGATAGCGCACGGCCACGGACACCTGGTCCGGGGTTGCGTCCGGCAAGCCCCATTTGGCGAGCAGGCGCGCGCCCTGGCGTTGACCTGGCCAGAGCACGAACAGGATGGCCAAGCCGAACAGGCCGCAAGCGATCGCGACGCCGACCACGGAGTCGAGCTGCATGGTGTGATCCCCCTGTCTTGTATCAAGTGAATGATACAAGACGGATGAGCGTCGTGCACAGCGCCGGTCCCGTTGCCACTGAGCGACGACGAGGAGCTAGGTGCGGGGAACGGAAAAGAAAAATCCCGGCCACTCGGGCCGGGATCTCTCTTCTGCGTGCCGTCAGTTCTTGAGGTCCGCCAGGATCTCGTAGGAGCGCAGGCGGTCTTGGTGCCCGTGGACCATGGTGGTGACCATGAGCTCGTCGGCGCCCGAGTCGGCGAGGAGCTGGTCGAGTCCCTTTCGGACGGTCTCGGGCGAGCCGATGATGCTCGAGCCGAACCGGTCGGCGAGGAACGCGCGGTCCATCTCCGTGTACGGGTACTCGGCGGCTTCTTCGGGCGTCGGCAGCGCGATGGGGCGGCCGCGGCGAAGGCTGAGGAACGTCAGCCCGCTGGGGCCGGCCAGGAACTGCGCGCGCTCGTCGGTCTCCGCGGCGACCACGGATACGCCGAGCATCACGTACGGCTCGGCCAGCGTCTCGGACGGGCGGAAGTTCTCTCGGTAGAGCTGCACGGCCGGCAGCGTGTTTTCGGCCGCGAAGTGGTGTGCGAAGGAGAACGGCACACCGAGGCGGCCGGCCAGCTGCGCACTGAAGCCGGACGAGCCAAGCAGCCACAGGGGCGGCTTGTTGCCCTCGGCGGTCACGGCGTTGACGCCGCGCGCCGGGTCGCTCTCGAAGTACTCGAGCAGCTCCATCAGCTGCTCGGGGAAGTTCTCGGCGGACAGCCCGCCGGGGCCGCGCAGCGCGAGCGCCGTGCGCTGGTCGGTGCCTGGCGCGCGCCCGATGCCGAGGTCGATGCGGTTCGGGTGCAGCGCCTCCAGCGTGCCGAACTGCTCGGCCACCACGAGCGGCGCGTGGTTGGGCAGCATGATGCCGCCCGACCCCACGCGGATCGACTCCGTGGCGTCGGCGACGGTCCCGATCAGCACCACCGTGGCCGAGCTGGCGATGCCCGGCATGTTGTGGTGCTCGGCGAGCCAGTAGCGGCGGTACCCCAGCCGCTCGGCGTGCCGGGCTAGGTCGATGGTGTTGCGCAGCGCTTCGCCGACCCCGTGCCCGTCCGAGACGGGGGAGAGGTCGAGCACGGACAGCGGGACGTCAGGCAGAGAACTCACGCTGAGCAGTAACGCACACGACGGCTGTTCCCTTCCCGGCGAGTCAAGGTCGGGTGGCCGGCGTTCGGTCGAGATCGGACGCACCAGCGGTTCGCCGCCGGGTGGCGAGGGGTTCGCCACTCGGCGGCGAATCCGTGGTCGGGCCGGGGCCGGGCTTGTGGCCACGGTCCACTCGGGTGCGTGGCCTCTGCCGGAGTGCTGGGTTCGGTGGTGCGTGTCTTGGTCGCCGCGGCAGGCGAGGCCGTCGCCGATCAGTGGCGAATCTGGGTCGCGCCGTGTCGTCGGGGCCGCGACCCCGGCGAGACGGCGCGGACGCGGACGAGTCGGAGCGAGCGGGTGCGTGGCCTGGTTGTGGCCAGCCTCACGGTCAGGCGATGGGTTGCGGGTCTCTTGTATGCGCAGCATGCCTTGGCGGGCGCGAGGTCATTCGGCGTCTGGGTCGCGCGGGTGTCGCCGATCAGCGGCGAACCTGCGCCCGGCCCATCCTGGCCGCGGCCGCGCGGCTCGCCGGCCGAGGCGTGGGCCGCCAGTACTTGCGGGGCCCGGGAGCGCGGCGGCCGCGGGGTCCGGGAGCACTGGCGGCCGCGGGATCTGGGAGCGCGGCGGGCGCCGGGCCCGAGAGTCCGGTCGACTCGATCACCTGGCCAAGACCGGAGATGCCGAGCCAGCCGGGGCGTCGCCGCTGAGAGGCAAATGCCTGAAGGCGGCGGAGGGTCAGGTGCTGGGCAGCCAGTCCGGGTTCGAGGCCAGGACGATGAGGTGCTGGGTCGCCCGGGTGAGGGCGACGTAGAGGACGCGGCGGCCGGTGGAGGACTCGGTGACGAGATCCATGGGTTCGACGAGGACGACGGCGTCGTACTCGAGGCCCTTGGAGTCGAGGCTGCCGACGACCTTGAGGCGTTCGTCGGTCTCGTCGGTGAACCAGGCGTTGACCTCGGGGACGCGGTCCATGGCCGTGATGACGCCCACGGTGCCTTCGACCGAGCCGAGGAGTTCCTTCACCGCGGCCTGCGTCGCGCCTTCCAGAGCGCCGGCCTCGACGGGGCGGACCTCGGGCTCGATGCCGGTGGTGCGGACGGCGCGGGGGAGCTCGTCGGCCTGGGCGTGGCCGGTGACGACCTTCGCGGCGAGGTCGAAGATCTCCGCGGAGTTGCGGTAGTTGGTGCGCAACGTGAAGCGGCGGCGGGTGGTCTTCACGCCGAAGGCCTGGTCGCGCGCGGCGGCGGCCTCGTCGGGGTCGGGCCAGGAGCTCTGCACCGGGTCGCCGACGACGGTCCAGCTGGCGTACTTGCCGCGGCGGCCGACCATGCGCCACTGCATGGGGGACAGGTCCTGGGACTCGTCGACGACGACGTGGGAGTACTCGTCGTAGTGCTCGGGCCGGTGGGTGCCGCCGCCGGTGCTGCCTCGCTCGGGCTCGGCCTCGAGGACGGTCTGGCGGCGGCGCCGCTTGGGTTCGGGGCCGACGAGGACGCGCAGCTCGTCGAGCAGGGCGACGTCGGCGACGGACCAGCCGCGCGAACGCTCGGCGAAGTCGGCGGAGAGGAGGGAGATCTCGTGGCGGTTGAGCACGCCCTTCGCGACCGCGGCGAGGCGCTTCTCGTCGCCGAGCCACTTGAGGATCTGCGCCGGGTACAGGACTGGCCACCAGACGACGAGGAAGCGGTGGAACTCGATGCGCTCGCCGAGGTCGCTGATCAGCTCCGCGCGGTCGAGCTGCTTGCCGTCGGCCTTCGCGTACTCCTCGGCCTTGTCGGCGAGCGCGCCCAGCAGCAGCTCGGCCGTGCGTACGCGCGCGCGGTTGGGCGGTGCGCCCTGGGTGTGGGCCTTACGGCGGACCTTCTCCAGCTCGCGCGCCGAGAGCTTGAGCACCTCGCCGCGGTAGACGATGCGCATCTCCTGCGGCGATTCCGGCGGTGTATCGCGCAACGCGCGCAGCAGCACCTTCCGCATGCGCAGCGAGCCCTTGATCGCGGCGAGCTCGGAGGTGTCCTGGCGGGTGGCGGCGAGGCCGTCGAGCACCTCGCCGAGGGCGCGCAGCTCCACGTTCGTCTCACCCATCGACGGCAACACCCGCGAGATGTACGTGGTGAACACCCCGGACGGCCCGATCACGAGCACGCCGGCGCCCCCGAGCTGGCGGCGGTGGCGGTAGAGCAGATACGCGGCGCGGTGCAGGGCGACGGCGGTCTTGCCCGTGCCCGGACCGCCCGTGATCTCGGTTACGCCGCGCCACGGCGCGCGGATGACCTCGTCCTGTTCCTTCTGGATCGTCGCGACGATGTCGCGCATCTTCTCGCCGCGGGAACGGCCGAGCGCGGCCATCAGCGCGCCCTCGCCGACGACCTGCATGTCCTCGGGCACGGCGTCGGGGATCAGCACGTCGTCGTCGACGTCGAGCACGTTCTGCCCGGAGCAGCGGATGACCCGGCGGCGCACCACGTCCATCGGCTCCTCGGCCGTGGCCTGGTAGAACGCCGCGGCGGCGGGCGCGCGCCAGTCGGTGACGAGGTTGTCGAACTCGTTGTCGCGGATGCCGAGGCGGCCGACGTAGATGTGGTCGCGGTCGAGGTGGTCGAGCCGGCCGAACACGAGGCCCTCGTACTCGGCGTCGAGCGTCTGGAGGGTCTGGTTGGCGTGAAAGACCATCATGTCGCGTTCGAAAAGCATCGAGGCCTGTTCGAAAATCGCCTCGCGCTGGGCGCCTTGCCCCAGCTCGTAGCCCTTCGTGCGCATCGCCTCGGCCTGTACCCGCAGCTCGGCGAGCCGGGTGTAGACCCGATCCACGTGGGCCTGCTCGACGGCGATCTCCGCCCGTCTCACCCGGGGTTCCGACACGCAACGCTCCTAAACGACTCGATGCCTCACGAGGGCGAAGAACGACTGTACGCGCCCGCGCGCGCGTGATTCAGCAAGTCCTGCCCAACGCCACACTGCGACGTTCGGCGAAGATGGCGGGGTGACGAGGATCGTGGCGGGGAAGGCGGGCGGCCGGCGGCTCAAGGTGCCGCCCAAGGGGACCCGCCCGACGTCCGAACGCGTGCGCGAAGCCCTGTTCAACGCGCTCGAAGTGGCCGGTGAGCTCGACGGCACCCGCGTGCTCGACCTCTACGCCGGCTCCGGCGCCCTCGGTCTCGAAGCCCTCTCCCGCGGCGCCGCCGACGCCTGGTTCGTGGAGGCCGACCGCCGCGCGGCCGACGTGCTGCGCGGCAACGTCGGCGCCCTGGGCCTGGGCGGCACCGTCCGCGCGGCCCCCGTCGAGACCGTGGTCGCCGCGCCCGCGCCCGCCCTGTTCGACGTGGTGCTGGCCGATCCGCCGTACGCCGTGGACGCCGCCGCGCTCGGCTCCGTGCTGGCCGCGCTCGACGAAGGCGGCTGGCTCGCCGACGGCGCCCTGGTGGTGATCGAACGCGCCGCTCGCGACGGCGCGCCCGACTGGCCCGGCGCCTACACGCCCACGCGTGACAAGAAGTACGGCGACACCGCCCTGCACTGGGCCGAGTACACGTGTCGATCACAGGTGTGACGCAGCAGTCACGAAGTGCGCGCGCAGCGTCGCGGCTTGGTAGCGTCCGCGCATGCGGCGTGCGGTCTGTCCCGGTTCCTACGATCCGGCCACCAACGGACACCTCGACATCATCGAGCGGGCCTCCGTCCTCTTCGACGAGGTAGTGGTCGCCGTGGGGGTGAACAAGAGCAAGAAGGGCCTCTTCACCGTCGAGGAACGGCTGGAGATGCTGCGCGAGATCACCGCGAGCCTCCCCAACGTGCGCGTGGACTCGTGGCAGGGCCTGCTCGTGGACTACTGCCGCGAGAACGACATCGCGGCCGTCGCCAAGGGCCTGCGCTCGGTCAGCGACTTCGACTACGAGCTGCAGATGGCCCAGATGAACCGCGAGCTCACCGGTCTCGAGACGCTGCTGATGGCCAACAACCCGGCCTACGGCTTCGTCTCCAGCTCGCTGGTGAAGGAGGTTGCGGCGCTCGGCGGCGACGTCGAGCGGCTCGTGCCGCCGGTGGTGTTCGAACGGCTCGGCAAGGTGTTCCCGCACCAGGGCTGAGCGCGGTCCCGGACGAAAACCGCTCGTTCGCGAACAAGATCCGGTTCGTACCCGAACAAGATCCGAGCAGTTTCGCACGTTCACCCGGCGCATTCGCCCGAACGGGTTGCGACCATCGTCGGGACTTCGGGGAACGCTCGAAGCTGTTCACTTGACGGCAGCCTCGCGACCATCCGATCGGGTTACGGTCCGAAAATGGCCAACCACCGTTCGCGTTTAGCGACCGTCCTGTTCGCGCTGCTGGTCGGATTCCTCGGGCTGGGCACCGCCGCGGTCGCGGCACCCGCTGCCCCGGCGGCGCCGGCGTCCGTGCTGCAGAACTCCTGCGGCAACCTGTCGGGCTTCTCGCACACGTCGCTGTCCTCGCTCCCCGCGGAGGCGACGACGACCTACAACCTGATCCAGAAGGGCGGGCCCTTCCCGTACCCGAAGAACGACGGCGTCGTCTTCGACAACCGTGAGGGCATCCTGCCGTCCTGCGCTTCGAGCTACTACCACGAGTACACCGTGCCCACGCCCGGTGCGAGCAACCGCGGCACGCGCCGGATCATCACCGGCCAGGGTGGCGAATTTTTCTACACCGGCGACCACTACGAGACCTTCAAGGTCATCGACGTCAACGGTGGTGGCGGCGGCGACACCGGCTCCTGCGGCAACCTCTCGGGCCTGGCGAAGATCGGCTACTCCACTCTGTCCTCGGCCGCGAAGTCGGTCGTGAACCAGGTGCGCAGCGGCGCGACCGGCCAGACCTACGAGAACCGCGAGGGCGTGCTGCCGGCCTGCGCGGCGGGCTACTACCAGCTGTTCCCCGTGGGCACGAACGACCGCGTGATCAAGGGCAAGGGCGGCGAGCTGGCCTACACGCCGGACCGCTACTCCACGTTCAAGGCGATCGACCTCAACTCCTGAAATCCCTGACCGGCCTGTGTGCCGCCCCACCCGCGCCGGGTGGGGCGGCACGCTGCGTCATGAGTCGTTCGCAAGAGGACACGCCCAGTCCGGCGCGCGTTCACCGCTTCAGGCCGGCAAGCGGGCAGACTGATCGGTAGCGAAACGGGGATTACTGCTTGAGGGAGTGGCCGTGTACCGGGTTTTCGAGGCACTCGACGAGCTCGTCACGATCGTCGAAGAGGCCCGCGGGGTGCCCATGACGTCCAGCTGCGTCGTGCCGCGCGGTGACGTCCTCGAGCTGCTCGACGACGTCCGCGACGCGCTGCCTGGCGAGGTCGACGACGCCCAGGACGTGCTCGACAAGCGCGACGACCTGCTGCACGCCGCCCGCAAGGAAGCCGGCGAGACGGTGGCCGGCGCCAACGAAGAGGCCGAGCGCACGGTGTCCGACGCCGCGTCGGAGGCCGAGCGGATCCTCGCCGACGCGCGCGCCCGCGCCGAGCAGATGATGGGCGACGCCCACAACGAGGCCGAGCGCATGGTCGCCGCCGGGCAGGCCGAGTACCAGAACCTCACCGACCGCTCCCGCGCCGAGTCCGAGCGCATGATCCAGGCCGGCCGCGACGCTTACGAGCGCGCCATCGAGGACGCCCGCGCCGAGCAGACGCGGCTCGTCTCGCAGACCGAGGTGGTCCAGGCCGCGCACGCCGAGTCGGCCCGCATCGTCGACGAGGCCCACGCCGAGGCCGACCGCCAGCGCGCCGACTGCGACGCGTACGTGGACGGCAAGCTCGCCGAGTTCTCGGAGCTGCTCGCGACCACGCTGCGCACCGTCGACTCGGGCCGCAACCACCTGCGTTCCCCGGTGAACCTGGGCGGCAGCGGCGGTCGTCCGACGCTGTACGACTACCAGGTCTGACCCCCTGCGGGAGTGACGCTCGGCACCAGCGCGAAACCACTGGCGCACCGTGCGTACCCTGGTATCCGATGTCAGAGAACCCTGCCCAGAACACCCGCCCCGCACAGCTCGACGACAAGAGCCCGTGGGTGGTCGACACCCGTGAGCTCGGCCGGCGCGCCGGCCTGAGCCGCGACGTGCGCCGGAGCGTGCCGATCGAGGCCGCCCTCGGTGTGCCCGACGTCATCTCGCTCGAGGCCGGCTCCGTCCTCGAGCTCGACCTGCTCCTCGAATCCGTGGTCGAGGGTGTGCTGGTCAGCGGAACGGCAAGCGCCACCGCCACCGGCACGTGCTCGCGCTGCCTCGACCCCCTCACCGAGGAGATCGAGGTCGACCTCACCGAGCTGTTCGCCTACCCCGGCACGGCCACGGAGGAGACCACCGACGAGGACGAGATCCCGCGGCTGATCGACGACCGGATCGACCTCGAACCGATCGTCCGCGACGCCGTGGTCCTGGCGCTTCCCCTCGTGCCGCTGTGCGAGGAGGACTGCGCCGGGCTGTGCACCGAATGCGGCGTCAAGTGGGCCGATCTCGAGCCCGGACACGGGCATGAGAAGATAGACCCTCGGTGGGCCGCGCTGGTCGAGCGATTCGACGAGAACGCGGGCGAAAAGCCTGCGCACGGCTCCGGAGAGCAAGCCTGACGAGCGTCCAGCTCGATCCGGGAGAAGTCAGTTCGGCTCGTGAACGCGGGCAGACAGTCTGAAGGAGATCTACTCGTGGCCGTCCCGAAGCGGAAGATGTCGCGATCCAACACGCGCGCGCGCCGCAGCCAGTGGAAGGCGGCTCCGGTTCAGCTGGTGCCCTGCTCCAACCGCGCCTGCCGCCAGCCGAAGCTCCAGCACATCGCGTGCCCGACGTGCGGCCAGCACAACGGCCGCCAGGTCGTCGAGCCCGCCTGATCGGGCAGCCGACCATGGGGGGTAAGTCCGCCGGGGGACCCGCGGCCGATCCCATCACACTGCTCGAGGCGCTCGGGGTCGAATTCGACCCCGAGCTCCTTCGGCTTTCGCTGACCCACCGCTCGTACGCGTACGAGAACGGTGGGCTCCCGCCCAACGAGCGGCTGGAGTTCCTCGGCGACGCGGTGCTCGGCCTGGTCGTCACGGACCACCTGTACACCACGCACCCGGACCTGCCGGAAGGCCAGCTCGCGAAGCTGCGCGCCAGCGTCGTCAACATGCACGCGCTGGCGGGTGTCGCCCGCGGGCTGGGTGAGGGCGGTCTCGGGGCGCACCTGTTGCTGGGCAAGGGCGAAGAGCTCACCGGCGGCCGGGACAAGGCGAGCATCCTCGCCGACGGTCTCGAAGCCGTGATCGGTGCCACCTACCTGGCTCACGGCATCGAGGTCGCGCGCAAGCTCGTGCACCACCTCTTCGACGGCCTGCTGGCCGAGGCGCCCCTGCGCGGGGCCGGTCTCGACTGGAAGACCAGCCTGCAGGAGCTCACCGCCTCCTCCGGTCTCGGCGTGCCCGAGTACCGCGTGGAGGACACCGGTCCGGACCACCGCAAGGAGTTCACCGCCACGGTGCTCGTCGCGGGTCGTCCGCTGGGAGACGGTTCCGGCACCACGAAGAAGGAAGCCGAGCAGAAGGCCGCCGAAACGGCGTGGCGCGCCCTCTCCGAAGAGCGGGGCCACGGCTCCGACGGTTCGGCCAAGTCCGAAGGCTGACGCCCGCCGGTCCGGAAGTGTCGTACCGGGCGGGCAGAATGGACGCCATGCCCGAACTTCCCGAGGTCGAGGTCGTGCGCGCCGGCCTCGCGGCCCACGTGGCCGGTCGCACCGTCAGCAAGGTCGAGGTCCTGCACCCGCGCGCGATTCGCAGGCACGCCCTCGGCGCCGAAGACTTCACCGGCCGTCTGGCCGGTGTCGTGGTCGAGGCCGCGCGCCGGCGGGGCAAGTACCTGTGGCTCGAGCTGTCGCATGGTGAGGCCGTGCTCGCGCATCTCGGCATGAGCGGCCAGATGCTGGTGCAGCCCGAGGGCACGCCCGACGAGAAGCACCTGCGCGTACGCGTCCGCTTCGACGACGACGGTCCGGAGCTGCGGTTCGTGGACCAGCGCACGTTCGGCGGCCTCGCGCTCGACGAGCTCGCCGACGTCGAGGGCGACCTGCTGCCCGCTACCATCGCCCACATCGCGCGCGACCCGATGGACGCGCGGTTCGACCCGGCGGCTGCCGTGAAGGTGTTGCGTTCGCGGCGCACCGAGGTCAAACGCGCACTGCTGGACCAGACCCTCGTCTCCGGCGTCGGCAACATCTACGCCGACGAAGCCTTGTGGCGCACCAAGTTGCACGGCACCCGGCCCACCGACAAGCTCACCAGCGCCCAGGGGAGCGCGCTGCTGGCCGCCGCCGGCGAGGTGATGAACGCCGCGCTCGCCGTGGGCGGCACGTCCTTCGATGCCTTGTACGTCAACGTGAACGGGCAATCCGGGTACTTTTCCCGTTCCCTCGACGCGTACGGCCAGGAGGGACTACCGTGCCGCCGGTGCGGAACGGCGATCCGGCGGGAACCGTTCATGAACCGCTCGTCCTACTCCTGCCCGAAGTGCCAGCCGCGGCCCCGCAGCTCGCGTTGATGCGCCTGTCGGGGCGATCAACTAGGATGAACGCGGCGGAAGAGGAGCAGCATGACGGAGCCGGACAGATCGTCGCTGGCCGACAAGATCGACCAGCTGTTCCACGTCGTGCGCCGGCCCGACCGCGAGCAGTACAGCCACGAGGAGGTCGCCCGCGCGTGCCGTGAGGCGACGGGGGAGAGCTTCTCCACCACGTACCTCTGGCAGCTGCGCACCGGGCGTCGCGACAATCCCACGAAGCGTCATCTCGAGGCGCTCGCGCAGTTTTTCGGCGTTCCTCCGGCATACTTCTTCGACGACGAGCAGAGCGTGAAGATCGCGGAAGAGCTGGCGTTGCTCGGCGCCTTGCGCGACGCCGGTGTCCGCGATGTGGCGCTGCGGGCCATCACGCTCTCGCCCGACGGGCTCGACACGATCAGCGACATGATCGACGCGATCGCCCGGAGGGAGGCCGCGCGAAGCGGCGTGAAGAAGGAGGACTGAGCGGTGGCGGACCGGCAGCGCGAGCTCTGGCGACGGTGCCGTCGCCTGGCCGAGGCGCCGGCGCTGCCCGAGCCCTTCGACGCCGCCGAGTTCGTGGCGGGCATCGCCGCCGGTCGCGGCCGGCCGATCGAGCTGATGCCGGTGAACGCGCCGTCCGGCGGGCCGTGCGGCCTGCTGATGAGCACCGCGCGCGCCGACTACATCCTCTATCCCACCAACACCACGGCCCTGCACCGGCGCCACATCCTGCTGCACGAGGTGGGCCACCTGCTGTGCGGGCACGTCGGGTCCGACGCCGGCGCCGAAGGCGCGGCGATCGACACCGCCGTGAGTCGCGCGTTGATGCCGAACCTTTCGCCCGAGCTGGTCCGCCGCGTGCTGGGGCGGACCACGTACTCGGCGGTGGAGGAGCAGGAAGCCGAGCTTGTGGCGTCGTTGCTCGCCCAGCGCGCGGCGAAGGTGCAGGCGCCGCGGCCGGAACCGGACAGCGGCATGGCCCGCATGGACGACATGTTCGGCGGCCGCCCGCGCCGCCGGAACCCGTGATCGAGACGCTGGCGTACCTGGCCTGCGTGCTCGGGTTCGCCGGCTTCGGCGTGAAGCTGCTCGAGGCCGGGCGCGATCAGCCGGCGCGGACGCTGTGGTTCCTCGCCGGCTTCGGCATCTGCATCGCGCTCGGCATCACCGACGGCATGCCGGCGATGGACGAGCTGGCCGGCCACCACCGCTGGTACGCCGAGTACGCGCCGCTCGCCGGCGACCTCGCCAAGTTCGGCGCGATCGGGTTCACGGTCGCGTTCACGCGCTCGATGCGCTTCGGCGCCGACGCGCGCCTGGGCTGGCACGCGGTGTTGTCGTGGTTCGTGATCGCGGTGGAGATCGTGCTGTTCACCCTTGCAGGCCCGGACCGCTCCGGCGACGAGACGGTCGTCGCCGCTGAGGGGCGACCGTTCCTGATCGCGTACGAGCTGGTGTTCGTCGTGTACGGCGTGCTCAGCCTGACGCTCGTCGCCGTGTTCTTCGCGCGCTTCGCCACGCGCGCCCGCGCGGGTTCGCTTCGCACCGGGCTGTGGCTGATCTTCGCCGGCGTGGTGGCGGCGGTGGCGTGGACGCTGTGGGACCTCGACGACGTGGCCGCGCTGATCTCGGATGGCCGCGTCGGGGCGACGGAGGACCTCCCGGCCGCGGTGCTGGGGGCCACGTGCGTGGTGCTCGCGGTGGCGGGGTCGACGTTGTCGGTGTGGGGGCCGTCGCTCGCCACGCCGTTCCGCTGGATGCGCGCGTACCGCGGCTACCGCCGGATCGAGCCACTGTGGACGGTGCTGCGCGACGCCGTGCCCGGCATCGCCCTGGATCCGGCGAGCGGGCTCGGGCGTGGTGCGGAGTTCGCGCTGTACCGGCGCGTGATCGAGATCCGCGACGGGCACCTCGCGCTGCGGCCGTACTTCGACCCGGACCTGCCCGCGCGCGTGGTGGACCGCGCCCGGCGCGACGGCGTGCCGACCCGCCGGGTGGCCGCGACCGTCGACGCCGCCACGCTCGCGGCGGCCCTCGTCGCGCGCGAAGCGGACCACCGGTTCCAGCCCGACGATGCCGACGCGCCCGAGAGCCGGGCCGTGGCCGCCGACGTGAGTGCCGAGGCCGCGTGGCTCATCGAGGTGACGCGCGCGTGGCGGCGCTCGGCTCTGGTGGCCGACGTGCGACGCGAAACCCGGCGTGAGCTGGGCGTTCCAGTCTGATCTTCACCTCTGTGCGCGGATGGTTTCCGCCGAATGGCCGTCCGCCGTGCGCACTACTGCGCAATGCGTGGTACCGTTCCAAGCGCAAGACTGGAGGGTGCCGTGGAGATCAGTCAGCTGCTCAAGGGAGTGCTGGACCTGGCGGTGCTGGCCGTGCTTCGCGAAGACGACGGGTACGGCTACGACGTGCTCCGAAGACTTCGCGTGGCCGGCCTGGAGGAAGTGGGGGACGCTTCCGTCTACGGCACGTTGCGCCGGCTGTACAAGGCCGGGTTGCTGACGTCGTACGTCGTGCCGAGCGAAGAGGGCCCGCACCGCAAGTACTACAGCCTGAACGAGCCGGGGAGAGCGCGGCTGCAGGAGTCGGGGAAGACGTGGGCGAGTTTCGCGTCGACGATGAACGGGTTACTGGGAGAGGCAGCATGAGTACGGAGAAGCCCACCGCGGTGCGCGTGTACCTGGCGAGGGTCCGCACCGCGCTCGGCGATCTGCCCGCGGGGGAGATCGAGGAGATCCTGGAGGACGTCCGGCCGCACCTGGCCGAGATGGAAACCGAGCTAGGGGCCGACGCGCGCGTCGAGCAGCTCATCGAACGGCTCGGCTCGCCGGAGAGCTACGCGGCCGAGCTGCGGGCGTCCGGGGGTTATCCGCCGGCGCCCGCGGGTGCCGAAGCGGCCACGGCCGTGCTGGCTCCGGCGAAGGCCCCGAGCCTGTTCGCGGCGAGATTTGCCTTGTGGGGCTTGGTGTTCTGCGCCGCGGGGCTCGCGTTGTTCGCTTTCGCGGCGGCGGTGAGCCTCGACCCTGACAGGTTGCTGGGTCTGCTGCTCCTGGCGCCGGTGTTCGCGTTGAGCCTGATTTTCTTGTTCCACCGCGGGGTTTCGGCCGTGCTGGAGCTGCCCGAGGTCGTGCGGACGCGGGAGTCGGTGCGGTCGTGGCGCTCCAACCGCGAGGGCGACAAGGCCGTGGCGTACCTGCGTTCGCTGAAGCCCGCGTGGTGGGTGGTGTGTGCGGTGGCCCTGATCGGGTTCGGCCTGCTGCTCATGGTGCGGCACTCGTACGCGGTGCTGCTGCTGCCTTTCCTCATCGCGGCCGCCGCGGCGGTGATCTGGGCCGGGCCGAAGACCGGCGGCGACCGCCGGCTGCTGTGGATCGCGGTGCCGGTGTCGGCGTTCGTGATCGGCGGCGCGTTCGGCGGCTTCGGCGCCGCGATCGACCTGATCACACACCGCACGTACTACCCGGACACGACGTCGTACTCGTCGCCGTCCACGGACACCTACGGCAACCAGCAGCTGCGGTACGGCAACGAAGACGTCGACAACGTCTACGCCTTCGACGCCTCCGGCAAGCCGCTCACGGACGTCTACCTCTACGACGACCAGGGCCGGCCGCTGACCGTCACCCGCTACGGCTGCGAGCAGGACACCGGCACCCGCTCGAAGGTCGGCGAGGACAACCGCTTCCCGCGCCCGCAGCTCGTCCAGGGCGTCCAGGACGCCAACGGCAACCGCGACGGCTACAACGGCTACCTCGGGTATTGCCACGAGCAGGCAGGCGTGCCGTTTGCCGCGGCGATCCCGAAGCCGGTGACTTCGGCGCCGAGTGCTCCTTCCAGTGCACCTGCCAAGCCGACGTCCTCGGCCCCGGCGAAGACGACGTCGCCGACCAGTCCTGCTCCGCCGACGAGGTAGAGCGCGCGAGGGGCCGGGGGAGCAGAGGTCGGGGCTGCTCCCCCGGTTCCGTCTTGTGTCCGGGCCCGGTTCGGTTCCGCAAACCGGTGTGCGCAGGGCCGCCGGGGCGCGAAGATCGGCTGATCCCGACAAACGGTGCCCCGGGGTGCCTGAGGCTCGTGTGGGCCGAACCGGTGGGAGTAAGAAGGGTGCGCGGGAGAGCCGCGGGCGAGGCGCGCGGTCCGCGTCCTGGGTAGTCCCCACCGGACCCGGGAACAGAAGGCAAAAAGAACTCGGGCGCCCGGGTTCGAGACCCAGGCGCCCGAGCTTCGGGAGCTACGTCAGTGGCCGAAGGCCGAGCGGGCGGCGAGGTCCGCGAGGAGGGCGCGGCCCTTTTCGGCGTTGCGGGGCTGCGACAGAACGTCGTAGCGCTGGGCGACGAGCTGGCTTTGCGAGACGAAGCCGCGCTTGTTGCGGTTGGATGCGTAGCCCAGGGCGCCGAACAGCAGGTTGAAGGCGACGCCCGCGACGAGGCCGATGATGATGGACAGCAGGCCCGCGGCGGGGTTGAGCAGGCTGAGCACCAGGCCGAGGAACAGGCCGAACACCGCGCCCGACATGGCGGCGCTGCTGAGCATCTTGCCCCAGCTCATGCGGCCCGCGATGCGCTCGACGAGCATCGGCTGGATGCCGACGATGGTGACGTCGCTGATCGGGAAGTCGGTGCCCGCGAGGTGGT
Source organism: Amycolatopsis sp. NPDC050768 (assembly GCF_040654155.1). Lineage (NCBI taxonomy): Bacteria > Bacillati > Actinomycetota > Actinomycetes > Pseudonocardiales > Pseudonocardiaceae > Amycolatopsis > Amycolatopsis sp. NPDC050768. The sequence continues at coordinate 198,100 of NZ_JBFAHL010000018.1, forward strand.
CGACCGCCTTCTGTGCCTGCTCGTAGGACTCGTAGGAGCCGATCGGCCAGCCTGTGGGCATGGTCGGGAGCTGTGGCCGCGCCTGCTGCCGGCTGATCGTGGACTGCGTGAATGCTTCTGTCATCCCTCTCACCTCTCTTGTCCCGTCCAACGCCCGAGACGGCGCGTTTGGTCCCGCGCCCCCACGATTCACAGATTCTTCTCAGCCGGGCAAGCCGGACATACGAGGCTCTTACGCAATGGAATCCAACAGTACCTTTGACCGGATTGACCCCGCGAGCACCGGCCGGTAGGAAGAACCCGCAAAGGATCCCATCCAAACCTTTGGGGCGGTGCCATGGCTGGCAGGCGAGGGTTGCTCACGCTCGACGCGCTCCGTGAGCAGGTGGCGGCCGGAACGATCGACACCGTGCTGGTCGCGATCACCGACATGCAGGGCCGGCTCCAGGGCAAACGGTGCTCGGCCGAGTACTTCCTGGAAGAGGTCGTGGGACACGCCACGGAGGCGTGCAACTACCTGCTGGCCGTCGATGTCGACATGAACACCGTGGACGGCTACGCGATCTCCTCGTGGGATGCGGGCTACGGCGACTTCGTGCTGCGCCCCGACTTCACCACCCTTCGCCTCGTCCCGTGGCAGGAGGGCACGGCGCTGGTGCTCGCGGACGTCGAGCGCGTCGACGGCGGCGGGCCCGTCGCGGTGTCGCCGCGGCAGGTGCTGAGGCGGCAGCTGGAGCGGCTGGCCGACAAGAAGCTGCAGGCGTTCGTCGGCACGGAGCTCGAGTTCATCGTGTTCGACGACAGCTACGAAGCCGCGTGGGACAAGCGCTACCAGGGCATCAAGCCGTCGAACCAGTACAACGTGGACTACTCGATGCTCGGCACCGCTCGCGTCGAGCCGCTGCTGCGCCGCATCCGCAACGAGATGGCGGGCGCCGGCCTGTACCCCGAGTCGGCCAAGGGCGAGTGCAACCCCGGGCAGCAGGAGATCGCGTTCCGCTACGCCGAGGCGCTCACCACGTGCGACAACCACAGCGTCTACAAGAACGGCGCCAAGGAGATCGCCGCGCAGGAGGGCAAGAGCCTCACGTTCATGGCGAAGTACAACGAACGCGAGGGTAACTCCTGCCACATCCACCTCAGCCTGCGCGGCACGGACGGGTCAGCGGTCCTGCCCGGCGACGGCGACCACGGCTTCTCGAAGGCCATGGAGCACTTCCTCGCCGGCCAGCTGGCCGCGCTGCGCGAGCTGACCTATTTCTTCGCGCCGAACATCAACTCCTACAAACGGTTCGTGCGCGGCAGTTTCGCGCCGACGGCCGTCGCGTGGGGCACCGACAACCGCACGTGCGCGCTGCGCGTGGTCGGCCACGGTGATTCGCTGCGCGTGGAGAATCGCGTGCCGGGCGGGGACGTCAACCCGTACCTCGCCGTCGCCGCGCTGATCGCCGCCGGCCTGCACGGCATCGAGAACGAGCTGGCGCTGGAGCCGGAGTTCACGGGCAACGCGTACGGCTCCGACAAGCCGACCGTGCCGACCACTTTGGGTGAAGCCGCGGACGTGCTGGCGGGCAGCCGCATCGCGCGCGAGGCCTTCGGCGACGATGTGGTGGACCACTACCTCAACGCCGCCCGCGTGGAGCGGGAGGCGTTCGAGAAGGCCGTGACCGATTGGGAGCTCATCCGTGGCTTCGAACGTCTCTGAGCACGCCGCCCGAAAACCCGTCATCGGGCTGACCACCTACGTCGAGCAGGCCAAGTTCCTCGCCTGGGACACGGAAGCCACGCTGCTGCACCGGGTTTACGCCGACTGCGTGGTGGCCGCCAGTGGGATTCCGGTGCTGCTGCCGCCGTTGACGGACGGGTACGCGAGCCTCGTCGACCGCGTGGACGGGCTCGTGCTCACCGGTGGCGCGGACGTCGAGCCGGAAAAGTACGGCGCCGAGCCACACCCGGCCACGTACACGCGCCCGGACCGCGACGCCTTCGAGTTCGGCCTGTTCGAGGCGGCCCGCGAGGCGCGCAAGCCTGTGCTCGGTGTGTGCCGCGGCCTGCAGGTGATCAGCGTCGCCCTCGGCGGCACGCTCACCCAGCACCTGCCCGAGTCCCTCGGCGACACCGCGCACCAGCCGGCGCCCGCGACGTTCGGCACCAGCAGCATCACCCTCGTCGACGGCACGCGCGCCGCCGCGTTGCTCGGGCCCGAGACGAAGGGCCACTGCTACCACCACCAGGCCATCGACCGGCTCGGCGACGGCCTCGTCGCGTCCGGGCACGCCGCCGACGGCACCGTCGAGGCCGCGGAGCTGCCCGGTGACGAGTTCGTGCTCGGCGTGCAGTGGCACCCCGAGCAGGACACCGGCGACGTCCGCCTGTTCCGGGCCTTGGTCGAAGCAGCCGAAGCAGCGGCCCAAGCAGCAGAGGAGCGCAAGTGACGAGGATGTTCGACGTGATCAACCCCGCCACCGAACAGGTGGTGCGGTCGGTCGCGCTCACGAGCGCCGAGGAGGCCGACGCGGCGATCGCCCGCGCGCACGCCGCGTTCGGCGCCTGGCGAGCCGTCGCCCCCGGTGATCGCGCGCGGCTGCTGCGCCGCTTCGCCGACGCCGTCGAGGCCGACCTCGAGAACCTCGCGCGCCTCGAGGTGACCAACTCCGGTCACACCATCGGCAACGCGCGGTGGGAAGCGGGCAACGTCCGCGACGTCCTGAACTACTACTCCGCGGCCCCGGAACGCCTGATCGGGCAACAGATCCCGGTGCCCGGCGGGGTGAACGTGACCTTCCACGAGCCGCTCGGCGTAGTCGGCGTGATCGTGCCCTGGAACTTCCCGATGCCCATCGCGGGCTGGGGCTTCGCGCCGGCGCTCGCGGCCGGCAACACCGTGGTGCTCAAGCCCGCGGAGCTCACGCCGCTCACCGCGATCCGCCTCGGCGAGCTCGCGCGCGAGGCCGGCATCCCCGAGGACGTGTTCCAGGTCCTGCCGGGCAAGGGTTCGGTGGTGGGGCAGCGGTTCGTGGACCACGCGCTGGTCCGCAAGGTCGTCTTCACCGGCTCCACCGAGGTCGGCAAGCAGATCATGGCCGGCTGCGCGGCGCAGGTGAAGCGCGTGACCCTGGAGCTGGGTGGCAAGAACGCCAACGTCGTGTTCGCCGACGCCGATCTGGAGAAGGCCGCCGCGACGGCGCCGTACGGCGTGTTCGACAACGCCGGCCAGGACTGTTGCGCGCGTTCGCTGATCCTCGTGCAGCGCCGCGTCCACGAGCGGTTCATGGAGCTGCTGGAGCCCGCCGTGCAGGGCGTGGTCGTCGGCGATCCCGGCGACGACGGCACGGAGATGGGCCCGCTGATCTCCGCGGCGCACCACGCGAAGGTGTCGTCGTACGTCACCGACGCGACACCTGTTGCGTTTCGCGGTAGCGCGCCCGAAGGGCCGGGTTACTGGTTCGCGCCCACCGTCGTGACGCCGGCGAGCCTGGCCGACCCGCTGGCCGCCGACGAGATCTTCGGCCCGGTCGTGGCCGTCGTGCCGTTCGACGACGAGGCCGACGCGATCCGCATGGCCAACCACACCGACTACGGCCTCTCCGGGTCGATCTGGACGCGCGACGTCGGGCGGGCCTTCCGCGTCGCGCGCGGGGTGGAGTCGGGGAACCTTTCGGTGAACTCGCACTCGTCGGTGCGGTACTGGACGCCGTTCGGCGGGTTCAAGCAGTCGGGCCTCGGCCGTGAGCTGGGCCCCGACGCGCCGACGGCCTTCACCGAGACGAAGAACGTTTTCCTGAGCACGGAGGAATGAGAGAGATGGTGCAGCGTTTCGAGGGCCGCGTCGCCGTGATCACAGGCGGGGCCAGCGGCATCGGCCTCGCGTCGGCGCGCCGGCTGGCGAGCGAGGGCGCGAAGGTCGTGATCGGCGACCTCACGCCCGAGCAGGGCAAGGCGGCGGCCGACGAGGTCGGGGGCCTGTTCGTGCAGGCCGACGTGACCGATCCCGAGCAGGTGGAGGCCTTGTTCCAGGCGGCCGTGGACCAGTTCGGCGCGGTCGACGTCGCGTTCAACAACGCCGGCATTTCGCCTCCTGAAGACGACTCGATCCTCACCACCGGCTTCGAGGCGTGGGAGCGCGTGCAGCGCGTGAACCTGACCTCGGTGTACCTGTGCTGCAAGGCAGCGCTGCCGCACATGCAGCGCCAGGGCAAGGGCTCGATCATCAACACGGCGTCGTTCGTGGCCGTGATGGGTGCGGCGACCTCGCAGATCTCCTACACCGCGTCGAAGGGCGGGGTGCTCGCGATGAGCCGCGAGCTCGGCGTGCAGTTCGCGCGGGAGAACATCCGCGTCAACGCGCTGTGCCCGGGACCGGTGAACACGCCGCTGCTGAAGGAGCTCTTCGCGAAGGACCCGGAACGCGCCGCGCGGCGGCTGGTGCACGTGCCCGTCGGCCGGTTCGCCGAGCCGGAGGAGATCGCGGCCGCGGTGGCATTCCTGGCCAGCGACGACGCCAGCTTCATCACGGCGTCGCAGTTCCTCGTGGACGGTGGCATTTCGGGCGCGTACGTCACTCCGCTTTAGACAGAACCTTTGGACAGAGCTTTCGGACAGACGTCACCGGGACGGGTTGATCTTCCGCCTGTTCCGGTGGCGACGCCCCCTGTCCGGTTTCGCGGTGGGTAGACCGGAACCGCGGCGACCGGCCCGGTCGCCCGGTCCGGGCGGGTGCCATGCCGATCCGCGAAGCGTCTCCGATGCTGCAGGAGGTCGCCGACCTCTGCGAACTGTGCCGGGTGCGGTGCGAACGGGCGTTCGCGAGGCGAGCCGAACAAGCCGACCCTGGCAGCGAGCCGGCCACGATGGGACCGGTCATGCTCGCGGCGGCGTCGATGTCGCGCCTGTGCGCCGACACGCTCGACCGCTGTTCCGGAATGGCCGCCGACGTCGCGATGGTGCGCATGTCCGTGAAGGCGATGTGCGGCGAGGCCGCGCGGCTGCTGTCGCTGTGCGCCCAGTCCTGCCTCGGGACCGACGACGAGGAGCTGCGCGACCTCGCCGTACTGCTCACGCGCTGTGCCGACCTGTGCGCGTTGCTGGCAGGGCCGCCGAAGATCACGAAGGTCCCCGTGACGCTCCCCGCGCAGACCCGTCACCTGCGCACCTTCAGCCGCGGCTCGGCGGGTGTGGCGTGAACCGTCCGAGGTAGACTGGCGCGCAAAGCGGCAGGTACCGTGGCCGCCAGCACACAAACGTGAATACCGGGCCGTTCGAGCAGGAGCGGGAGAGCCCCCATGAGACCGGTGGGGCACCGAAGGAGCAAACTCCCCGGAATCTCTCAGGTACCCACTACCGCTTCGCGCGAGGCCACTCTGGAAAGCAGGCGCACCCGCGCCTCACCCAAGGTGAAAGCCGCGCTGTGCGGTGAAACTCTCAGGTGCCCATGACAGAGGGGGAGTTCCCAGCGCACCGCTGTGCCCGGTGCCCGGCAAGAGGAGCTCCCATCACCTCCACACCGTTCGACGCCCGCCACATCGGCCCCGCCGAGGCCGAGCGGGCCAAGATGCTCGCCGAATGCGGTTACGGAAGCCTGGACGCCCTCGTGGAGTCGGCCGTCCCGTCCGCCATCCGCGCCCGTGACCTGGACCTTCCCGCCGCGGCGTCCGAAGAGGAAGCCACCGCGGAGCTGCGCGCGCTCGCGGCGCTCAACCGCCCGATGACGCAGATGATCGGCCTCGGCTACTCCGACACCGTCACACCGGGCGTGATCCGCCGCAACGTGCTCGAGAACCCCGCGTGGTACACCGCCTACACGCCGTATCAGCCGGAGATCTCCCAGGGCCGGCTCGAAGCGCTGCTGAACTTCCAGACGATGGTCGCCGACCTCACGGGCCTGACCACAGCCAACGCGTCGATGCTCGACGAGTCGACCGCCGTCGCCGAGGCCATGACGCTGATGCGGCGCTCGTCGAAGTCGAAGTCCAATGTGATCGTCCTTGACGCCGAATGCCTGCCGCAGACGATCGCGGTCGTGCGCACGCGCGCCGCCGCGCTCGGCATCGACGTGCAGGTGCGCGACCTGCTCACCGGGTTTCCGGAAGAGTTCTTCGGCGTCGTCGTGCAGTACCCGGGCGCTTCGGGTGTGCTGCGAGGCCGCGGCTTCTACCACGCCATTTCCGAGGCCGCGAAGGCCGCGGGCGCCCTGTACACGGTGGCCGCCGACCTGCTCGCGCTCACGCTGATCACCTCGCCGGGCGAATTCGGCGCCGACGTCGCCGCGGGTTCGACGCAGCGCTTCGGCGTGCCGCTGGGCTATGGCGGCCCGCACGCGGGCTACCTGGCCGTGCGCGCCGGGCTCGAGCGTTCGCTGCCGGGCCGGCTGGTGGGCGTGTCCGTGGATGCTGACGGGAACATGGCGTACCGGCTCGCGCTGCAGACGCGGGAGCAGCACATCCGCCGCGAGAAGGCGACGTCGAACATCTGCACCGCGCAGGTGCTGCCGGCCGTGCTGGCCGCGATGTACGGCGTGTACCACGGCCCGGGCGGCCTGAAGGCCATCGCGACCCGCGTGCACGAGCTGGCGGCGGGCTTCGCCGCGGCCCTGCGCGCCGGTGGCGTGGAGGTCGTGCACGAATCGTTCTTCGACACGGTCGTCGCGCACGTTCCGGGCCGCGCCGCCGAGGTCCACGCGGCCGCGCGCGAGGCGGGCATCAACCTCGGGCACGTCGACGCCGACCACGTGCGCGTGGCCTGCGACGAGATCACCCGCCCGGACATCCTCGCGCAGGTGCTGCGCGCGTTCGGTGTGGACGCCGAAGGGGCCGCTGCCACCGCGCTGCCGAGTGGCATCGTGCGCGAAAGCGGCTTCATGGCCCACGAGGTGTTCAGCACGCACCGCTCCGAGACGTCGATGCTGCGCTACCTGCGCAAGCTCGCCGACCTGGACTACGCGCTCGACCGCGGCATGATCCCGCTGGGCTCGTGCACGATGAAGCTCAACGCCACCACCGAGATGGAGCCGATCAGCTGGCGCGAGTTCGCGGGCATCCACCCGTTCGCGCCGGCCGAGGACGCCGAGGGCTACCACCGGCTCGTGGCGCAGCTGTCGGGCTGGCTCGCCGAGGTGACCGGCTACGACGAGGTTTCCCTGCAGCCCAACGCCGGCAGTCAGGGCGAGCTCGCGGGCCTGCTCGCCATCCGCGGCTACCACCACGCGAACGGCCAGCCGGAGCGCGAGGTCTGCCTGATCCCGTCGTCCGCGCACGGCACCAACGCGGCTTCGGCGGTGCTCGCGGGCATGCGCGTGGTCGTGGTGAAGTGCACCGACGAGGGCAACGTCGACCTCGAAGACCTGCAGGCCAAGGTGGACGCGAACCGCGAGACGCTCGCGGCGATCATGGTCACCTACCCGTCCACCCACGGCGTGTACGAGCACGGCATCGAGCGGCTCGCCAAGATCGTGCACGACGGGGGTGGCCAGGTGTACGTGGACGGCGCGAACCTCAACGCGTTGCTGGGCCTGGCGAAGCCGGGCGAGTTCGGCGGCGACGTGTCGCACCTGAACCTGCACAAGACGTTCTGCATCCCCCACGGCGGTGGCGGCCCCGGCGTCGGCCCGGTCGCGGTGCGCGCGCACCTCGCGCCGTACCTGCCGAACCACCCGCTGCTCGACGCCGCGGGCCCGGCCACCGGCGTCGGCCCGATCAGCGGCGCGCCCTACGGCTCGGCGTCGATCCTGCCGATCTCGTGGGCGTACGTGCGCATGATGGGCGCGCCCGGCCTCACGGCAGCCACGAAGGTCGCGGTGCTCGCCGCGAACTACGTCGCCGCCCGCCTGTCGCCGCACTACCCGGTGCTCTACACCGGGCAGGACGGCCTGGTCGCGCACGAGTGCATCCTCGACCTGCGCGGCATCACCAAGGACACCGGCGTGACCGTCGACGACGTCGCGAAGCGGCTCATCGACTACGGCTTCCACGCACCGACGATGTCGTTCCCGGTCGCGGGCACGCTCATGGTGGAGCCCACCGAGAGCGAGGACCTCGGCGAGATCGACCGCTTCTGCGCCGCGATGATCGCCATCCGCCACGAGATCGACCAGGTCGCGGCCGGGCACTGGACCGCGGAGACGAGCCCGCTGCGCGCCGCCCCGCACACGGCGGAGACGTTGGTGGGCGAGTGGACCGCCGACTACGACCGTGAGCTGGCGGTGTACCCGGCGGGTGTGTCGCGCAAGAACAAGTACTGGCCGCCGGTGCGCCGGATCGACGGGGCGCGCGGTGACCGCAACCTCGTCTGCTCCTGCCCGCCCCTCAACGCGTACGAAGGCTGAGACTCGTGCCTGAATCAAACGCAGCCCGAGAGACCTCCCTGCACGCCGTCCACAAGGGACTGGGTGCGCTGTTCACCGACTTCGCGGGCTGGTCGATGCCGGTCCGCTACGCCAGTGAGCTGGCCGAGCACAAGGCCGTGCGCGAGGCGGCCGGGCTGTTCGACCTGTCGCACATGGCCGAGATCCACGTCCGCGGCACGCAGGCCGCCGACGTGCTCGACTATGCGCTGGTCGGCAATCTCACCGGCGTGAAGCCGGGCCGCGCCCGCTACACGATGATCTGCGACGCCGACGGCGGCGTGCTCGACGACCTGGTCGTCTACCGGCTCGACGACGAGGAGTACCTGGTCGTGGCCAACGCCGGCAACGCCGACGTGGTCGCCGAAGCGCTGGCCGAGCGCGTGGCCGGGTTCGACGCCGTGGTGGAGAACCGGTCCGCGGACACGGCCTTGATCGCCGTGCAGGGCCCGCGCGCGGTCGACGTGCTGGCCGCGGTGACCGACGCGGACCTGGGCGCGCTGAAGTACTACGCGAGCGCGCCCGCCGTGGTGAAGGGGCACGACGTGCTCCTGGCCCGCACCGGTTACACGGGTGAAGACGGGTTCGAGCTGTACGTGCCGGCAGCCGAGGCGCCGGCGCTGTGGCGAGCGCTGACCGACGCCGGTGAGGCGTTCGGGCTCGTGCCGTGCGGGCTGGCGTGCCGTGACACGCTGCGGCTCGAAGCCGGGATGCCGCTGTACGGCAACGAGCTCTCGCGTGAGCTGAACCCGTTCGCCGCCGGTCTGGGCCGCGTGGTGAAGTTCGAGAAGCCGGGTGACTTCGTGGGCCGGGCCGCGCTGGAGGAGCTGGCGAAGGCGGACGTTCCGCGCGTGCGGGTCGGGCTGCGGGCCACCGGCCGCCGGGCACCTCGGCACGGTTACGCCGTGCTTTCCGGCGACGCTTCGGTGGGCGAAGTGACCAGTGGTGCGCTTTCGCCGACGTTGGGTTACCCCATCGCGATGGCGTACGTCGATCGGGCCTACGCCGAGCCTGGTACGAAGCTTTCCGTCGACATCAGGGGCAGGATCGAGCCCGTCGAGGTCGTCGCCCTGCCCTTCTACTCCCGAGCCTGAGAGCCCAGCCCCCGCCCCACCGCCACCCTCAACGGAGCGGCTGCGCCGCACTGAAAGGATTCCAGCACAGTGAGCATCCCCCAGAACCTGTCCTACACCAAGGAACACGAGTGGCTGTCCGTCGTGGACGGCGTCGCGACCGTGGGCATCACCGCCTTCGCCGCCGAGTCGCTGGGCGACATCGTGTTCGTGCAGCTGCCCGCCGTGGGCGGCACGGTGACCGCGGGCGAGGTGTTCGGCGAGGTCGAGTCGACGAAGTCCGTGAGCGAGCTGTACTCGCCGGTGAGCGGCGAGGTCGTCGAGGTGAACGAGACCACATCGGACACCCCCGAGATCGTGAACTCCGACCCCTACACCGAAGGATGGCTCCTGAAGGTGCGGCTCACGGGCGACGTCCCGGAGCTGCTCGACGCGACCGCGTACGCCGCGCTCACCCAGGAGAACTGAATGACGACGTTCGACGCCCACCTGTCCGATGTGGACCCGGAGGTCGCCGCGGCCGTGGCGGCTGAGCTCGACCGCCAGCAGTCGACGCTGGAGATGATCGCTTCGGAGAACTTTGCGCCCGTGGGTGTGCTCGAGGCGCAGGGTTCGGTGCTGACCAACAAGTACGCGGAGGGCTACCCCGGCCGCCGCTACTACGGTGGCTGCGAGTACGTCGACGTGGTCGAGCAGCTGGCGATCGACCGGGCCAAGGCGCTGTTCGGCGCCGAGCACGCGAACGTGCAGCCGCACTCGGGCGCCCAGGCCAACGCGGCGGCGATGTTCGCCGTGCTGAAGCCAGGCGACACGATCCTCGGCCTCGACCTGGCACACGGCGGCCACCTGACGCACGGGATGAAGATCAACTTCTCGGGCAAGCTCTACAACGTCGTGGCCTACCACGTCGACAAAGAGACCGGGATCGTCGACGTCGCCGAGGTCGAGCGGCTGGCCGTGGAGCACAAGCCGAAGCTGATCATCGCGGGCTGGTCGGCCTACCCGCGCCAGCTCGACTTCGCGGAGTTCCGCCGCATCGCCGACCTCGTCGACGCTCGCCTGATGGTGGACATGGCGCACTTCGCGGGCCTGGTGGCCGCGGGGCTGCACCCTTCGCCGGTGCCGCACGCGGACATCGTCACCACGACCACGCACAAGACCCTCGGCGGCCCGCGCGGCGGCCTGATCCTGTGCCGTGAGGAGCTGGCGAAGAAGATCAACTCGGCGGTGTTCCCCGGTCAGCAGGGCGGGCCGCTGGAACACGTGATCGCGGCCAAGGCCGTGGCGCTGAAGATCGCGGCGAGCGACGAGTTCCGCGAGCGGCAGGAGCGCACGCTCGAGGGCTCGCGGATCCTGGCCGACCGGCTGTCGCGTTCGGACTGCGCCGAGGCGGGAGTGCGTGTGCTCACCGGTGGCACCGACGTGCACCTCGTGCTCGTGGACCTCGTCCAGTCCGCTTTGGACGGTCAGCAGGCCGAGGACCGGCTGCACTCCGTGGGGATCACGGTGAATCGCAACGCGGTGCCGTTCGACCCGCGGCCGCCGATGATCACCTCGGGCCTGCGCATCGGCACGCCGGCGCTGGCCACGCGCGGGTTCGGCGCAGAGGACTTCGCCGAGGTCGCCGACGTGATCGCCGAGGCGCTGAAGCCGGACTTCGACGACTCCGTGGCGCAGACGCTGCGCGGGCGTGTGGAGCTGCTGGCGAAGAAGCACCCGCTGTACTCGGACCTGTCGCGATGAGCGCGCAGCCCGAGGGGCGCAAGCTGCTGCGGCTGGAGGTCCGCAACAGTGAGACGCCGATCGAGAAGAAGCCGTCGTGGATCAGGACGAAGGTGCGGATGGGGCCGGAGTTCACCGAGCTGAAGGGCTTGGTGCGCCGGGAGGGCCTGCACACCGTCTGCGAGGAAGCGGGCTGTCCCAACATCTACGAGTGCTGGGAAGACCGTGAGGCGACGTTCCTGATCGGTGGTGACCAGTGCACGCGGCGGTGTGATTTCTGCCAGATCGACACGGGCAAGCCCGCCGAGCTGGACCGCACGGAGCCACGCAAGGTCGCGGAGTCGGTGCAGGCCATGGGTTTGCGGTACTCGACGATCACGGGCGTCGCGCGCGACGACCTGGATGACGGCGGTGCCTGGCTGTACGCGGAGACTGTCCGGCAGATCCACGAGTTGAACCCGGGCACCGGCGTGGAGCTGCTGATCCCGGACTTCAACGCGGATCCCGAGCAGCTGGCGGAGGTGTTCGGTTCACGGCCGGAGGTTTTGGCGCACAACGTGGAGACGGTGCCGCGGATCTTCAAGCGGATCCGTCCGGGGTTCCGGTATGCGCGGTCGTTGGAAGTGCTGTCGAAGGCGCGTGAGGCCGGGCTGGTGACGAAGTCGAACCTGATCCTCGGGATGGGGGAGACGGCGGACGAGGTCGAGCCGGCGATGCGGGACCTGCACGAGGCGGGCTGCGAGATCCTCACGATCACGCAGTACCTGCGCCCGTCGCCGCGGCACCACCCCGTGGACCGGTGGGTGAAGCCGGAGGAGTTCGTCGCGCACGCGCAGGCAGCCGAGGCGCTCGGGTTCGCCGGCGTGATGGCGGGACCGCTCGTGCGCTCGTCGTACCGGGCGGGCCGGCTGTACGCGCAGACCAAGGCCCACCGCGGTGAGGAGCTGCCGGAGAACCTGGCGCACCTCGCGGCCGAAGGCCCCGCAGCGCAAGAGGCCAGCTCGCTGCTGGCCAGACACTAGAGGGAAGGGGCGGGTCAATGGCGATCAGCGTCTTCGATCTGTTCTCCATCGGCATCGGGCCGTCGAGCTCCCACACGGTCGGCCCGATGCGGGCCGCGCGGACCTTTGTGGACGGTCTCGTCGACGAGGGCGTGCTGGATCGCGTGACGCGGGTGCAGGCGGAGCTGTTCGGCTCGCTCGGCGCGACCGGGTTCGGCCACGGCAGTGACAAGGCCGTGCTGCTGGGGCTGTCGGGTGGGCGTCCGGAGTCCGTCGAGACGGAGACGGTGCCTGAGCGGGTCGCCGCGATCCGGTCTTCGGGGCGGCTGCTGTTGGGTGGCGTCCGGGAGATCTCGTTCGACGAGGATGCCGACTTGACGATGCACCGGCGCAAGTCTCTGCCGGCGCATCCGAACGGGATGGTGTTCCGGGCCTTCTCCGGCTCTTCCGAGCTGCGCACGCGGACGTACTACTCCGTGGGCGGCGGCTTCGTGCGCGACGAGTCGTACGAGACGGACGCGGTGTTCGTGGAGGACTCGACGCCGGTGCCGTACCCGTTCCGCACCGGTGCCGACCTGCTCGGCCACTGCGCGGCGACGGGGCTGCCGATCAGCGAGATCATGCTGGCGAACGAGCTGGCGTGGCGTTCCGCTTCTTCGGTTCGGGCCGGCTTGCTGGAGATCTGGGACGTGATGGCCGCGTGCGTTTCGGCGGGCATCGCCCACGAGGGCGTGCTCCCGGGCGGCCTGAAGGTCCCGCGGCGCGCCAAGGCGTTGCACGACAAGCTGATCGCCGAGGACGGCGTCGGGGATCCGTTGTACGCCATGGACTGGGTCAGCCTGTACGCGCTGGCGGTGAACGAGGAGAACGCTGCCGGCGGGCGCGTGGTCACGGCTCCGACGAACGGCGCCGCGGGGATCATCCCGGCTGTGCTGCACTACTACCAGCGCTTCATCCGCGGGTCTTCGGACGACGGCATCGTCACCTTCCTGCTGACGGCGGGGGCGCTGGGTTCGATCCTCAAGCAGACTGGTTCCATTTCGGGCGCGGAGGTCGGTTGCCAGGGTGAGGTTGGCTCGGCCTCGGCCATGGCGGCCGCAGCGTTGACCGAAGTGCTGGGCGGGTCGCCGGCTCAGGTGGAGAACGCGGCGGAGATCGGTGTCGAGCATCATCTGGGTCTTACGTGTGACCCGGTTGGTGGGCTGGTGCAGATCCCTTGCATCGAACGCAACGCCGTGGGCGCTTCGAAGGCGATCCACGCTGCGCGGATGGCGATGCGCGGAGATGGCAGCCACGTGGTGACCCTGGACAAGGCGATCAAGACCATGCGCGAGACCGGGGCCGATATGTCGGTGAAGTACAAGGAAACCGCGCGCGGTGGACTGGCGGTGAACGTCATCGAGTGCTGAGGTGCTCGTTGGGTGTTGGTTGGATGGGACCGTTCGGAGGGCGAACGGTCCCATCTTGCTTTTCGATGGGTTTCCGGCGACCTGCCCCGGCGGCTTTTGGAGCACCAGTTGGTGAGCGGGGCGCGCGTCGTCTCACCGATAGCGGTGCGTCAGTGGCCCCGTCGCTGGGCGAATAGCCCTGTCGAGGCAGGGGTCAGGCGGGCAGGCTGAACGGCGCGCGTTCGCTCCGTTCGGTCACCAGGCGGAGGCCCGCGTGGACGAGGAGCCAGCCGAGGCGTTGTCGGGGCGTGTGGCTGCGGGGCCGGGCGTGATGGCGCGCGGCGGCGGCGCGCAGTTCGGCCTGACGGGCGTGGACGAAGTGTTCGGTGAAGTCGTGCGGAATCATGGTGTCCCCAGTTCTTCGGTGGATTCGGCGTCGGGTTCGGGGTGGGCGGTGCGGGGAAACGCGGCCCAGTGGGTGACCACCGCGTCGTCGCCCGGGCGGGCGGGCCGGCGGTAGCGGTCGACCACGGCGAGGATGTCGTCGGACATTCGCCGGGCTTCTTCGGGCGTCAGGGAGAGCTGGTTGCTGGCCATCGAGGCGTTCTGTTCCCAGTTGTCCTGCCACCGTGGAAGCTCAGCGACGAACCGCGCCTCCTCCTCGTAGCGCTGCACCACGAGTTGGTGCAGGAACGAAGCCAGGTGCCCGGCCAGTTCCGGGTCGCCCGCGAAGTCGCCGGCGCGCATGGTCGTCGAGTCCTGCGCTGCTTTCCACCAGCGTTCGCGTTTCGAGCCTCGGCCGGGGTCTTCCGCGACCAATCCGGCGTCGGCCAGCTGGCGCAGGTGCCAGGACGTGGTGCCGGAGCTCTCGCCGACACGTTTGCCCAGCCCGGTGGCCGTCGCGGGGCCGTCGCGTTCGAGGAGGTCCAGAAGGCGCATCCGGAGCGGGTGGGCGAGCGCGCGCAGGGTGCGTGCGTCGAGGATCCGTTCGGTGCGTCCATGAGAGCTCATGGCACCACTGTAGACCGCAGAGGATCCTTTGCAAAGAGGTCTCTGCGATTAGGCGGGCTTAGACTCGCCATCGTGGAGACGTCGGTGGCTAGCGCGAACGAGGCGCTGTTCCGGCCGGTGCGCGCGGGCAACGCGTTCGAGGAGACCGTCGAACGCCTGCTGCAGGCCATCCGCCTCGGCGTGGTCGGCGCGGGGGAGCGGCTGCCGTCGGAGCGCGAGCTGGCGGAGCGGCTCGGGGTGAGCCGCGTGACGCTCAGGGAGGCCATCCGCGCGCTGGCCGATGCGGGTTACGTGGAGTCACGAAGGGGGCGCTACGGCGGCACGTTCGTGAACGAGAACCTGCCCGAGCCGCCACCGAGCAAAACGCGGGAAATCGACGCGGCCGCCTTCGAGGACGCGCTGTGTCTGCGCCACGTGCTCGAAACCGGCGCCGCCGAGGCCGCTGCCGCGCGGACGCTCAGCCCGGCCGACCGGCAGCACCTCAAGACCACGCTCGCGGAGGCCGCGGCCGCCGACCTGGTCGACTACCGGCGCAAGGACTCCCGCCTGCACCTCGCGATCGCCGAGGTCACGGCGTCGAGCTCGCTCACCACGGCGATGGCCGACGCCCGCACGCGCGTGAACCAGCTGCTCGACCGCATCCCCCTGCTCGAGCCCAACCTGGACCACTCCAACGCCCAGCACGAGGCGATCGTCGACGCCATCCTCGCCGGCGATCCCGTGGCCGCGCGCCATGCGATGACCGAGCACATCGAGGGCACGGCGTCGCTGCTGCGCGCCTTCCTGTCGTGACCCGCCGTGAATTTCTCACCGAACCGCACAACCTTTTCACCCGTACGGCCGTCGTCCCATCGTGCTACGCGACACGGATGCCGAGACGGATGGAGCCACCAGCAGTGTCACGAACGAGCCGCCCGATGATCCCCGCGCCCGCCGTCACCGCCGGTGGCGCAAGATCCGCCGCATCGCGTACTGCGGCTTCGGCGTCTTCGTCGGCCTGCCGCTGATCGCGTTCTGGGTCGCCTACCTGCTGATGGACGTCCGCAGCCCGCAGGACGTGCTCGCCTCGCTCGACAAGACCGTGGAGCTGAAGTACTCCGACGGCAGCGAGCTGCTCAAGGTCCTGCCCGCCGACGGCGACCGCTCCTTCGTGCCCTACGACAAGGTGCCCTCGAAGCTGCGCGACGCGATCATCGCCACCGAGGACCCGACGTTCTGGGACAACGCGGGCTTCGACCCCACCGGCATCGGCCGCGCGTTCCTGACCGGCGTCGGCGGCGGCTCGGGGATCACGCAGCAGTACATCAAGAAGTCGACCGGCGACGACGACGCGACGCTCGGGCGCAAGCTGCAGGAGCTGGTGCTCGCCACGAAGATCACGCAGCAGCAGAGCAAGGAACAGATCTTCACCAGCTACGTGAACATCATCTCCTTCGGCCGCGGCACCTTCGGCCCGGCCGCGGCGATGAACGCGTTCTTCGGCCGGCCGCTCGACGACTCCATGACCTGGAGCGAAGCCGCGTTCCTGGCCGGGATGATCCAGTCGCCCTCGGTGCACGACCCCGCCGTTTCCGGCGACGCACACGCGGCTAAACGCTGGACGTACGTGCGCGACAAGCTCGTGCAGCGCGGTTACGTCAAGCCCGCCGACGCCGCCACGATGGCCTACCCCGGCAAGGAAATCCTGCCGCCCTCGGAGACGCGCGCGAGCGTGACCTACGACGAGTACCACGTGAAGCAGCAGGTGCTCAGCGAGCTCGAACAAAACGGGTTCTCGCTTTCCCGGCTGCAGCAAGGGAATCTGGTCGTGCAGACCACGCTCGACCGCAAGGCGCAGGCGTCCGCGCGCTCGACGCTGGCCGATCGCCTGAAGGGCGAGCCGAAGGAGTTCCGGGGCGCGCTCGTGTCCGTGGACCCGTCCACCGGGGCGGTGCGCGCGTACGACGGCGGCGACAACGGCGTCCGCGACTACGCCGGCACGGAACACCCGGCGGGCTCGGCGTTCTACCCCTTCACGCTCACGGCGGGTCTGCGCGCCGGCGTCTCGCCCGACGAACCCACGGCAGCGCCGGGCAAGATCGACTTCCTGGGTGAGGACTTCGAGTACCCGCAGAAATGCCCGGCGACCTGTACGTTGCGCACGGCGATGACCTCGGGCGCGGACACGCCGTACATCGGGCTGGCCAAACGCGTCGGCGCCGACGCGGTGAGCGCCGCGGCCCGCGACGCGGGCATCCCGGAGGCGGTCGACGGCTCGCCGACCCTGCGAGAGAAGGACGGGTTCCTGATCGGCTCGGGCCTCGCCGTCGGGCGGTATCCGTTGCGGCCATTGGACTTGGCCGGGGCGTACGGGACCTTCGCGGCCGACGGGATGCGCGTCACGCCGCACCTCGTGGACAAGGTGCTCGACCAGGACGGCAGCGTCGTGTGGCAGCACGATGACGAGCAGCACCCCGCGTTCTCTGACGACCCGGGGGTGAGCGCGAAGATCTCCGCCGAGGTGACGAACGTGCTGCAGACGTTCCTGCCCGACGGCCGTCCCGCCGCCCTGCGCACAGGCGAGTTCCAGCACGGCAACTCGTCGGACAACCAGGACGCCTGGGCGATCGGCTACACCCCGCAGCTGGCCACGGCCGTCTGGGTCGGCTCCGACGACGAACGGCGGCTGTTCGACGCGCAGGGGACGAAACTGATGGGTTCGACCGTGCCCGCGGACATCTGGCGGACGTTCATGGTGCAGGCGGAGCAGGGGCAGCCGATCAAGGAGAACGGCGGGGTCGAGCCGAGGTTCGCCCCTCCGCTCGCGAAGCAGACGGCCCCACCCGGTCGCTGATCTTCCCGTGAAGGGCGCCGTTCACGAGCGCCGTTCACGGGAAGCGATCAGGTCAGCGCACGCGGGCGAGGACGAAACCGTCGTAACCCTTGTCTCCCACCGTCTGGATCGCGGTGGCCTCGAGGCGGTCGTCGCCGGTGAGAGCCGCGAACATCTCGCGCACGCCCCGCACGGACGGGTCCGTGCTGGTGGCTTCGAGCACGGCACCGTCGCGGACGACGTTGTCGACCACGATCGTGGTGCCCGGCCGCGAAAGCCGCACGGCTTCGGCGACGTAGGGCGCGAGGTTGGCCTTGTCGGCGTCGATGAAGACGAAGTCGAACGGCCCCGTGAGCGTGGGCAGGGTGTCGAGAGCGGCGCCGACGCGGATGTCGGCCACGTCGGGCCCGAAGCCGGCGCGGTCGAGGTTCGCGCGCGCCACGGCGGCGTGCTTCGGGTCGTATTCGCAGGTCACCAGCGTGCCGCCGGGCGGCAGGGCGCGGGCGAGCCAGATCGTGCTGTAGCCGCCGAGCGTGCCGATCTCGAGGATCGAGCGGGCGCCGGCGGTGAGAGCGAGCAGGTTGAGCAGTTTGCCTTGTGTGGGCGACACGGCGATGGCCGGCAGGCCGGCCGCGCCCGACTCGGCGAGGGTGGCGTCGAGCACCGGGTCGGCGGGGAGCAGGGCTTCGGCCAGGTAGTCGTCGACTGCGGTCCAGAGTTCGCGGGTCATGGCACCTCCGGCACCAACCTAGCGACTATGCGGCGCGCCGGCCCGCCTTCGGGATCACCAGCGGGGTGCTCGTCTCGGGACACGGCATGACGCGGCATGGCAGTTCGAAGATCTTCGCCACGTTCTCCTCCGTCACGACCTCCTCGGGCGTTCCGGTGGCGAGCACCTGGCCGTCGCGCATGGCGATCATGTGGGTGGCGTAGCGGGCGGCGTGGTTGAGGTCGTGGAGCACGGCGACGAGGGTGCGGCCCTGTTCGGCGTGCAGCTGCGCGCACAGATCGAGGATGTCCATCTGGTGCGCGATGTCGAGGTAGGTCGTGGGTTCGTCGAGCAGCAGCAGGTCGGTCTGCTGGGCCAGTGCCATCGCCATCCACACGCGCTGGCGCTGTCCGCCGGACAGCTCGTCGACGAGCCGCTCGGCCAGGTCCGAGACGCCGGTGGCCGCCATGGACTCGGCGACCACGGCGGCGTCGTCGCGGGACCACTGGCGCAGCAGGCGCTGGTGGGGGTAGCGACCGCGCGCGACGAGGTCGGCGACGGTGATGCCGTCGGGCGCGACGGAGCTCTGCGGCAGCAGACCGAGGCGGCGCGCGACCTCCTTGGCGCCGTAGCTGGAGATCACCGAGCCGTCGAGGTAGACGGAGCCCTTGCGGGGCTTGAGCATCCGCGCGAGCGCGCGCAGGAGCGTGGTCTTGCCGCACGCGTTGGGGCCGACGATGACCGTGAAAGACTTGTCCGGGATGACCACGCCGAGGTCTTCGGCGACGGTGCGCCCGTCGTAAGCGAGGGTCAGTTCCTCGGCGTGCAGCCGGGGTTCGGTCCGGGCCGGTGCTTCCGCGATCGTCTGTTCCACACAGGTTAGGCTAACCTAGTGACCCTCGTTCGGGGAGTTCCCTGGGTCGCATTGGCCGAACGTGACCAGCCGGTGTCATCATGCGGACGGGGTTCTGTGCGGTTCACGGCGTAAGCGAAGGTGGCGATGGATGACTACCGGGTCGTCGCGGACGAGCTCGCCGCCGACATCGAAGCCGGCCGGCTGAGGCCGGGCGACCGCCTCCCGCCGCAACGCCGGTTCGCGCGCGACCGCGGCATCGCCGGCTCCACCGCCGCCCGCGTCTACGGCGAGCTGATCCGCCGCGGCCTGGCCGTCGGGGAGGTCGGCCGGGGCACCTTCGTACGGGCCGCGCGCCCGGCGCCCGAGCCCGCGCTGGCCGAACCCGGCGACGCGCGCGTGGACCTCGAGCTCAACTTCGCCGTGCTGCCGAGCCAATCCGCGAAGCTCGCGTACGCGCTGGAGCCGCTGCTTCGCGCCGACGTCTTCACCGACGCCCTGCACCCCGTGGGCGCCGCGGGGACGAAAGCGGTGCGTGAAGCCGCGGCGGGACTGCTGTCTCGCGGCAGCTGGGAGCCCGACCCGGCGACGGTTCTGGTGACGGGCAACGGCCGCCAGGGCATCGCCGCCGCGATCTCCATGTTCGTGCCGCTGGGGGAGCGGCTCGCGGTCGAGGCGCTGACGTACCCCGTGGTGAAGGCGCTGGCCACGCGGCTGGGTGCCGAGCTCGTGCCCATCGAAACCGACGCCGACGGCCTCGTCCCGGCCGCGCTCGAAGCCGCCCACGCGGCGGCGCCCGTGCGCGCGCTGTACGTGCAGCCGACGCTGCACAACCCCCTCGGGCCGACCATGTCGCCCGCGCGCCGCGCCGAGCTGGCCGACACCGTGCGACGCCTCGACTTGCCGGTGATCGAGGACGGGATCTACACGTTCCTGCGCCCGGACGTCGAACCGCTGGCCGCGCTCGCGCCCGAGCGCACGGTGTTCGTCGACAGCCTGTCGAAGCGGGTCGCGCCCGGTCTCACCGCGGGGTTCGTGGTGTCGCCGGCGGCCTGGACCGCGCGGCTCGCGGGCGCCGTCCGTTCGGGTGGCTGGGGTTCGACGCGGTTCGCGATGGAGGCCGCCACGCGCTGGATCACCGGCGGCGCGCTGGCCGAGGTCGAGACCGCGAAGCGCATCGACGCTGCCGAGCGCGCCACGATCCTCGACGAGCGCCTCGCCGGGTTCACGGTCGTCGGCGATCCGGCCGCGTACCACCGCTGGTGGGAGCTGCCTGAGCAGTGGCGCGCGGAGACGTTCGTGGCCGCCGCCGCCCGCCACGGCATCGCGTTGTCGCCGGCAGCCTCGTTCGCGGTGCTCCCAGGTCACGCGCCGAACGCCGTGCGGCTCGCGGTTTCGGCGCCACCCAAGGAAACCCTCGCGGCCGCGCTCGAGGTCCTCGCGACGTTGGCGGCCGGCTCGCCCGACGACACGTTGCCGGACTGAAGCCTCAGCGCACCCACTTGCCGACGAAGCTCCCGCACGCCACCGGTTGTCCGGTCAGCCGCGCGCGCAAGGCGTTCTCCAGCCCCAGGTAGTCGACGATCGGCGCATCCACCGCCACTTGAGCGGGCACCGGGCCGCCCTGCGCCAGCGTCTTGTTCGGCACGGTTTCGAACAGCACCAGGTAGTCGCCCTCGCGATCGAGATCCGCCGCGGTGTCGAGCATGCGCTGCGGCGCGTCACCGACGATCTCCAACGGCAGCGGCCACTCCAGCGGGAACGGGTTGCGCAGGCCGAAAGCCGGGTACGCGAACGGGTTGTCGGGCAGCACCGCGACGCGGGAGGCCGGGTAGCGCTGCAGACAGTCGCGGATCTGGGCGACGTAGGTGTAGGTCGCCGGGTTCGTGCGGATGCCGCGCATGGCCGGGCTGACCGTGCCGAGGTCGGCTGTGAGCTTGTCGTGCGAGAGGTCGAGGTACGCGGCTTCGTCGTGGTGCGCCACGACCGCCCAGCCGCACAGCGCCACCGTGACCAGGCCTGCCGTGGTGGTGAGCCACGTGCGGCGCAACACCGGCGAAAGGTCCGGCAGCACGAAACCCAGCAGCAGCAACGCCGTGAGCGCCAGGGAGCCGGTGAGCAATGTCGGGGTGTCGTTGCCCCACGACAGGCTCGTCATGAACCCTGTCGCGAGTACCAGCAGCCCGGCCCAGGAAACCTTGCGCCGCACGGTCGCGTGGACCACGACGGCGACGGCCAGGATCCACCACAGCACGTCGGCCCAGCGCGACGAAGCTGTGAGCCGCCCGTCGACCACCGTCCACGCCACCGCGGCCGCGCCGCCGAGCGCGAGCAGCCACGACGCCGCGCGCCCGGCCGCGCCGAGCCGTTCGCCCGCGAGCCGCAGCACCAGCAGCACGACGGCGACGGCGGCGAAGAACGTGAGCTCCCGCACCGGAGGGTGCAGCAGCACCTGCGGGTCTTCCAGCCACAGGCCGAGCAGCCGTTCGCCGTACGCGGGCACGCCGCCCGTCAGCTGCCCGACCATCTCGCCGAAGCCGCCGCCGATGCTCACCCAGGCCACGTAGGCGATCCCGAACGCGCCCAACGCCAACAGGTCACCCGGCAGGCGGCGCAGCCGGTTCGGGTAGCACAAGGTCCAGACCAGCCCGATCACCGCGGCGAGCACGAAGCTCTGCTTCACGAACACCGCCGCGCCCAGCAGCGCGAGCCCGCCGAGCCGCGCGTACTTGTTTCCCTTGCGCAGCCCGGAATCCAGGGCCCACGCGCCGCACGCGGTGAGCGTGATCCCGTCGACGGTGTGCCATGCCATGAGCGGGAAGCCGTTGAGGTTCAGCAGGGCCGCCGCCGCGACCAGTGCCGTGCGGCCGGGTCCCCACGACAGGACCGGCCGCCGCGTCACGAGCACGGCGAACGCGATCGTCGCGAGGGTGATCTGCACCATCGCCAGACAGCTGGACGCGAAGAACAGCGGCCCCGGCAGCGCGAAATCGACCACGTGCAGGATCGCCGAGCCGAGCGGCCGCGCGGAGATGATGTCGGCATGCGGCACTTCGCCCTGCAACACCCGCCACGCCTGCGCGAGGATGAAGCCCTGGTCGGACGGATGGAAGCCGAACCGGCCCACACGCAGCTCCGTCGCCACGGCGAGCACGAGCACCCACGCGACATGCGCACTCACCCGCCGAGCCTCGGCGACGTCCACTCCGTGTCCTTTCGCCTCGGCTGTGTTTTCTGCCTCGGCTTCGCCGAGGCGCGCGAGATCGCCTGGAAGCCGGTGTTGGGATTGAGCGGTCGGATCGGCCGGGGGCCGATCGCCCCGCTCAAT
>NZ_JBFAHL010000019.1:0-71234 GCF_040654155.1 Amycolatopsis sp. NPDC050768
GCTCAGGCGGTGCGATCGGCCCCCGGCCGATCCGACCGCCTGAGCGAGACGCCGGCTCCCAGGCGATCTCGCACGCCTCGGCGGAGCCGAGGCCAAATTACCGACTCGGTGTCGACGTCGGCGGCACCTTTACCGACGTGCTGCTGGTCGAGGAGACGACCGGCGGCACCTGGCGGGCGAAGACCCCGTCCACCCCCGCGGACCAGTCGGTCGGCGTCCGCAACGGCATCGCGAAGGTGTGCGCCGACGCGGGCATCGCGCTGAGCGAGGTCGCGCAGGTGCTGCACGGCACGACCGTGGCCACCAACGCCATCCTCGAAGGCAAGGGTGCCCGCGTGGGGCTCGTGACCACGCGCGGGTTCCGCCAGGTGCTGCAGATCGCGCGCTCCTACGTCCCGGGCGGGCTCGCCGGCTGGATCATCTGGCCGAAGCCGGAACCCTTGGCGGCGCTGGAGAACACCGTCGAGGTCGACGAGCGCATCGCCAGCGACGGCGGGGTGATCCGCCAGCTCGACGAGGCCGACGTGCGGGCCCAGCTGGAGAAGCTGCGCGGCCGCGGGATCCAGGCGCTCGCCGTGTCGCTGATCAACTCCTTCGCCGACTCCGCGCACGAGCGCCGCGTGGCCCGGATCGCCGCCGAAGTGCTGCCCGGCGTGCCGGTGTCGCTGTCGTCGGACGTGCTGCCCGAGCTGCGCGAGTACGAGCGCACGGTCACCACCGTCGCCAACGGCTACGTGCAGCCGCAGGTGAAGAAGTACGTCGAGACGCTGGCGAGTGAGCTCGCCGGCAGCGGCGTGGCCGGCGAGCTGGCCATCCTGCGCAGCGACGGTGGCCTTTCGGGGGCCGACGCCGCTGTCGCCGCCCCCGTGACGATGCTGCTGTCCGGCCCCGCCGGCGGCGTGACCGGCGCGGTGTGGGTGGCCGAGCAGTGCGGCCACCGCGACCTCATCACGTTCGACATGGGCGGCACGTCCACCGACGTCGCGCTCGTGCAGGACCTCAACCCGCGCATCGGCCGCGAGACGCAGGTCGGTGACCTCACCGTTCGGGCGTCCAGTGTGGACGTTCGTACGGTCGGCGCCGGCGGCGGATCCATCGCCCACGTACCGGAACTGACGAAGGCGCTGCGCGTCGGCCCGCAGTCGGCGGGTGCCGACCCCGGCCCCGCCGCGTACGGCAAGGGCGGCACGGAGCCGACGGTGACCGACGCCAACGTGGTCCTCGGCTACCTGCCCGCACAGCTGGCCGGCGGCGAGATCACGCTCGACGTCGAAGCCGCCCGCACGGCCGTCGCCAAGGTGGCCGGCGCGATGGGCCTGCCGAGCGTCGAGGCCGCGGCGGCCGGGATCATCGACATCGTCAACGAGAACATGCTCGGTGGCCTGCGGCTCGTCTCAGTGCAGCAGGGTTTCGACCCGCGCGACTTCGCGCTCGTCGCGTTCGGCGGCGCGGGTCCCTTGCACGCCAACGCCCTCGGCAAGCTCACCGGCGCGTGGCCCGTGATCGTGCCGCCGTCACCCGGCGTGCTGTGCGCGCTGGGCGACGCGACCACGAGCCTGCGGGACGTGTCGGCCCGCACCGTGCTGCGCCGCTTCGCCGACCTCACCGGCGCCGAGCTCGTGCAGATCCTGCGCGAGCTGGGTGACGAGGCCGGTGGCCGGCTCGTGGAGCAGGGGCTCGACCGCGCCGACCAGACGCTCGGTTTCCAGGTCGACGTGCGCTACCACGGCCAGGGTTTCGAGATCCCGGTCGAGGTCGACCCGGCGTCGCTGGACACCCCCGACACCGCGCTCGACCTGCTGGCCAAGCACTTCGACGCCGAGCACGACCGGCTGTTCTCCTTCCTGCTCAACGTGGACCACGAGCTGGTCAACGCCCGCGCCACCGTCACCGGCCCGCGCCCGTCGGTGGCGGCCGTGACGCTGGCCGAGGGCACCGGCGACCCGGTGGCCGCGCTGGTGGACACGCACCCGATCCACGTGTCGGGCAAACAGCTCGAGGCGAAGGTCTACGACCGCGCGAAGCTCCTGGCCGGTGACGTCGTCGCCGGGCCCGCGATCGTGACCGAAATGGACTCCACGACCCTCGTGCTGCCCGAGCACGCCGCCACCGTGCACGCGTCGGGCAGCCTGCTGATCACCCCGCTGGAGGGCTGAACCTTGGCTGAGATCATCGAGACCGCCACCGGTGCGATCACCAGGTCCGAAGTGGACCCGGTCACCCTCGACCTCATCGAGAACGGGCTGCGCAACGCCCGTTACGAGATGGACGAGGTGCTCTTCCGCACCGCGCTGTCGCCCGGCATCCGCGAGCAGCACGACGAGTTCCCGCTCATCGGCGACCCGAGCGGCAAGATGGTGGTCGGCCAGTTCGGACTGTCCATCCCGGACTTCCTCGAGGGCTTCGACGACACCATCGAAGAGGGCGACGTGCTCATGACGTCGGACCCGTACGCGTGCGGGGCGGCGATCAGCCACGCCAACGACTGGCTGATCGTGATGCCGATCTACCACGAGGGCCGGCTCGTGGGCTGGGCCTCGATGTTCGGGCACATGTCCGACGTCGGTGGCAAGACCCCGTCCTCGATGCCCACCGACGCGCGCACGATCTACGAAGAGGGCGTGGTCGTCCCGCCGTTCAAGCTCTACCGCAAGGGAAAGCTGAACGAGGACGCCCTGCGGATCATCCTCAACCAGGTCCGCATGCCGGACTGGAACCGCGCCGACCTCAATGGGCTCGTCGCCGCCTGCCGCACGGCGTCGCGCCGCGTGGTGGAGATGTGCGACCGGTTCGGCACGGCGACCTACCTGTCCGCTTTGGACGCTCTGCTGCAGCGCAACTACGACGCGATGAAGATCCTGCTGCAGACGGTGTTCGAAGACGGCAGGACGATCAGCTTCACCGACTACATCTGCGACGACGGTGTGGGTTTCGGCCCCTACGAGCTGAAACTTTCCCTCACCCGCACCGGCGAGAAGGTGCACCTGGACTTCACGGGCAGCTCGCCGCAGGCCGCGGGGCCGATCAACTACTACATCAACGAGAACCTCACCCGGATGTTCTTCGGGATCTACATGATCACCGTGGCCGACCCGCAGATCCTGTGGAACGACGGGTTCTACCCGCTGGTCGACGTGACCATTCCGGACGGTTCCTACTGGAAGCCGAAACATCCCGCGTCGCTCAACGGCCGCAACCACGGCATCGGCCGCGTGTTCGACCTGTTCGGTGGCCTGCTCGGCCAGACGAACCCGGCGCTGCTCAACGCGGCGGGCTTCTCGTCCAGCCCGCACTTCATGTACTCCGGCAACTACTCGAGCGGTGAGCGCAAGGGCGAGTGGTTCCAGCTGTACTCGATCGGCTTCGGCGGCATCCCCGGCCGGCCGCTGGGCGACGGGCCCGACGGGCACTCGCTGTGGCCGAGCTTCGTCAACATCCCTTGTGAGTACCTGGAGTCCTACTACCCGCTGCGCATCGAACGCTGGGAGACCGTCGCCGACACCGGCGGCGCGGGCCTGCACCGCGGCGGCAACGGCGTGGACGTGACGTACGTGTTCGAGGAGCCCGGCACGATCGCGATCCACGACGACCGCTGGCTCACCTACCCGTGGGGCGTCAACGGCGGCGCACCCGGCGCTCGCGGGACCAAGTGGATCGACCGCGCGGACGGCACGAAGGAAGTGCTGCCCAGCAAGTGCCACGACGTTCCGGTGCACACCGGCGACGTGCTGCACTTCGTCACGTGGGGTGGCGGCGGCTGGGGCGACCCGCTGGAGCGCGACCCCGCGCTGGTGGGCCTGGAGGTCGAACGCGGTCTCGTGACGCCGGACGGCGCCCGCGGCTACGGTGTGGTCGTGGCGGTGGACGGCACTGTGGACACCGACGCGACGAAGACGTTGCGCGATCAGCTGCGCGCGTCGCGGCCGGCGGAGCTGCCCGTGTTCGACATGGGTCCGCCGATCGAGGAGCTGCTGGCCAACTGCGAGGCGGAGACCGGCCTGCCGGCGCCGCAGCGCCCGGTCTGGTCGGCGACATGAACGGGCCGCACGGGTCCGCGTTCTCCGGCCGGCTCGGCTGGGGAGCGCGGCCCGCGCTGCTCGTGATCGACCTCGTGCGCGCGTACACCGAGCCCGGCGGGCCGTTCGAGCTTCCCAGCCCAGGGCCTGCGGTCGAGGCGACCCGCGCGTTGCTCGAGGCCGCCCGCACGGCCGGACACCCGGTCGTGTGGACGTCGGTGGCCTACACGCGCGGCCTCGCCGACGGCGGGCTGTTCGTGGAGAAAGTCCCGGCGCTCAAGGCATTCGAGGCAGGTGCCGAGGGCGGCTGGGGCGAGATCGGCCCGCTGAAGCCCGAGCCGGGGGAAGTCGTGGTGGTCAAGCAGTACGCGTCGGCGTTCTTCGGCACCTCGCTGGCGTCCACTTTGCACGCGTCCGGTGTGGACACTCTGGTCGTCACCGGGGTCTCGACGTCCGGGTGCGTGCGAGCGTCCGCAATGGACGCGCTGAACCACGGGTTCCGGCCCCAAGTCGTGCGGCAGGCGTGCGCGGACCGAACGGAAGCCGTGCACGACAACAATCTGGTGGACCTCGACGCGAAGTATGCCGACGTCGTGGACCTCGACGAAGCGTTGGAGAACCTCAGGAAATAACCACGAGGGGCCTCCCCGGCCGGCTCGGGATACCGGCGGGGAGACCCCTCTTTGGTGCGGCCGCGACTACTTCTGCTGCTCGTCGCCGCCGAAGCGTTCCTTCAGCTTGTCGGCACCCTTCTGGATCTGGTCGCCGTGCTTGCCGCCGGTCTTTTCGTCGGCGACGTCGGCGGCCTTGTCCACGCCCTGGTCGACCTTGTCCGGGTGCTGGCCCGCGAACTCCTGCAGCTTCTCCTTGGCCTTGTCGAACATGCCGGCCATCTCTCGCTCCCTTCCGTCGTGCCGAATTCCGGTGAACGTTTCGAGGAGTACCCAGCAGCTCACCGGGTCAGCCTCATTGTCCCCTCATCGGGTGAGATGGGAGCGGGAGGTTTTTCAGTTGAAGCGGCCGGCTCCGTCGATGTAGGACACCTTGTCGACGGTGATCCCGCCCTCGAGCAGCTCGTCGGCCCGCGCGACCAGGCCGCGCAGCGCGTCGTTGCCACTGTGGACCTTCAACGCGTCGAGGTCGGCGAACATCTCGTAGAAGACGAACTCGTCCTCACGCTTGTTCAGCAGGTAGAGCAGGGTGCCCTCTTCCTGCCGAGCCGCGTCGACGAGCCCGCGCAGCAGCTGCTCCACCTCCGCCTCCTTGCCCGCTTTGGGACGGATGTAGGCGATCTGCGCGACTGTCATTCCTGACCTCCAAGACGAGGGTGTTCCCGGCTCTCCCAACCTACTGGGTTCAGGGTGCGACGGTGCTGTGGTGTTGGAAGGGCCATTGCGCCACCGGACGCGCGAGCAGCTCCTCCGGCGGGTCGGGCAGCCGCGGGGGAACGGCGTTCCAGCGCGCGATGACCACAACGCGGTCCTGTCCGCCCAGGTAGACGTCGGCACCGGCGAAATGCTCCGTGGCCGTGAGTTCCGGCACGGCGGTGGCCTCGACCCAGGACAGCAGGTCTTGCTGGCGGCCCGGCGCTGCGCGGACTTCCCACATCAGTGTGTCGCTCATGGCCGCGACTCTACTGTGCCGATCGTTACCAATCCGACCGCAGCCACGGCCGAATGGCTTCGCAGCAACGGCTACGTGCCGCGTGGGGGTCGACCTACTTTGGCCGGATCAGTAACGGCGGCACCGCGGGCACGTCAGTGGCGGCGGCGATGTCCTGCGCGGTCAGGCGGAACGCTTCGGGGTAGTGCGCACGCTGGGTGCGGCGGGCCGGTTCCGTGCTGCGCCAGGTGTAGCGGCAGCGCGCGCACTGGTGGACGGTCCACACCCCGGCGACGGGGGAGTCGGCGAGCTTCGCGACATCGGGGTGGTCACAACGGGGGCAGGTCACGGGCGAGGCTCCTTCCGGGGCGGTCATCGGGCGGCCAGCTTGCGCAGTTTGTCCACCCACGCGGCGGTTTCCGGCAGGTCCTTCACCGGCTGGCTGAAGTGGCCGCGCTCGTCCGGGGCGACGGGGGTGGTCGCGTCGATGATCATCTTGTGGGTGATGCCCGCCGGGTCGGCCGCCGGATCGAGGGCGACCACGGGCAGGTTCGGCAGCACCAGCACGTCGCCGGCGGGGTTGACCTTCGTGGACACCGCCCACATGACCCGGGGCAGGTCGAACGGGTCGACGTCCTCGTCGACCACGATCACGGTCTTCAGGTACCCGAGGCCGTGCGGCGTGGTCATGGCGCGCATGCCGACGGTTTTCGCGAAGCCGCCGTAGCGCGACTTCGTGGAGATGATCGCCAGCAGGCCGTGGGTGTACATGGCGTTCACCGCCCGCACCTCGGGGAACTCCGCCGTGAGCTGCTGGTGGACCGGCACGCAGGTGTTGGCGGCCATGAGGAAGTCGATCTCGGTCCACGGCATCCCGAGGTAGAGCGACTCGAACACCGGGTGCGTGCGGTAGGAGATCCGGTCGATCCGGATCACGGGCATGCTGCGCCCGCCGGAGTAGTGGCCGGTGAACTCGCCGAACGGGCCCTCCAGCTCGCGGCGCCGGCCGACGATCACGCCCTCCAGCACCACTTCCGCGCCCCACGGCACGTCGAGGCCGGTCAGCGGCGCGGCGTTGACGGGGGCGGGGGCACCGCGCAGGGCGCCGGCCAGCTCGTACTCGTTCTGGTCGTAGGCCAGGGGAGTGGCGGCGACGATGGGGATCACCGGGTCGTTGCCCAGCGCGATCGCCACCGGCAGGTCCTCGCCCGCGCGCTCGGCCTTGGCCAGCTGGAGCGCGATGTCGTGCATCGGCACGGGCTGGATGCCCAGCTCGGCGGGGCCTTTCACCTGCAGGCGGTAGATGCCGACGTTCTGCTTGCCGTCGTTGCCGGGGTCCTCGGGATCGCGCGAGACGACGGCGGCCTTGTCGAGGTAGAAGCCGCCGTCGCCGTCGTTGAGGCGGAACAGGGGCAGCACGGAGAACAGGTCGACGTCGTCGCCTTCGAGCACGTTTTCGGCCCACGGCGGGTCTTCGCGGCGCTCCACGGGCACGGGGAAGGTCTCCCAGCGGCGGATGAACTCGGCGACCTGGTCCTTCACGCCCGTGTCGGCGGGCAGACCCAGCGCGAGCGCGTGGTTGGCCCAGGAACCGTGGACGTTGAGGGCGACCCGGGCGTCGGTGAAGCCTTCGAGGTTGTCGAAATACAACGCGGGGGCGGCGTCGCCGAGCTTCGGCGCGGCGTTGGCGGCCGCGGCGAGGTCGGGCTCGGGGGAGACCTGCTCGGTCACCCGGACCAGCTGGCCTTCTTTGTCGAGCGTGGTCAGGAACGACCTGAGGTCGTCGTGGGGCATGGGTCCTCCTGCGGGTTCAGCCCGGTCCAGCGGCGGGCCGCGGGCGCGGACAGGCCGAACTGGTCGAGCACGCGCGCGACGACGTGGTCGAGCACGTCGTCGAGCGACTGCGGGTGGTTGTAGAAGGCCGGCATCGGCGGCACCATGACCGCGCCCATGCGGGTGAGCGCGAGCATGTTCTCCAGGTGGATCTCCGAAAGCGGCGTCTCGCGCGGGACCAGCACGAGCTTGCGCCGCTCCTTGAGCACCACGTCGGCGGCGCGGCCCAGTAGGCCGTCGGCGTAGCCGGTGCGGATGCCGGCGAGGGTTTTCATGCTGCACGGCACCACGATCATGCCGTCGGTGCGGAACGAGCCCGACGAGATCGAGGCCGCCTGGTCCTCGGGCGAGTGCACGACGTCGGCCAGTTCACCGACTTCGCGCGCGGACAGCGAGGTCTCCAGGTGGATGGTGGTGCGCGCCCAGCGGCTGAGCACAAGGTGCGTCTCCACGTCCGGCATCGCGCGCAGCACCTCGAGCAGCCGGATGCCGAACGGGGCGCCGGTCGCGCCCGTCATGCCGACGATCAGCCGCACGGCGGCACCTCCTCCGGGGTGTCGTTCACTGGATAAGTTCGTATACGAACCGTTCGCATTCATACTAACATGGCGATCATGACGAGCCGGATGGACGAGTCGGTCTTCCACGCGCTGCGGCGCGCGATGCAGGAGCACGGGGCCCGTTGGCAGGCGACGCTGCCGGGGCTCACGAAGCCGCAGTACGCCGTGCTGGTGGCGATCTCGGAGACGCCGGGGCTCGACCAGGCGTCGGCCGGGCAGCGGGCGGCCACGGACAAGGCGACGCTCGCGAACCTGCTGCTGCGCCTGGAAGAACGCGGGTTGATCACGCGCACCGTGGGTGCCGATCGGCGCCGCCGCGAGCTGCGGCTCACACCGGCGGGGGAGGAGCTGCTCGCCACGGCGATGCCTGTCGTCGATCGGGTGAACGAGTCGATGCTCGCGCCGCTCGACGACGAGGAACGGCGCCAGCTCGTGGCGCTGCTCACCAAATTGGCGCTGTGAGGCCCGGTAGGGTCGGGCGATCGGCACCGGAGCTGAGGAGGGCACGTGGCGGGACCGCTGAGCGGACTGAAGGTCGTGGAGCTGGCCGGGATCGGCCCGGGCCCGCACGCGTGCATGGTGCTCGCCGACCTGGGGGCCGACGTCGTGCGCGTGGAGCGTCCGTCTGGCTCGCTCGACCTCACCGGCGGCAAGGCGGACCCGTTGCTGCGCGGCCGGCGTTCCGTCGCGGCCGACCTGAAGACACCCGAAGGCCGTGACCTCGTGCTGCGGCTCGCCGCGAAGGCCGACGTGCTCGTGGAGGGCCTGCGTCCCGGCGTGACCGAACGCCTCGGCGTCGGCC
Source organism: Amycolatopsis sp. NPDC050768 (assembly GCF_040654155.1). Lineage (NCBI taxonomy): Bacteria > Bacillati > Actinomycetota > Actinomycetes > Pseudonocardiales > Pseudonocardiaceae > Amycolatopsis > Amycolatopsis sp. NPDC050768. Next base: position 8,814 of record NZ_JBFAHL010000019.1, read on the forward strand.
CGGCCGACTGCCACGCGCTCAACCCGCGGCTGGTGTACGGCCGGATGACCGGCTGGGGCCAGGAGGGCCCGCTGGCGCAGCGCGCCGGGCACGACATCAACTACATCGGGCTCGTCGGCGTGCTCAACGCGATCGGCCGCGCGGGCGAGCGGCCGGTGCCGCCGCTCAACCTCGTGGGCGACTTCGGCGGCGGATCGATGTTCCTGCTCGTCGGCGTGCTTTCCGCGCTGTGGGAACGGGAGCGCACGGGCCTGGGCCAGGTCGTGGACGCCGCGATGGTCGACGGCACGAGCGTGCTCGCGCTGATGGTGTGGTCGTTGCGAGGCCTCGGCGTGTGGTCCGACGAGCGCGGCGTGAACCTGCTCGACGGCGGCGCGCCCTTCTACGACACCTACGTGTGCGCGGACGGCCGCTACGTCGCCGTCGGCGCACTGGAGCCGCAGTTCTACGCGGCACTGCTCGCCGGGCTCGGCCTGGAATCCGCGGATCTGCCGCCGCAGCTGGAGAAAACGAGCTGGCCGACGCTGCGGGCCGAGTTCACCAAGGCGTTCCTCTCGCGCACGCGCGACGAGTGGGCCGAGGTGTTCGGCGGCGTCGACGCGTGCGTCACCCCGGTGCTGGAGCCGGACGAGGTCGCGGCGCACCCGCACATCGCGGCGCGCGCCGGCCTGGTCGAGCTCGACGGGGTGCTGCAGCCCGCTCCCGCGCCGCGGTTTTCGCGGACGGCACCGGATCTGCCGTCTTCGCCGCCGAAGCCGGGCGCCGACACGGAAGCGGTCATCGCCGACTGGGGCGTGTGACGGGCACCGGTTCCTCGCTGCGTCGCGGGGCGAGCGCCGGCACGGCCACCGCGACCACGGCGCCGCACGCGCCGACGAAGACGAACACCGCCGGGTAGCCCAGCGACAGGGAGATCTGGCCGACCATCAGCGGGCCGAACGCGAGCGTCTGGTTCAGCGCGGCCACGAGGCAGCCGAAGATCACGATCGCGGCGAGGGCCACTCTCCGTTGGTAGTGCGTCCAGGGGAGGTGGCCGAGCCGGGCGGGCCGCGTCACGTCAGTCCCTTTCGGACATCAGTGCGAAGCGGCCGCGGGTGGTGCCGCTTCGGTTACCGCGGTACCGCCCCGCCGAGGGTGGTGGCGGGGCGGTACCTGATCGGGCGCGGTGGGGTCACCAATCGGCGCCGGAGACCACCTCGGCGGGCGGCACGGTCTCGGCACCGAGCGCGCACGCCAGGGCGGCGAGCTCGGCGGTCTGGACGGCCGGCGGGTTCACCAGTCGGCCTTGGGGGCGAGGGAAACAGAGTTCGTCGTCACGGGACAGGCTCCATTGCTCGATCGGCGGAAGGGGGCACGAGCGGGGAGAGGGGAAGTCTCGGAGTGGGCAGTGCCGGAGTGGGCAGTGCCGGAGTGGGAGAGGCCTCGGAAAGGGAGGTCTCCCCGTGGGAGGTTTCGGAGCGGCAGGTGGAGACAGTGGAATGGCCGCGTACGCGCCCCTTGGCGCCGCCCGCGGTCACCGGTCGGCCCCCTCGGCCGGCCGGGTCCGCCACGAGCAGCACCCCGGGATCGGGCACCGCGCCCACACCCCGCACGGCGGCGGCCGGCGGCCGCGACGCCCCGGGACCGAGAACGAGGACGTCGCGGACGCCCTCGAGGAGTCCGTCGTCGGACCGCGGGCTGTGCCCGGGGTGCGCCATTCGCCCTGGCGCCCCGACCGGATCCGTGCGGCCGATTTCCCGGCTGCGTGAGCCCGCCATCCGGGCCGTCGGCGCGCCCTGGCCCGTGCCGCCGCTTTCGCGCACGGCGGCTCGGAGCGCCTCGTCGGCGACCCCCGGCAGGCAGCGCAGGGTTGCCGCGGAAGGGGTCGCGCACACCCACGCGGAGGACTCGGGAGTCCTCGGGTGAACGGACGTGGCGGCCATGATCACGAAGCGTAGGGAGCCGGGTGGTGGTGAACAACGCCATCGCGCGGCGGGATCATTGCACGCGGCGTAACGGTCGCGACATGCGTTTGCCGTGGGTGCGGGCGATGCGCGCGAGGGTCTGCACGCTGCCGGCGACGGTGGAGCTGCGGTGCCATGCCAGGAAGATCGTGCGGCCGGAGAACGACGGGTCGTCGATGGGGATGCGGGTGATGCGGGGGTGCTGGTGGTCGTTCATGCCCTCCGGCACCACCGACACGCCGATTCCCGCGCCGACCATGGACTCGACGACGAACAGGTCGTTGCCCTCCACCGTGATCCGCGGGACGAAGCCGGCCCGCGCGCACGCGTTGACCATGTGCGTGCGGCTGCTCGAACCCGGTTCCATGGCGACGAACGGCCGCTCGCTCACCTCCCGCAGCGACACGCGCTTGCGCCCGGCGAGGTCGTCGCCGACGGGGACGGCCAGCAGCAGCGACTCGGTGAACAGCGGCTCCACCACGAGGTCCGACTCGGTCGGCGCCACCGACGAGAAGGCGGCGTCGGCGTCGCCGCGCAGCAGCGTCTCGACGACGCCGGTGGCCGGGCTTTGCGTGCAGCGCAGGCGCAGCTCGGGCCGTTCGGCGAGCAGGTCGGCCAGTACGCCCGGCACGAACCCCAGCCCCAGCGAGTACGTGTGCGCGATCCGCAGGAGCCGTTGCGGCTCGCCGGCGTCCGCGAGCGCCGCACCGACCGCGTCGGACCGCGCGCGCAGCACGGCGTGCGCTTCGCGCACCAGCACGTGGCCCGCCGGCAGCATCCGCACGCGGCGGCCGTCCTGCTCCACGAGCCGGATCTCCAGCTTCCGCTCCAGCGCGCGGATCCCGCGCTGGACCGTCGCCACGCTCACGCCGAGCTCCACGGCGGTCTGCCCGAAGTGCTCGGTGTCGGCGAAGCTCAGCAGCAGCTCCAGGTCCGCGAAAGTGACCTTGCCGGCGCGTCCGTCGTCCACCCGTCCGATTATCCGCCGAGGGTCGAGGTGACGGATGTCGCTGCGAATGTCACCTTTCCGGCCTGGTCGTGCGGGATGTCGTTCCACCAGCCGCGATGCAAGTGCCGGGTGGCGCGAGAGAGGGGTCCGAAAGTACCGTTGCCGCTGCCCCGATGGTCATTTCGGCGGCCCGGTCCCGCTATCGTCATCCGGATGCGGGGGCTGGGGGCGGATTTCCGACGGTTGTGGTGGGCGTTCACCGCGAGCGAGACGGGTTCGGCCATCGGCTACGGCGCGATGCCCCTCGTGGCGGTGCTGATCCTGCACGCGTCCGCCGCAGAGGTGTCCCTGCTCGCCGCGATCCCCGGCCTCGCCGGCGCGCTGATCTCCCTGCCGATCGGCGGGTTCGTGGAGTTCCGGCGGAAACGGCCGGTGATGATCACCGCCGACGTCGTGCGGTTCGTCGCCCTCGCGAGCGTGCCGGTGGCGATCGGGCTCGGCGCGGTGTCGCTGGCTCAGCTGTACGTGGTCGGTGTCGTGCAGACGGTCGCGCTCGTCGCCTTCACCGCTGCCAGCGGAGCGCACCTACGGGCACTGGTCACCGCGCGCCAGCGCGCCGAAGCCGCCAGCCGCTTCGAAGCCGCGAGCTGGACGGTGAACTCCGCCGGGCCACCCGTCGGCGGAGTGCTGGTCTCCCTGACCGGCCCGGCCGTGACGATGCTGGTCGACGCCGTCTCCTACCTCGCGTCCGCACTGGGCGTGCGCTCGCTGCGCAGCCCCGAGCCACCGCCGCCCGCGCGCACCACGTCGGCGCACGTCGGTCGCGACCTGCTCGAGGGCTGGCGCTACCTGCTGCACAGCCGCGAACTCGCGCTTCTGTTCGGCAACGCGCTGCTCTTCGGCTCCGCCGTGCTCGCCATCTCGCCGCTGGAGACCGTGTTCATGCTCGACGACCTGGGCTTCCGTCCGTGGCAGTACGGCCTCGTCATCGGCCTGCCCTGCCTGGGCGGCGTCCTGGGTGCCCGCCTCGCACCCCGCCTGGCGGCGCGCTTCGGCACGCGCCGGGTGCTGGTCTGGGCCGGGATCGCCCGCACGCCATGGGTGTTGGCCATCCCGTTCGTGGGGCCCGGCCTCGGCGGCGTGCTCGCGTTCCTGGCGATCGACACCCTGCTGCTGCTCGGCGCCGGGGTGTTCAACCCGCTGTTCAGCGCCCACCGCATGACGTTGACGCGCGAGGACATGATGGCGCGAGTCCTCGCCGGCTGGTCCGCCGGCAGCCGCCTGGTCCGGCCGCTGTTCATCGTCGCCGCGGGCCTCCTCGCGAGCGCCACGGACGTCCGGGTCGCGATCGCCGCCGCGGGTGTCCTTTGTGTCCTCAGTGTCCCGTTGCTCCTGGTCCCCGGAACCCGCGAAACCAGCACGGAACCTGACTCGATTACCCCCGCGACCGGCGGCTAGCGTGAGACCCATGGATCTCCCCGCCGGTCTTCTCGCTCTGCTGGAACAGCCGAGCCTCTGCTTCATCGCCACGACCATGCCCGACGGCTCGCCGCAGCTGACGCAGACGTGGGTGGACACCGACGGCAAGCACATCCTCGTCAATACGGTCGAGGGTTTCCGCAAGGTGCGCAACATCGAGCGCGACCCGCGGGTGGCGCTGAACATCGCGGACGCGACGCACCCGTTCCGCTACTTCACCGTCCGCGGGCGCGTGCTGGAGGCGACCACCGAAGGCGCCGCCGAGCACATCGACAAGCTCGCGCTCCGCTACACCGGGCAGCCCTACGCGTGGTACGGCGGGCGCGACCAGGTGCGGCTGTTGCTGCGTATCGAGGCCGAGCACATCGGGTCGATGGGCTGAAGCTCAGAACAGCCGCACCGGCAAGGACTCGTGCCCGTTGGTGATGAACGACGCCAGCGGGTGCAAGTCCTCGGCGGGAACGGCCAGCGCCAGCTCCGGAAACCGCGCGAACAGCGCGGGCAGCGCGATTTCTGCCTCCATCCGAGCCAGCGGCGCGCCCAGGCAGTAGTGCGCGCCGTGGCCGAACGCCAGCGACGACTTGTTCGCCCGCGTCACATCGAAAACCCCGGCGTCGGGGCCGTAGCACGCTTCATCGCGCCCGGACGGGCCGAACGAGGCCAGGATCGGGTCCCCGGCGTGGATCGTGGTGCCGGCGACGTCGATGTCGGCCAGGGCGTAGCGCAGGGGCAGGTGGGAGACGGGCGACTGCCAGCGCAGGCTTTCGTCGATCACGTCGGACCAGCCGCGGTCGCCGTCGAGCACGAGGCGCAGCTGCGCGGGGTGCGTGAGCAGCGCGGCCACGGACTGGTCGAGGAGATTGACCGTGGTCTCGTGCCCGGCCGTGATCACCAGCATCAGCGAGTCGAGCAGTTCCGCGTCTGTCAGGGCGGAGCCGTCGTCGTCGCGCGCGGAGATGAGGACGGTGGCCAGGTCGTCGCCGGGCTCGGCGCGGCGCGTCTCCACGAGGTCGCCCAGCAGCTCGTACAGCCGCGCGACGTTGGCGGTCGCCTCCTCAGCCGTGGCCGACGTCGCGAACAGTCCCGCGACGCCCTCGCGCAACCCCGGCCGTGACTCCTCCGGCACGCCCACGAGCCGGCAGATCACCTCGATCGGCAGCGAGTAGCAGTAGCTCTCGCGCAGGTCGGTGTGCGCGGGCCCGGCGGCGAGGCCGTCGAGCAGGTCCGCGGTGAGCTCCTCGATCCGCGGCCGCATGCCCTCGATGCGCCGCGGTGTGAACGCCTGCGACACCAGCGAACGCAGCCGGCGGTGCTCGCTGCCGTAGGCGGTGAACATGTTCTGCACCGAAACCCAGATGTGCAGCGGCCAGTCTTCGGGGATCTCGCCGGCGCGGTAGGCGGGCCAGTGCCGCCGCGGGTCCTTGGACACGCGCGGGTCGGTGAGCAGCTGTTTCAACACTGCGGGGCTCGTGACCGCCCACGCCGGCACGCCACCCGGCAACTCGACCGGCGTCAGCGGCCCGCGTTCGCGCAGCCGCGCGCCTTCGCCGTGCACGTCGCGCGCGGCGGGGTCGAGCACGAAGGGGGTCGCGGTGTGGTCCATCGGCAGGCGCTCCTCGCTGGCCGGTGTGTCCACAGAGGACGGTTGTCCTCGCCGAGCACCGGTGCCGGGAACCGTAGCGCGCGACCCACCCGAACCGTCCCCCGGGAAGGGGTCCGGATGATCATTCAGGGTGAAGACCGTCAAGAGGGGTTGACGCGCCCCGAACGCGCGCCCCGGACGCGCCCTGGACGCGGAAAAGGGCGCCACCCCGGCCCACCCGGATGGCGCCCCGCCCTCGGAGATTCCGCTCAGCCGTCGGAGCGGCGGCGGTGCAGCGAGAACTTCTCGAACACCGAAAGCTCGCCGTGCGGCTTGTTCACGTTGTAGTAGGTCACGTGCATGGTCGTCGTGTCGCCGCGGTGGCGGCCCGGGTCCACGGTGAAGGACGCGAAACCGTAGGGGTGCTCCTCGTCGCGGACCGCGCTCCACACGGCCTGCTCCTTGACGTAGGTCGACACGCGCTTGCCCGTGCCCGGGTCGGCCTTCGCGGAGACGGCGGTGATGACCTTGCCTGTGCCGTCCTTGAAGAAGCTGCCGTTGGTCGTGCCGGAGACCCCGCCGCCGCCGAGGATCATGTGCACGGTGCCGTGCGAGGCGTCGATGTTGTCGGTCGCCGTCGAGACCGGGTTCGGCGTGAGCGTCTCGCTGCCGGAGACCACGCCGTGCACGGCCAGCGAGCGCTCGTAGTCGTGCTCGTGCCCGCACAGCACCAGGTCCACCCCGTACTGGTCGAACAGCGGTCCGTACTTCTCGCGCAGGCCGAGGTCGGCGCCGTTGGCGTCCGACGTGCTGATCATGACCTGGTGCATCGCGACGACGATCCAGTCGATGTCGTTCGACGCGCGGGCCGCGGCCAGCTCCTTCTTCAGCCACGCGAGCTGGCGGCCGCCGGAGTAACCGCTGATGTAGACGTCGCCCCCGTCCTGCAGGGCGTTGTCGTCGTTCTGCAGCACGATCACGCGCACCGAACCGGCGGTGAAGCTGTACCAGAGGCCGGCCAGCTCGCGGTCGGTCTCGGTCGAGGGCAGCTGGAAGTAGGCCTGGTACGCGCCGAGGCCGATCTCGCCGTTGAGCTTCTCGATCTCGTGGTTGCCCGCGGCGGGCATCCACGGCCGGTAGCGCGCGGAGCGGGTGTTGTTGGTGAAGAAGTTGTTCCACGTGCGCACGCGGTCGACATCGAGGTTCGCGTAGCAGAGGTCGCCGTTGAGCAGGTGGAACAGCGGCGCGACCGTCTCGATACCGGTGACGATGTCCTTGGTCGCCGGCGTGGAGTTGGCGTCGAGGCCCACGGCGCCCGCGGCGTTCCAGGTGACCTGCGGCGCCGACTGGTCGCCGAAGCTGGTGAACGTGAAGGCCGAGCGGCCGCTCGGGGCGGTGCGGAAGGTGGCCGCGTCGGGCGTCGCGCCGTCGTGCTGCGCGGCGTAGATGTACTCGGTGCCCGGGCGCAGGTGGTCGAGCAGCGCGTGGTGCACCCACACGGTGCGGCCGGACGTGCCGTCGACGTACGTGCGCGTGTCGGCCTGCGCCACGGCGCCGAAGCCGCCGTCGAGCGTCCCGTACAGCACGCGCGGCTTGCGCACGGAGGCTTCGGTGATCCACGAGACCACCATCTGGCGCGCGGGGTCGCGGCCGAAGGTGAGGTGCAGGCCCTGCACCGGCGTGGTGCCGGAGCCGACCTGCGGCACGAACGCGGCGCTCTGCGGCGCGGCGGCGGCCACTCCGGTGCCCAGCAGGGGCACTGCGGCGCCCGCGCCCAGCAGGCCCAGAGCCCCCCGGCGGCTTACGGTGTGTTTGCTGGTCTCGGACATGACCCTCCTCGGCTTCGGCCAGGAGAACCTAGGCGCGCAGGCCGACGCGGTGATGAACGAGACCTGTCAGCCGCGTGAAGTGTCTCCGAGCGCGGGTGTCCGCTCTGGGCCGGACGGTCCAATCAGGACACCCGCGCACCGGAACTTTTCGGGCATAGGCGGCGAAACCGCGTCAGCGGCTCGCGAGGAACCGGTCGTACGCGGCGACCACATCGGCGGTCGCCAGCGCCGGGCCGTCCGGGTCCTTGGCGTCGTCGTCCCAGCGGCGGACGAGCACGGCCTCCTCGGCGTTCGGGTGGGACGCGAACTCGGCGACCTCCTGGGCCGTCATCGGGCCGCCCTGGACCTTCAGCGACGCGACGGACGCGGGGCTGAGGTGGTCGTGGTACTCGGCGTCGGTGGCGACGAGGTAGCGCTTGGCCGGCACGTGCTGCGCGATGATCCACGCGGCGCGCTCGCCGAGATGGCGGCGGGCGAACTCGGCGCCGGACAGCTCGTGCGGCAGGCCCGGCCACTCCTCGCGGACGGCCCGGGCGCGGCCGATGTCGTGCAGCGTCGCGGCGAGGACGAGCTCGTCGTCGCCGCCGTGCTGCTTGGCGAACCAGCCGGCTTGCAGCGCGTGGGTGCGCTGGTCCACGGCCTCGCCGCCGTAGGGCAGGCCGGCGAGACCGTCGACGAGCTCGGCCAGCGCTTCTCGGGTGAGGGTCACGGCTTCTCCTTCAGCGTGCTCACGAGCTCTTCCGCGAGCTCGCGGGTGGCGGCGACGACACCGGACCAGCGGCGCGTCAGGTCGGGGTCGATCTCCAGCGGACGGCCGTTCACGTCGAGCACGGCGCCGCCGGCGGCGGGGACCATCACCATCGCCGCGGCGAGGTCCATGATCCGGTGGGTGTCGGAGCCCGCGTCGGCGAACGCGTCGGTGGAGCCCTCGGCGACCAGGGCCGCCTCGAGGCAACTGGTGGACAGGATCCGCACGCGCGAGGCGCGCTTGGCCACGCGCCACCACGCGTCGTCGTCGGGGCCGTGGGGGCGCAGCAGGCTCACGGCCGCGCCGTCGAGTTCGCGGCGGCCCGTGGTGCGATACGGCGTCGGCCGGCCGGCGACGGCGTGCCAGCAGCGGCCGGTGTCGAGCCAGCAGGTCAGGGCCTCGGTCGCGACCCCGTCCACGGCCACGACCCCGGCGAACGCCGAGAGCGGCACGCCGGCGGCCGCGTTGGCGGTGCCGTCGACCGGGTCGACCACGAGCGTCACCGACGAACCGTGGTCGATCACGCCGATCTCTTCGCTCAGCAGGTTCACGCGGTGGGAGTCCACGACCTCGGCGACGGCGGTGTCGACGAGGATGTCCAGTCGCATCGTCGGCGTCCCGTCGGCGCCGATCTGCACCTTCTCCGCCAGCTCCGCGCGGGTGTGCTTCGCGCGGGCTGCCGCGAACGCGGCGACGGCCGCGCGGGTGGCGTCGGCGAGGGCGGGGTGCGTGCCCTCGGGGATCACGGGCTCGGGCACGGGCCATCCGATGAAACTCATGCGCGCACCTCGCTGCGCTCGGCGCCGCGGCTGAGCCGCGAAGCGCTGTGTCGATTCGATTCCCTCGCGAGCGCGGTCATGCCTTGCTCACCAGGGTGGTGTGGACGACCGGCCACCGCGGGCCCGCCGCGATGAGGGCCAGGTCGGCGCGCCGGCCGGGTTCGAGCCGGCCGCGGTCGTCGAGCCCCGCGACGGCCGCGGGACCGCTCGTGACGAGCCCGATGGCTTCGGACAGGGTCACGAGGCCGTCGTCGACGAGCGCGAACGCCGCCGCGAGCAGGCCCGAGGGCAGGTAGTCCGACGCGAGCGCCGTCACCAGGCCCAGCGCGACGAGGTCGCGGCCCGACGCGTTGCCGTTGTGCGAGCCGCCGCGCAGCACGTTCGGCGCGCCCATCACCACGGGCAGGCCGCGTTCACGAGCCTCGCGCGCCGCCTCGACGGTGGTCGGGAACTCGGCGACGGAACCGCCGCGTTCCACCAGCTCGCCGATTTCCTGCGCCGACGCCGGATCGTGGCCCAGCAGGCGGATCCGGCCCGCGCGGGCCTGCTCGCCGAGCCACGCCATCGCGTCCTCGCGCACGCCGAGCCGGCCGTCGCGCTCGGAGATCAGGTTGGTCACGTGCTCCGCCGCTTCCTGCTCCGACAGCCCGCGCACGCCCATGAGGTAACGCTCGTAGTAGCTGCGGTCGGCGTACTGGCCCTGACCCGGCGTGTGGTCCTCGTGCGACACGAGCGGCGCGACACCGGCGTCCGGGGCCTCGGCGATCCGGCTCTGCAGCGCCTGGAGACCTTCGGGGGAGCGGACGTCGAGCCGGTAGAGGATCCGGTGGTCCACCAGGTTCGCCGAGCGCTCGTCCACCGCGTGGCACACGTCGTGGGCGCGCTCGACCGTGCGGGCGAGCCCGCGGCCGTGGCTCTGCTCGAACCCGGCGCCGTGGAACGCGGTCGTCACCGCCGCTGCGCGCAGCTTGCCCTCGAACGACAGCAGCGCGAACTCCATCGGCAGCTCGGCGCCGGGCCGCGGCAGGCGTTCCTTCTCCAGCCCGTCGCTGTGCACGTCGACCAAACCGGGGATGCACAGCAGGCCCTGACCGTCCACATCGGCCTCGACGCCCGGCGCGTGCGGCTCCACGGCGGCGACCACGCCGTCGCGCACCGCCACCAGCGCGTCGTCGAGCACGTGGTCCGGCAGCACCGCGCGCACGTGCCCGAGCACGTAGTCCGCGGGCGGCGCGCCGAGCGTCCACTGATCGGTTCGGGCCTCGAACACTTCGGTAGTCATGCCGCCTCCGCGGTAGTGAGAACGTCGGCAGTGGTCATGCCACTTCCTCCAGGATTTCGTCAGGAGCACCGTCGCGAGCGATGCGGCCGTCGCTCATCAGCACGACGCGGGAAGCCAGGCGCCGCATGGCGTCGAGGTCGTGGAACACCGCCAGCACGGCCACGCCTCGCGCGGTGAGCGAGGCGATGAGCTCCAGGGCGGACTCGCGGTTGGCCGGGTCCAGAGCGGACACCGGTTCGTCGAGCAGCAGCAGGCGCGGCGGCCGGACGGTGCCCGCGGCGAGGTTCACGCGCTGGCGTTCGCCACCCGAGAGCACCGAACAGTCGACGTCCCACAGCGCCTCGTCGAGGTTGAGCCGCTTCAGCGCTTCGGCGGCGGCTTCCCGCGCCTCGGCGCGGTCTACGCCGCGACGCCGGGCCGTGGCGGCCACGACTTCGAGCGGTCCGGTACGCGGGGGAGCGGCCAGGAACTGGGACACGTAACCGAATTCGCGGCCGCGCACCCGGGCCATCGCACGGTCGGGCAGCTCCGTCAGCTCGAGCTCGGTGCCGTCAGCGGTGCGCAGCCCGACCGAGCCGGAGTCGGGCAGGTAGGTGCGGTTCACGCAGCGCAGCAGCGACGACTTGCCGGCACCGCTGGGCCCGGCGAGCGCCACGTGCTCGCCGGCGCGCACGTCGAGGTCCACGCCGTGCAGCGAGTGCACGGTGCGGCCGTCGATCGTGTGCAGCGTGAACGACTTGCGCAGGCCGCGCAAGGACAGGACGGGGGACACGGGGGTCACCTCCGGGCCGCGGCGACGAGCCGCTGGGTGTAGGGGTGGTGGGGGTCGTGGAAGAGCTGGTCGGTCAGGCCGCGCTCGACCACGCGGCCGAGCTGCATCACGAGCGTGCGGTCGGTGAGCGCGTCGATCACGGAGAAGTCGTGGCTCACGACCACGGCCGCGATGTCGCGTTCGGACAGCAGGCCGCGCAGCAGGTCGAGCACACCGGCGGCCACCGACGCGTCGAGCCCGGTGGTCGGCTCGTCGAGCAGCACCACCGGCGGCTCGGTGGCCAGGGCCTTGGCGATCTGCACGCGCTGGCGCATGCCGCCCGAGAACGTCCCCACGGGATCGTCCATCCGCGACAGCGGCACCTCGACGCGGTCGAGCAGCTCGGCCGCGCGCCGGCGGATGTCGTGGTAGCCACGCCAGCCCGCCGCCGTGAGGCGCTCGGCGATGTTGCCGCCCGCGCTGACCCGCAGGTCGAGCCCGTCGGCGGGGTTCTGGTGCACCACGGCCATCGAGTCCACGCGCAGGCCGCGCCGCTGCGCGTCCGGCAGCGTCATCAGGTCCGTGCGGCCACCGTCGACAGTGGCCAGCCGGACCTCGCCGGCGGTGGCGCGCTCGTCGCCGATCACGCACGCCAGCACGGTCGACTTGCCCGAACCCGACTCGCCGATCACGCCCAGTGCCTCGCCCGGCGCGACGTCGAAGGACACGTCCCACGCCGCCACGATCGCGCCGGTCGCGGGGCTGACGGCAGTGCCGTGTTCCGGCCCGGTGCCGGGCACCGCGTCCGCGCCGCCCGCGCCGTGGACCTTGCCGATGCCGGTGACCTTCAGTGCCCACTCGGGTGCGTCCGCGGCGATCTCGCGCCGCGGCATCTCGCGGTGCTCCGCCGTCACGGTGGCTCGGGCGCGCCGGCCCGGGTCCGGCAGCAGGTTCAGCGGCGCGCGGTGGTAGTGGGCGCTCACGTCGGCGTCGCCGGCGCGCACCCGGGCGCACCACTCGGTGTCGCTGCAGGCGTAGGCGCCGCTCGTGCCGGCGGCGACGAGGAACGAATCGTCGCGACCGCACAGCTTGCACACCGCGCCCGGTGTGTACTCGACCTCGAACGGCACGTCGTCGAAGGTCAGGGGCGTCACGTCGGTGTTCGGCGGCACGGCGTAGATGCGCTTCTCGCGGCCCGCGCCGAAGAGGTTCAGCTGCGGTGACTGGTGCAGCCGCGGCACGTCCCAGCGCGGGATCGGCGTCGTGGCCATCACGTACCGGCCGCCGACCAGCACGGGGTAGCCGGTGGTGCGGGTGATCATGCCGTTGCGGACGATGTCCTCGTACAGGCTCACCCACATCGCCGAGTAGTCGCCCTCGGCGTGCATCCGGCCGCACTCGGCCATGGACTTCTCGACGCCGCGCAACGGTTCAGGCACCGGCACCTGGTACACGAGCACATCGCCTTCCGACAACGCCTCCTCGGGTACGCGGTGTCGCGTTTGGACGATCGTCGCCTCGCGCGTGTCGGCCGTCTCGGTCGCCCCGGTGGTGGCGGCGATCATCCGGCGCAGGTTGGTGGCGTTCACGCCGGCGTCGTCGCCCTGGTCGATCACCTTCACGGTGTCCTGCGTGCCGACGACGGCGAGCGTCACCTGCAGGCCGCCCGAGCCCCAGCCGCGGGCCACCGGCATCTCGCGGGAGCCGAAGGGCACCTGGTAGCCGGGCACGCACACCGCGGTCAGCGCCGCGCGGCGCACCTCGCGTTTGCCGCCCTCGTCGAGGATCCCCGCGGGTTCGGCGACCGCCTCGAGGTCGGTGAGCAGCTGTTCGGTCGTGCTCATCAGCATTCTCCTCCGAAGGGCTCGCTTTGCCGGGGCGCCGGCCCTTCACCGGCCGCGGCCTGCAGAGCCCGCTTGCGTTCCACCATCGAGCGGAACGTGACGTAGTGCGGGAGCTTGAGGTGCTCCAGGAAACCGCCGGAGTCGAGCCCGTCGGTGGTCAGCAGCAGCAGTTGTTCGAGCGGGCCGGACTTGCCGAAGCGGCGGTTGGCGATGTCGAGGTTCGCCATCGCGATGGCCTTGCGCTCGTTGTGGCCGAAGCACAGGCCGTAGCCCACATCGAAGCGGCTGCGGTCTTCTTCGGCGCCGTTGAGATCCTCGATGGCCTCGGCCTCGGTCACCCGGAAGTCGCCGACGGACACGGGGTTCCCGGTGTGCGGGTGCTTTACGCGCAGTGGCAGCCGGCCGTGGCGGACCTCGCCGAGCGTGACCTCGTGGAGGTTGCCGTCGGGTCCGAGGATCGAGCGGTACCACAATGACACCAGCGCGCCCGTCTCCGCGCGCGCCATGGCGGCCAGCGCGGCCGAGCGCGGGGCCGGCGGCCGGGCGGGCTTGCGGGTGAGGTCGAACGGCTCGGCGTCCTCGGCCTCGCCGCGGTGATCCACGGCCAGGTCGAGCTCGCGCAGCAGGTCGAGGAACCGCCGCGGCCGGCGCTGCTCGTCGGTGCGCGGCTTCGGGGCGCCCGCCACGTGCTCGTCGGCCTCCGGTGCGTCGGCCGGCTTTTCGAGCAGCCGCCCGGTGTAGTCGGTGGTACGGCCCAGCAGCTGCGGGCCGTCCGGCTCGCGGAACGCGGGCACGATCCGGCGCAGGATCAGCATTTCGTCCGGGTCCACCGGCTCGCCCACGGCCAGGCGCGGCAGCGTGGAGCGGTAGGCGCGCAGCAGGTGCGACGCCTCCAGCGGGTCGCCTTCGGCCTGGCGGAACGCCGCGGCGGCGGTGTCCTCGTCGAACAGGCCGGCCTCGCCCATCACGCGGTCGACCGCGAGCCGGAACCGCGCGACGATCTGCTCGGTGTCGGCCCACGCCACCGGCGCGTGGTCGCGGGCGCGGCGCACCAGGTCTTCGGCCGCGAGGATGGCTTCGAGCCCGCCCCGGGCTCCCGAGTACCCCATCAGTCCTCCTCGAAAATCGTGGTGGTGCGCGGCAGGCCGACGACGCGGCCGTCGTCCGTCACCAGCAGCACGTCGATCCCCGCCGGGTAGCCGGCCACGGCTTCGGCGCGCGCGGCGACGAAGCCCTTCGGCAGGCCGCGCGGGGCCAGGGTCAGTTCGCCGGGCACACCCGGGCCGGAGATTCGCCAGCGGCGCTCGCCGCCGTCCACATCGGACACGGCGAGGGCGGCCAGCGTGGCGTCCTCCGGGGCCGGCGCGGTGCCGCGGCACAGGCGCGTGATCTCGTCCGTGGTCACCGGGCGCACGGCGGCGACCAGGCGGGCCAGCTCGAGCGGCCGGATCGGCGCGGAGGTCGCCAGCGCGACGGCGTCGGCCCACTTCGTGCTTTCTTCCAGCACGCAGACGCCGGTGCCGAGGTCGGCGAGTGCGAGCACCGGCAGCACCGCGGGATCCGTGCCGCGCACCAGATCCTGTGGCAGGTCCTGCGGCGCGCCCGGACGGGAAAGCGCTTCCAACACGGTGCGGAACACCTGCTGCGACTCCGCGGGGCGCAGGACCGCGGCAGGCGCGGTGGCGTTGGCGGTGGCGATCACGTCAGCTCCTCGAACTCGACCACGGTCGGGGCCAGTTCGGCCCATTCGCGTTCTTCCCGCTCGACGAGGCGGCGCGCGACCTCGCGGCACAGTTCGTCCACTTCGGACGCGTGTGCCCGGCCGGCCTCGACCTCGGCGTCGAGCACCGCGGCGGCGAGCACAGCCGCGCGGTCGTCGCCCAGGCGCATCGCCCAGCCGCGATGGCCGGCGAGCTCCACCTCGGCGCGGCACGCGAGCACGTCGCCGAGCAGGAACCGTTCACCGGCAACGGGTTCACGAACCTGGGTCTGCACGCAGCCGACCTCCGGCGCGAGCAGCACCCGCACGTCGGCGCCGTCGGCGAGACAGGCGTCGGCGAGCGCCCGCAGTTCGCCGGGTTGGGCTTCGGCCAGCAGGCCGCAGCGCTCCTCCCGGCCCAAGGGGTCAGTCACCCTGTTCTCCTTCACGTTTCGCGGGGAAGGCCGGGTCTTCCAGCTCCACCACCACGCGGACGGCGTCCATGCGCGTCCACGCGCTGCTGGTCATGAGGACCCGGCCGGATTCGGCGTCCCGGTTGACGCTTTCGATGCACCACACCGGGACCCTGGCCTCGATCTGCAGGCCGCGCAGCACCTCGGCGGGCGGGATGTCCACGCTCGCCCGGAACCACGCGCGCACCGGCTGCACGCCGCCCAGCTGCCGCAGCACCAGGTCCACCGACTCCACGCTGTGCAGCGCGAGGTCGAGGTTCGGGGCCACGTCGACCGGGATCAGCTCCTCGGTCCAGGAGGCGAGCAGGTCGTCGATGTAGAAGTGGCGGATCACCCGGTGCACGGGCGAGCCCACCGGCCGCTCGAGCTGCCGGGCGGCCGCCTCGCAGGCCTCGACGCGTTCCACGCCCTTGATCTGCGACCGCGGCGTGGCACCGGCCGCCGCCACCGTGGCGTGCCAGGACGGCGGCCGGCTGTGCGAGATCACGTAGTCGATGCGCCGGCTCACGAACGTGCCGGCACCCTGCACTCGGCGCACGAGCAGCCGCCGCTCCAGCTCCTGCAGGGCCGAACGGGCGGCCGCCCGGCCGACCCCGAAGCGGGTGGCGAGCTCCGGCTCGCTCGCCACCCGCGTCCCGGGTGCGTAGGCCACCAGCTCGGTGGCCAGCTGGTCGGCGATGTCGAGGTACCTCGTCGAGGTCATGTCACCCACAGTGCTCGCCGGGCTTGTCCGGACAACTGCGCCGTGGCCAACGCTCGCACGCCCGAAGGTGAACATCAGCGACAGTTGTCGGCGGCGGCTCAGCGCACGACGTGCCGGAGCCAGACCGCGAGCAGTTCCACGAGCAGTACCGTGGCGAACACCAGCAGCAGGACGGTCGTGACCACGCCGAACTCGATCACCCGGGAAGCGCTGAGCAGGTCGAAGCCGATCCCGCCCGCCCCGACGATGCCCAGCAGCGTCGCCGAGCGGATGTTCGTGTCGAGCTGGTAGAGCACGTGGGCCACGAACGCGGGGGCCGCCTGCGGCAGCGTGCCCGTGAAGAACACGTGCCACGGCCCCGCCCCAGTAGCCCGGATCGCCTGCTCGACGCCCGGGTCGACCTCCTCGAGCGAGTCGGCCACGAGCTTGCCCAGCAGCCCGACCGCGCCCACGGCGAGCGCGAGCGTGCCTGCCACCGCGCCGAGCCCGGTGATCACCACGAACACGATCGCGAGCACCAGCTCCGGGATGCCGCGGATCAGCACCACGATCAGCCGGAACGTGCGCGCGACCCACGCGGCCGGCGCGACGTTGCGCGCGGCCAGCGACCCGATCGGCACCGCCAGCACCGCCCCGAGCACCGTGGCGCCCAGCGCGATCTGCACGGTGACCCACAGGTCGTCGAGCAGCTGCCCGAAGATCCCGGCCGTCTCGGGCGGCCAGAACAGCCCGGCCGTCTGCCCGAGATTGCCCAGCGCGCCGAAGAACTGCGCCGGGTCGAGGTCGGCACCCCACGCGGACGCCGCGATCACCAGCACGGTCACCACCGCGTAGGCGGCCTGGCGGACCCGGCGGAACGTCCACCCGGGACTGACCTGGTTCCCGCGCTGCACGGGGATCGCCACGGTCTTGCGGGTGTCCTGCCCGCGCAGCAGCGCGCGGCGGATGGCTCCGGAGAGCAGCTCCACCGCCACGCACAGCAGCAGCACCACCAGTGCGAGAGCCATTCCGCGCGGGTAGTCGAGCTGCTGGAACGCCGTGGCGATCGCGTACCCGAGCCCGTCGACGCCGACGAACCCGAGCACCACCGAGACCCGCAGGTTGATGTCCAGCCGGTGCAGCGCGGTCGCCACGAACGCCGGCAGCACCTGCGGGAGCACGCCGGTCACGAGCTCCTGGAACGTCCCGGCGCCGCCCGCCCGCACGGCCGAGCGGGTGCCTTCGTCGATCTGCTCGACCGCGTCGGCGTACATCTTGGCGACCATGCCGACCGAGTGCAGGCCCATGGCCAGCACCCCGGTCATGGCGCCGAGGCCGAAGATGCGGAAGAACACGATGGCGAGCACCACGTCGGGCACGGCCCGGGCCAGCACGATGAGCGTGCGGGCCCCGACGCGCACCGTGCGGTGCGGCGTCGTGTTCACGGCCGCGAGGATCGCCAGCGGCACGCTGATGATCACCGACAGCAACGTCGCGGACACGACGATCGCCAGCGTTTTCCCGCACAGCTCCAGCAGCTCGCCCACGGGCGGGAAGTCGAGCGGGAACATCCGGCCGGCGAAGTCGACGGCGTTGTCGGCGCTGTCGACGAACGTGGCCACGTTGATCTTCAGGTCCGCCACCGCCCACACGCCGACGGCGACGATCGCGGCGAGGACGAGCCACGCCGCCGTGCCACCGGCGCGGGGCCGGGCGAGGGTCCGCTGCGCCACGCGGGCGGTGGACAGCGGCGGCGCGGCGGTCATCCGACGGCCGCGGGCACGGGCAGCGGGGCCGCGGCCACCTTGGCGTACAGGCCCATGGCCGCGTCCCGATCCAGCCCGGCGACCGGGGTGTCGAGCACCGCCTGGCCGCCGCGCAGGCCGACCACCCGGTCGCCCCAGCTCAGCGCCAGGTCGACCTGGTGCAGGCTGCACAGCACCGTGAGCTTCTGCTCGGCCCCGATCTCCCGGATCAGGGCCATGACCTGAGCCGACGACTCAGGGTCGAGCGAGGCCACCGGCTCGTCGGCGAGCAGGATCTCCGGCCGCTGCATCAGCGCCCGCGCCACGGCGACGCGCTGCTGCTGGCCTCCTGAGAGCGTGTCGGCCCGCTGGAACGCGCGGTCGAGCAGCCCCACCCGTTCGAGGTGGCCCAGCGCCTCGATCCGGACGGACTTCGGATAGGTGAACAGGCCCAGCCGCGGCCCGCGCAGGCGCCCGAGGGCACCCGCGCAGACGTTCTCCAGCACCGTGAGGCTGCCGATGAGGTGGAACTGCTGGAACACGAACCCGATCCGCCGGCGCAGGCGCCGCAGTTCACTGCCGCGGGCCTTGCCGACGTCGGTGCCGAGTACCGTGACCGAGCCGCCGGTGGGCCGCTGCAGCCCGTCGACGTGGCGCAGCAGCGTGGATTTGCCGGAGCCCGAGAGCCCGAGCAGCACCACGACCTCACCCGGGTGGACCTTCAGCGAAACCTCGTCCAGCGCCCGGACTTCGGGCCCGAAGTGCTTGCTGACACCTTCGAAGACGATGACCGGTTCGTCGGTCACGACGCGGTGCACTGCTTGTCCTTGGTGGTCGCGCAGACCTTGCGGACACCGGCGTAGAACGCGTCGTCGACCTTCGCGTAGCCCCAGTCGCCGGCGTCGTCGACCGCCTTGCAGGCGGTGGAGCAGAAGCCGTTGGCGGTGAGGTAGTCGACGTTGGCCTTGTTCTGGAACACGTCGGTGATCTTCGCCTTGAGGTCGGCGGAGAGGTCGTCGTCCACCGCGACCGGCGAGCCGGCGATGATGTCGGACTTCCAGACGGTGTTGATGTCGCCCTGCTTCAGCTGGCCCTTGTCGATCAGGATCTTGTCGACCATGACGTCCTCGGCGAAGCCGGCATCGCACTGGCCGCTGTTGACGGCGAGCACGGACGCGTCGTGGCCACCGGTCATCACCGGAGTGATGTCCTTGACCGGGTCGATGCCGGCCTGCAGCAGCGCGGCCTTCGGGTACAGGTAGCCCGAGGTCGAAGCGGGGTCTACGAAGCAGATCTTCTTGCCCTTGAAGTCGGCGATGCTCTTGATCGGCGAGCCCGCCTTGGTGATGCCGTAGGACTTGTAGCCGGGCGTCTCACCCTTGGTGGTGATCCCGGCGGCGATCGGGGTGGCCTTCACGCCGCTGTTCTTGGCGAGCACGTAGGAGAGCGGGCCGTAGTTGGCGATGTCGACCTTGCCGCTGCGCTGCGCCTCGATCACCGCGGCGTAGTCGGTGGCCGGCTGGAACTTGATCTTCTTGCCGGTCTCCTTCTCCAGGAGGTTGATCACCGGCTGGAAGGACTGCTGGAGGCTCTGCGCGTTTTCGGACGGAACCGCCGAGAAGACGAGCTCATCGGGGTTACGACCGCCACCATCGGCTGCGTTGCCGGTGTTCGTCGCCGCGCTCTGGCCGCACGCGGCCAGGAGGAAGGCGGCGGCCACGCCGAGGACGGCCGCGGCCGTGCGTCGGGGGAGACGGGACATCGGGGACTCTCCTTTTTTTCGCCCGGGTAGGGCGGCAGGTGTTGACGTCCCGAGAGTCGTTCCGGCCGATGCAGGTGAGGAGAAGCCGTGGTTACGCTTCGCAGAACTCCGCGCGTAAGTTGTCGTAACCCGGTCGGAGGAGTGCGCAGTGGTGACCGGTGCCTCGCCCGCGTGTGGATCAAGGGCGCCAGCTGTGAAGATCTTGGCAGGGCCCGTAATGGCTTCGTGACTTCGGGTTCGGCGGGACTTGGTGAGCGTGTTACGCAGAGCGACGCTTTCGGGGTACTCCTCGACCATGGCTCCCGGCTCGCCGGGACGCCAGATGTCCGTTGTGGACTCTCCGTGAACTGTGCGGCTCGAGCCGGGGCGCAAGAGCCTCCTCGTTCGTCCCCCTGAGCGGAACGGCGCCACCTCGTCGCCGAACTTTCAGGATCGATTCAGCGGATTTCTGCTAGCCTCCCCGTGATTCGCGGCTCACCGTGGTGCCGCCTGCCGCCGCAGTGCCCACGGTCTCGTCGACGAGCGCTCCGGCCGAACCTCCGAGGAGCGACATGACAAGCATCGTCCGGGTCAAGGGCCGCGAGGTGCTGGACAGCCGCGGGAACCCGACGGTCGAGGTCGATGTGGAGCTGGCCGACGGGTCGCGCGGGCGCGCGGCCGTGCCGTCGGGGGCGTCCACGGGCACGCGCGAGGCCGTGGAGCTGCGTGACGGCGACAAGTCCCGCTACCACGGCAAGGGCGTGCGCAAGGCCGTCGACGCGGTGAACGGCGAGATCGCCGAGGCCGTGACCGGGCTCGAAGCCGAGGCGCAGGCCGACGTCGACCGTTCGCTGATCGCGCTCGACGGCACCGCGAACAAGGCTCGCCTCGGCGCCAACGCGACGCTCGGGGTGTCGCTGGCCGTGGTGAAGGCCGCCGCGGCCGCGAACCACCTGCCGCTTTACCGCTACGTCGGCGGGGTCTACGCGCACCTGCTGCCGATGCCGATGATGAACATCATCAACGGCGGCGCCCACGCCGACAACCCGATCGACTTCCAGGAGTTCATGATCGGCCCGGTCGGCGCCGAGACGTTCGCCGACGCCGTGCGCATGGGCTCCGAGGTCTTCCACACGCTGCGCAAGTCGCTGCACGAGGCCGGCCACAACACCAACGTCGGCGACGAAGGCGGCTTCGCGCCGCAGCTCGGCTCGGCCGACGAGGCGCTCGAGTTCGTGGTGCGCGCGATCGAGCAGACCGGCTACACGCCGGGCGAGGACATCGCGTTGCTGCTCGACCCGGCGGCGTCGGAGTTCTACACCGGCGAGGTCTACGACTACACCGGCGAAGGCCGCAAGCGCAGCATCGAAGAACACGTGGCCTACCTCGAAGACCTCACGCGGCGCTTCCCCATCGTGTCCATCGAGGACGGTCTGGCGCAGGACGACTACACCGGCTGGAAGCAGCTCACCGACACCATCGGCGACCGCGTGCAGCTCGTGGGCGACGACCTGTTCTGCACCAACGTCGAGATCCTCAAGGACGGTATCGAGCGCGGCATCGCGAACTCGATCCTCATCAAGGTCAACCAGATCGGCACCCTCACCGAGACGCTCGCCGCCGTCGAGACCGCGCACAAGGCCGGCTACTCCGCGGTCATGTCGCACCGCTCGGGCGAGACCGAGGACACCACGATCGCCGACCTCGCCGTGGCCACCAACTGCGGCCAGATCAAGACCGGCTCCCTCTCGCGCTCCGACCGCACCGCGAAGTACAACCAGCTCCTGCGCATCGAGGAGGAGCTCGGCACCGAGGCCCGGTACGCGGGGCGCGCCACGCTGCGCGGCTGAGCCGAAAACAGCGCCAGGCGAGCGGCGGCCCGGCCCGATCTTCCACGACTAGTATCACCGAGACTACTCACGAGCTACAGTGTCGGACGTGGAAGACGGAGCCGGGTTGTCCGCTGGGTTGTCACTGAGCGAGTGGATCGTGCTCTGCCTGATAACAGAGTCCCCGACGCACGGTTTCGCCCTCGTGCGGCTCACGTCGGAGGCCGGCGAGGTCGGTCGCGTCTGGCGGCTGCCGAAACCCGTCGTCTACCGCGCTGTGGACCGCTTGCTGGCCCGCGGGTTCGTGGTGGGCGCGGGCACCGAACCCGGCGACTCCGGCCCGCCGCGTGCGCTCGTGCAGGCCACGCCCGAAGGCCACGCGGCCGTGGGCGAGTGGCTCGCCCGGCCGGCCCGGCACGTGCGTGACGTGCGCTCGGAGCTGCTGGTGAAGCTCGCGTTGCTGGAACGACGCGGGGCCGACCCGGCGCCGTTGCTCGGCGAGCAGCGGCGGGTGCTGGACCGGATCGTCGACGGGCTCGAGAAGCAGCAGGGCTCCTCCGACGGGTTCGACATCGTGCTGCTCACCTTCCGGCTCGAGAACGCGCGGGCGGCCGTCGCGTTCGTGGACGCGACCCTCGGCGGGCGGGCACCGCAGTACGCCGTCACGGGCGAGTAGGCGCCTGTGCTGGACGTCAGGCGCCTGCGGATCCTCGTCGCGGTGGTCGAAGGGGGTTCGTTCACCGCGGCCGCGCACCGGCTGCAGCTCACGCAGTCGGCGGTCTCGCAGCAGATGTCGGTGATCGAGCGAGAGGTCGGCATGTCGCTGCTCAAACGGCTGCCGCGCGGGGTCGAGCTGACCCCGGCGGGCGAGGTGCTTGCCGCGCACGCGAAGAGCCTGTTCGGCGAGCTCTCGGCCATCGAGCAGGAGGTGCGCTCGTTCGGCACCGACCCGGCGGAGCTGCGGATCGAGGCGTTCGCGACCGCGGGGGTCGAGCTGCTGCCGCCGGTGGTGAAGGCGTTCCGCGAACTGCACCCCGGCGTGCGCCTGCGCCTGTCGGCCACCCACGGCGACGACGCGTTCAGCCGGCTGCGCGAGGGCGCCGCGCACGTGGTCCTCGTGTGGGGCTACGACTTCGCGCCGCAGCCCGTGGACCGCGGGCTGCACCACGTGGCTCTGCCCGATGACCCGCTGCACGTCGTGCTGCCGCTGGACCACCCGCTCGTCGACGCGGAAGAGGTGGCGCTGGCCGACCTGTCCGGGGAGCAGTGGGTGACGCGTACGCACCGCGCGCCGTACGAGCAGGCGTACGAGACGATGTGCCGCATCGCCGGGTTCGAACCGCAGATCACCTTCCGCGCGGCGGATTACCAGTCGCTGCAAGGGCTCGTGGCCGCGGGCATGGGTGTGAGCCTCGTGCCGCGGCTGTCGTTGGCGGCGCACCGCAAGGATCTCGCCGACCGTCCGCTGGCGGGTCGCGGGTTCGCCCGGCGCGTCACGGCGGCGACGCTGCCCGAGGCGCCGCGGTCGAAGCCGGTCGCGGATTTCCTCGAGGTGCTGCGCTCGTCGGCCGGCGCCGCGTAGGTCTACTGTGGACTGTCAGTGGCCGCGGGTCTTCCGGGCGATCGCGCCGGCGAACGTGGTCACGCGCGTGTAGACGCCGGGCTTGCCGGGTTTCGCGCAGCCGTCGCCGAAGGACACGATCCCGACGAGTGTGTCGCCGATGACGAGCGGGCCGCCGGAGTCGCCCTTGCACGCGTCGATGCCGCCTTGCTGGTACCCGGCGCACACCATGCTCGCCGGATCGTAGGAGTCGTAGGCCTGCTTGCACGTCGAGTCGCTGACCATCGGCACCACGGCGCCGCGCAGGTAGTCGGAGCGTTCGCCGCCGTCGGCGACGCGGCCCCAGCCGAGCACGGTGGCCTTCGTGCCCGGGGTGTACACATCGGTGTCGCGGGCCACCGTCGCCGCGCGGCCGGGCAGGCGGCCGCGCACGGTCAGCACCGCGATGTCGTGGCCCTCTTCGGCCTTCTCGAAGTCCGGGTGCACCCACGCTTTCGTGACGGCGAGCGTGCTGCCCTCGTTCGTGCGCTTGTCCTCCCGGCCGACGACGACGCGGATGTCCTTCGTGGCCACCGCTTCGGCGCAGTGGGCCGCGGTCGCGACCGTCGAGCTGCTCACGATCACGCCGCCGCAGAACTGCGTGCCGGCGTCGTCCACGAGGTACACCGCGTACGGGTAGTCGGCCAGCGATGCCTTTTCCCCGCCCACGATCGCGCCTTGCGCGGCCGCTTCCGGGCCGGTGACCACAGTGGTCACCACTGCCGCACCGAACACCGCCATACTGAAGAACGCTGCGGCGAGTACCGCGTTCGGATGTCTTCCGAGCAGTCGTGTCCTCGGCATGAAAACCCCCTCGGCGCAAAGAAAACGATGGCAGACACGATAGCTGGGCCGACGGGAAACCGGTGTCGCTGAACCGGGTGGAAAAAACGTTGCGGGTCAAGGTGAACGGTCCGGCGGAGTGTCCCCGCCGGACCGTTCACCGCCGAATTCAGGAGCAGAGCGGGGCGACGGGGAGGTCGGACCCGGTCTTCACGTAGGCGTCGGAGATGAAGTTGTCCGGGCCGATGCGGTCCCAGATCGTGCTGGTGCCGAACGTTCCGGTCACCGAAGAACCGTTGACGTAGCACTCGATGTTGACCTTGGCGTAGTTCGCCGCGAGACCCTTGACGGCGGCCGTGGTGCTCGCGGTGGCGCGCACGTTCATCGGGTCGCCGGCGGTGCTCACGACCCCGGTGGCGGCGGCCGAACCAGTCCACAAATAGGTCACCTTCACGTTGCCGTTGTCGGCGAGCCCGAGCCCGGAGTTGAACACGCCGTCGGCGAGGTCGATGCCGGCCGGGTTGCCCACGGTGTAGCCGAGGTCGTCCTTACCGCCGTTGTAGTGGTTGTGGTAGGCGGCATACGCCTCCGGCTGGCCCTGCGGCAGGTCCTTGTACTCCGAGCGGACCGAGGCCGGGTTCCAGTAGTCGTCCTTGGTGTTCCACGGGCCGACGTCCCACACCGGCGCGTACTCACAGCGGCTGCCGTCGGTGCGGCACACCTTCACCGTGTAGTTCCCGGTGCCCTTGGGCGAGGTCGCCTTCCCCGAGGGCAGCGCGACGAAGTGGTCGTTGGCCGTGATCACGTGGCCGTTGGCGGTGGTGTGGCCGGTGAGGCCTTCGCGCGTGGCGTAGATCGTGTAGGTCAGCGGGGTCGTGGCCGCGAGCGCGTTGGCCTGCGGGGCCAGCGTGCCGTCGAGGTCGACCTCGCGCACGGTCGGGCGCACGCCGTCGGTGGTGCTCGACAGCGAGATCCGCGCCTGCACCACGCTCACCGCGCGGCCGAAGGTCGCGGCCTGCGCGCCGGCCGGCGTCCACTCGGTCCAGTCGTCGGCGCCGGTGCGGCCGCGCACGTCGATCTGCACGTCGGTGCCCTTCGGCAGGTCCGCGGCGACCTTCGTCGTCACGCGGTTCACCGGCGAGGCGAGCTGCCGCGCGGCGGAGACCAGGTAGCCCTGGCTGCCGGCGGTGAGCAGATCCGTTCTGTGCCAAGCGGAATCCTTCAGCGTCAGCGCTCCGCCCGCCGCCTCGACGTTGACGTCGTCACCGTCGACATGGGACAGATCGGCGCGCCAGGACCCGGCCGGCGCGGCGCTCGCGGGCGCCGCCAGCGCCACCCCGCTCGTGGTGACCGCGCCCGCGGCCAGGACTGCCGCGACCACGCGGCGGGCAGTTGTCTTCCCGACTGTCTTCCCCAGCACGACACTCAGCTCCTTCACTCGTCCGTCGCGAACGGTGAGGAGTCTGTGCGCGTTCCGTACACGATCCGTACAACGCGGAGGCGGGGTCGTGTATCACAGTGTGCCCCGGATTGTCCGGTTTGCCGATCATCTACATCGGACACTTCGGGAGCGGTAGCGCCGAAAGTAGGAAGATCACCAGGTGGGACACCAGCACGTCAGTTTCCGTGGACACCGTGGACAGGTGAGCCGTTGCCGGTGTAGGTCTATGCACCAGGCAAGTACTGGAACGATCACGGGGACGGTTGATGGCGGGGTACCTGGCGCGCCGCGTCCTGCAGTCGGTCGTGGTGGTCGTGCTGGTCGCGGTGCTCACCTTCGTGCTGCTGCAGCTGCTGCCCGGCGGACCGGCCCGCGCGATCCTGGGGCCGAAGGCCACGCAGCTGCAGATCCGGACCTTCCTCCACGACAACGGCTACGACCGTCCGTTGATCACGCAGTTCCTCACCTGGGCCGGGCGCGTGCTCCACGGTGACCTCGGCTACTCGTACAAGCTCAACCAGCCGGTGACCGACGTGATCGCCGATCACCTGCCCAAGACGATCCTGCTCATGACACTGTCCACTTTGGTCGCTCTCGTCGTGGCGGTGCCGCTGGGCGTGTACCAGGCGCGCAAGCGCAACACGCTGGGCGACTACGTGGCCACGGGCCTGTCGTTCGCGTTCTACTCGATGCCGAGCTTCTTCCTCGGCGAGATCCTCGTGCTGCTGTTCGCGGTGCAGCTGCAGTGGTTCTCCCCGCTCGGGCCGAGCGGTGACTCACTGGGCGAGATCCTGTCGCAGGCACCCGCGCTCGTGCTGCCCGTGGTCACGCTGGCGCTGATCACCATCGCGTCGTTCAGCCGCTACGCGCGCTCGTCGGTGATGGAGAACCTGAGCCAGGACTACGTGCGCACCGCGCTCGCGGGTGGGGCGAGCGAGGGCAAGGTGCTCACGCGGCACGTGCTGCGCAACTCGCTCATCCCGATCGTCACGCTGCTGGGGCTGTCGCTGCCGCAGCTGTTCGCGGGCGCGCTCATCACCGAGCAGGTGTTCAACTACCCGGGCATGGGCTTCACGTTCATCCAGGGTGCCCAGGTGCACGACTACCCGGTGCTGCTGGGGATCGGGCTCGTCGTCGCGCTCGCGACGGTGGCCGGCTCCCTGCTCGCGGACATCGGCTACGCCGTGCTCGACCCGAGGGTGAAGTACTGATGACCGACCAAGCGGCACCCCCGAGATCGACGGCGCGGGCGACCCTGCGGGCCTTCCTGGAGAACCGCCTGGCGGTCGCGGGGCTCGTGCTGATCGTTCTGTTCGTGCTGTTCTGCTTCTTCGGCCCGCTCGTCTACCACACCGAGCAGATCGCGACGAACCTCGCGGGCGCCAACCAGCCGCCGGGCGCGGGTCACCCGCTGGGCACCGACGACGTGGGCTACGACGAGCTCGGCCGGCTCATGGTCGGGGGCCAGTCGTCGCTCGAGATCGGCGTCGCGGCCGCGGTGCTCGCGACCATGTTCGGCACGTTCTGGGGCGCCATCGCGGGCTACGTCGGCGGGTTCGTCGACACGGTGATGATGCGGATCGTCGACACGCTGCTGGCCATCCCCACGCTGTTCCTGCTGCTGATCCTCGCCGCGATCTTCACGCCGACGCTGGGACTGCTGATCCTGGTGGTGTCGTTCGGCGCGTGGCTGAGTCCCGCCCGGCTCGTGCGCGGCGAGACGCTTTCCCTGCGCACCCGCGAGTACGTGCAGGCCGTGCGGATGATGGGCGGCGGCGGGAAACGCGTGGTGCTGCGCCACATCATGCCCAACGCGATCGGCACCATCGTGGTCAACGCGACCTTCCAGGTGGCCGACGCGATCCTGCTCGTGGCGGCGTTGAGCTACCTCGGCCTCGGCATCGCGCCGCCGCACGCCGACTGGGGCAACATGCTGTCCAACGGCACCGAGTTCGTGCAGAACGGCTACTGGTGGATGATCCTGCCGCCCGGCATCGCGATCATGCTCGTGGTCGTGGCGTTCAACCTGCTCGGCGACGCCCTGCGCGACGCGCTCGAAGTGCGGCTGCGGAGGCGCTGAACCCCATGAACCCCGTGCTGCGCCTGGAAGACCTGCACACCACCATCGACGTCCGCGACGGCATGGTGCACCCCGTCGACGGCGTGACGCTCGAAGTCGGCCGCGGCGAGCTGCTCGGGCTCGTCGGCGAGTCCGGCTGCGGCAAGACGATGACGGCCCTGTCGATCCTGCGGCTGCTCCCGTCCGGCGGGCGCATCGCGTCGGGGCGGATCCTGCTCGGCGAAGACGACGTCGCGGCCATGACCCCCGCCGAGCTGCGGGAGGTCCGCGGCAAGCGCATCGGCACGGTGTTCCAGGATCCGATGACCTCGCTCAACCCGTCGCTGCCCATCGGGCGCCAGGTGAGCGAACCGCTGGAGCTGCACTCGACGCTCTCTCGACGGGAGCTGCACGAGCGCGCCGTCGCGATGCTGGAGCTGGTGGGGCTGCCGGACGCGCGCAAGCGGTCCGAGGACTACCCGCACCAGCTCTCCGGCGGCATGCGCCAGCGCGTGATGATCGCCCGCGCGCTGGTGTGCGAGCCGGAGCTGCTCATCGCCGACGAGCCGACCACCGCGCTCGACGTGACCGTGCAGCACCAGATCCTGGAGCTGATCGACGACCTGCGCCGGCGCCTCGGCATGGCCGTGATCCTCGTGACGCACGACCTCGGCGTGGTCGCGGGCCGCGCCGACCGCGTCGCCGTGATGTACGCGGGGAAGATCGCCGAGCTCACGGACGCGCGCCGGCTGTTCGGCAACCCGCGCCACCCATACACCGAGGCGTTGTTCGAGGCGCTGCCGGAGAACTCGGCGGAGTCGGGGGAGAAGCTCTACAGCATCCCCGGCCTGCCGCCGGATCTGCGTGAGCCGCCGGCCGGGTGCCGCTTCGCGCCGCGCTGCCGCTACGCGACCGACGAGTGCGTCGAGAAGGAGCCGGAGCTGCGCGCCGACGTGGCCGGGCACGAGTACGCGTGTTTCCACCCGGTCGGTTCGGCCGGCGTCGAGGAGCCGTCGGCCGTCGTCCGCGTGCACGAACGGGCGGGCGCGCCGGCCTCGGAGCCGACGGCGGGCGCGCCGCTCCTGGAAGTCGAGAACCTGGTGAAGGACTTCCCCGTCACCAAGGGCGCGGTGCTGCGGCGGCGCACTGGCACGGTGTCTGCGGTGGCCGGCGTGAGCTTCTCCGTGGCGGCGGGGGAGACCTTCGGCCTGGTCGGGGAATCGGGCTGCGGCAAGACGACCGTGGGCCGGGCCGTCGTCGGCCTTGATGAGCCGACGTCGGGCCACATCCGGATCGGCGGCACGGAGCTGACTTCCTTGCGCGGGGCCGAATTGCGGCAGCGCCACCGCGACACGCACCTGGTGTTCCAGGACCCGTACGCCTCACTCGACCCGCGCATGCGCGTCGGCGCGATCCTGGCCGAACCGCTGGAGATCCACGGCGCCGGCACACGGGCGCAGCGCAGCCGGCGGGTCCGTGAGCTGCTGGGCGAGGTGGGCCTGCCCGCCGACGCCGCGCAGCGGTACCCGCACGAGTTCTCCGGCGGGCAGCGCCAGCGCGTCGGGCTTGCGCGGGCGCTGGCGCTGGAGCCGAAGCTGATCGTGGCCGACGAGCCGGTGTCGGCGCTGGACGTGTCCGTGCAGGCGCAGATCCTGAACCTGATGAACGACCTGCGCGAGCGCCACGGGCTCACGTACGTGTTCATCTCCCACGACCTGTCCGTGGTGCGGTACCTGGCGCAGCGCATCGGCGTGATGTACCTCGGCAAGCTCGTGGAGACCGGTCCGGCCGCCGAGGTGCACGGTCACCCGCGGCACCCGTACACGCGCGGGCTGATCGACACCGTGCCGGTGGCGGACCCGTGGGCGGCCCGGCAGAGCGGCGGCGTCTCGGGCGAGCTGCCGTCGGCGATCTCGCCACCGTCCGGCTGCCGGTTCCGCACGCGGTGCCCGTTCGCGCAGGAGATCTGCGCTGCCGAGGAGCCCGTGCTGCGGCCCTTCGGCGCCGGGCACGAGGCGGCCTGCCACTTCCCGCTCGACGCCGCTCGTGAGCACGACGCGACGAAGGTCTACCAAGGAGAGAACGGATGAGACTGCGCAAGGCACTCGTGGCGCCGGTGGTGGTGCTGGCCGCGGCCGCGCTCGCCACCGCGTGCAGCGGCGGGAGCTCGTCTTCCGGCGGCGGCACCCCGACCGAAGGCGGCACGGCCGTGTTCGCCGAATCGCCGGGCGCCCAGCCGAACTGGATCTTCCCGTTCGTGGACTCGGCGCACAACAGCGGTTACGCCACGGGCGACCTGCAGCAGCTGATGTACCGCGAGCTGTACTGGTTCGGCGACGCCGATGGCAGCACCGGGGTCAACACGCGCAAGAGCCTCGCCGACCCGCCCGTGTTCAGCGACAACAACACGAAGGTGGTGATCAACGTCAAGCCGTACAAGTGGTCCAACGGCGAGACGGTGAACGCCAAGGACGTGGTGTTCTGGATGAACATGATGTTCGCGGAGAAGGCCAACTGGTACGGCTACGTACCCGGCCAGTTCCCGGACAACGTGAAGTCCGCGACCGCGACCGGGCCGCAGCAGGTGACGCTGCAGCTCACCGACTCGTACTCGCCGACGTGGTTCACCGGCCAGGAGCTCGCGCAGATCGCGCCGCTGCCGATGGCGTGGGACAAGACCTCCGACTCCGCGGCGGCGGGCAGCGGCGGCTGCGCGGACGACCGCGCGAAGTGCGACGCGGTGTACAAGTACCTGTTCACCAAGAGCAAGGACCTCTCGACCTACGCGACGGATCCGTTGTGGCAGGTCGTGGACGGGCCGTGGCACCTCACGTCGTTCGACGCCGAGGGGAACATCAGCTACGACCCGAACCCCTCCTACAGCGGGCCGGACAAGCCGCACCTCGCGCACTACAAGATGCAGCCGTTCACGAGCACCAGCGCGGAGTTCAACACGATGCGCAGCGGCCGGACCATCTCGGTCGGTGGCGTGCAGGGCGCGGATCTGCCGCAGAAGAAGGCGAACGAGAAGCTGCCGGCGACTAACCCGTTGCAGGCCAACTACAACCTCGTGCCCGCCGCGGCGTGGGGCTGGAGCTCGACGATCCTGAACATGGACAACCCGAAGTTCGGGGCCGTGTTCAAGCAGCTCTACGTCCGGCAGGCGTTCCAGCAGACCCTGGACCAGGTGACGGACGTGAACGTCGCCTACCGCGGCTACGCCACCGTGACCACCGGCCCGGTGCCGATCAACCCGGACAATTCCTACGTGACCGACGCCGAACGCGGCGCGGGCCCGTACCCGTTCGACAAGGCGAAGGCGAAGGCCCTGCTGACGTCGCACGGCTGGACCCTGCAGAACGGCGCCATGACGTGCACGGCGCCAGGCAGCGCCCCGAACCAGTGCGGCGCCGGCGTGGCGGCGGGCACCCGGCTGGAGCTGACTTTGCAGTACTCCACCGGCAATCCCGCGTACGGGCGGATCATGCAGCAGTGGAAGTCGGACGCCGCCGAGGCGGGCATCGTGTTCGACCTGAAGGGCCAGGAGTTCAACGCGGTGCTGAGCGACGTCAGCGACTGCCACGGCTCCGGCCCCGCGTGCGACTGGCAGATGGGCTACTTCGGGTACCAGCAATACAACGCCGTGCCCACCGGTGACCAGCTGCTGCTCCCCGGCTCCACCGGCAACATCGGCAACTACGACGACCCGCAGCTGGACAAGCTCATCGAGGCCACGCTGCACAGCGACGACAAGAACGCCTTCGCCGCCTACGAGGACTACGCGACGAAGACCCTGCCGGGCCAGATCAACATGCCCCTGCGCGGCGCGACGGAGGTCGTCGCGAAGGACCTCGGCGGCGTCTCGTTCCCGGCCGTGCAGACGGCGCGCAGCCCTGAGGAGTGGTACTTCACCAAGTAGGTTTTCTTTTCAGGGGCCGCCCTTTTCTCTGGGGCGGCCCCTTTTTCGTGCCGTTGTGCCTTTGGTTTCCTCGCATGGTTCAGTCGTCGTCTCTTCGCCCCAGCCTCAGCAGCTCGAACACGAAGATCCACGTCAGCATCCCCACCAGCAGGCTCCCGCCCAGCCAGCTCCACCACGTGGCCGCCGACCACCACAGGCTCGCCACCAGGAACCCCAGCCCGGCGACGATGCCCAGGCCCGCCATCTGGACCGTGCGAATCCCGGTCCTTCGGTCGTTCATGGCGGAGAAGATTACTGAGACCCACGGTAGAGCGACGCCGCCGAACGAAGGACACGATCTCGGCTCGCTGCTCCGTTCGAGCGCTACCCATCGTGACCACTGCCCGGAACTACCACCGAGGGTGGCCCTTGGCCTCTTGGCAGGTGATTTTTCCGGCCCACGGCCGTTTCGGGACCGCGAATCCCGGCACAGGCCTGCGCGGTCGCGCAGCCCCGGTGGAAAACCGTTCGGCACCACCACGCGGCGCTGCTACCGTGCGCGCCGTGGGGAGTCCTGAGGCCAACAGAGTGGCGCCACCGGTCGAGCGGTGGCGTTGCGGGGTCTGTGTTCCTTGGCCGCAGTGTTCCCTAGTGGCTGTGTTGCCTGGGGGCTGTGTTCCCTAGTGGCTCAGGCCAGGCGCTCCGATCGACCGTGCCTTCTTTCACCGTCCGAACAGGACGGTCACGTCGATCTCGGGAGTGTCTGTCTTGCGTGTTTTGCCGTATCTGCTCGCCCTGGCCGTGTTCGCCCAGGGAACGTCGGAGTTCATGGTGTCGGGCCTGGTGCCCGAGGTCGCGCGGGACCTGGGGGTTTCCGTGGCCGCGGCGGGGTCGCTGACAGCGGTGTTCGCCGTGGGGATGGTGCTCGGGGCACCGGTGCTGGCGGTCGCGGGGCGGGGATGGCCGCGGCGGGGCGCGTTGCTGGGGTATCTCGGGGTGTTCGTCGCGGTGCACGTGGCGGGGGCGCTGGCGCCCGGGTTCGGGATCCTGCTCGTCACGCGGCTGGTGGCCGCGCTGGCGACGGCCGGGTTTCTCGCCGTCGCGCTGACGGTGGCGGCCGATGCCGCGCCCGGGGCCGAGGGGAGGGCGACCGCCGTGGTGCTGACCGGGACCACGCTGGCGTGCATCGCCGGGGTGCCGGCGGGCGCCGTGCTCGGGCAGGTGTGGGGGTGGCGCTCGGCGTTCTGGGCGGTCGCGCTGGTGTCCGTGCCCGCGTTCGCCGCCATCGCGCGGTGGGCGCCTGCGACGGAGACCGCGAGCGTGCCCGTCAAAGCCGAGTTCGCGGTGGTGAAGCGGCCGCGGGTGCTGGCGGCGCTCGGCAGGGGCGCGCTCGTGAACGGCGCCACCTTCGCCGTCTTCACCTACCTCGCCCCGCTTGCGACCTCGCAAGCCGAAGGCGGGCTCCCCGTCCTCCTCGCATTGTTCGGCATCGGCGCCGCCGCCGGGGTCGCGCTCGCCGGTCGGCGTCCCGCTACGCGAAAGACGCAGGTGGCGCTCGCCGTCGGCTGGCTCGCCCTCGCGCTCGGCGCGGGGAACGCGACAGTGCTGTTCGTCCTCGTTCCGCTGCAAGCGCTGCTGTCGTTCGCCGTCGGGTCCACCGCCGTCGCGCAGGTGCTCCGCGCCGCCGCGGACGCACCGGCGCTCAGGGGCGCGTTCGCCACCGCCGCGCTCAACGTCGGCGCTGCCGCCGGGCCGTGGCTCGCCGCCGCCCTCATCGGCGCCGGTTACCGCGCGCCGGTGTGGCTCGCCGCCGTCCTCGCGACCGCCGCCCTGGCAATCCGAGAGCAGTGCTCTTGACAACGCGAACCCGGCGGGTGAACACTGCTCCCAACAGAGAGCACTGCTCTCAAGTCAAGGAGGCGACCGTGATCGAGTCCGTGTGGCGCTGGGGAAACCTGGGCCTGGCTTTCCTGTTGGAGCTGGCCGCGATCGTCGCGCTGGGGTACTGGGGGTTCCATGCGGGGGAGTCCACCGCGGGCAAGCTGCTGCTCGGCCTGGGCGCGCCCGCGGTGGGCATCGGCCTGTGGGCCCTGTTCGCCGCGCCGACCGCGAAACTGCACACGCCGCTGCTCTACGCGCTCACCGTCGTCGTGGTGATCGGTGGCGCCGGCGTGGGTCTGTGGTTCTCGGGATTGCAGACGCTCGGGCTCCTGCTGCCCGCCCTGTTCGTCGCGAACCTCGCCGTGGTGAAGCTGATGCACCTCGACGCGGCGACGGCCTAAGACCTGGTCTCAAAACTCGGCGTGTCGCTAGGTGAACCAACGGCCGGCCCCTGGCTCCGCACCGCCCGCCTGTGGGCCCGGCCCGACGGACCGGAGGTCTGTCAGAGAGACTGGGGGCCAGTGCCCGCCCTCTCGACCTGGAGCCTTTGATGCCGCAAGGGACCGTCCGTTGGTTCGACGCCGAACGGGGTTTCGGCTTCCTCGCGCCCGAGGACGGCTCGCCGGACGTGTTCGTGCACGCCTCCGAGATCGTCGGGGACGGCGGCGCGAAAGTGCTCCGCGAGGGTCAGGCCGTCGTGTTCGAGGTCGGCGAGAACGACCGCGGGCCCCAGGCGCTGCGCGTTCGCGTCACCGCCGATGCGGCCACCGGCAGCGCCGTGGGCCTGCTCGGCACCGTCAACTGGTACGAGCCGGGCAAGGGGTACGGCTTCGCGTCGCCGGACGGCGGCGGCGCCGACATCTTCGTGCACAGCTCCGCCATCGTGACCGGCGGCGTGGTCACCGAGGGGCAGCGGGTGGCCTTCCTGATCGTCGAAGGCGAGCGCGGCCCGCAGGCCGGGCACGTGATCCCGCTGGGAGCAGGGGCCGGCTCACCCGCTGCGGCTGGTATCGCGGACGGTGCCGACGGCACGGTGGCCTGGTACGACGAGGACAAGGGCTTCGGCTTCATCAACCCCGACTCCGGCGCCGGGGACGTCTTCGTTCACGCCCGGGCCCTGGCCGAGGGGCTGACGTGGCTCGCGGAGGGCGATCGCGTCGCCTACGAGGTGGCTAGTGGAGACAAGGGCCCGCAGGCCCGCGACGTGCACCTGGTCCGGGGCACCGAGCCCCAGACGGCGCCGCAGCGGTCGGCACCTGCCGCGGCCGCAGGGCCGGCGGCGCGGGACGTGCCCGTACGAGGCGGCGAGGGCGTCGTCGCGCGCTACGACGGCGACCGCGGCTTCGGCTTCATCACCCCGGACGCAGGCGGCGACGATCTCTTCGCCCACGTGTCCGTGATCATGGGGTCGGAGCCGCTGCGGAAGGGTGACCGGGTCCGGTACGCGGTGCGTCAGAGCGACCGGGGCCCGCAGGCCGACCGCATCGAACGCCTCTGAAGAGGCGGCCCCACCGATGGCTGATCACTTCCCGACGAGAGCGCTCGTTCATCCCCGTCGATGGTGCCGTCAGCAACGCGGCTGCAGCCTCCTCCAGGAGATCGATCTCCCTCGTGGTGACGGGGCCCCGTGCCGACCCGAGGACCTGCTCCGCGCTCAGAAGCTCGCCAGTCACCCCCACCCAACGACACAGAGCTACCGATGTATCCCAACGAGTGAATGGATGCGTTAGACCTGGTCGCAGAGCTCGATCTTTATGAGCCGGCGGACGTTGATCACGGTGCAGGCCAGCGTGAGTAGCGCCAGCGTGGTGCGTTCGGTCCGGTCGTAGCGCAGCCCGAGGCGTTTGAACCGCAGCAGCCAGGAGATGGTGCGTTCGACGACCCAGCGGACCCGGCCGAGGCGGGACTTGTCCTCAATCCCGCGCCGGGCGATACGGACCTTGATACCGCGGCGGGTCAGGTAGCGGCGGCAGCGGCGGTAGTCGTAGCCCTTGTCGGCGTGCAGCTTGTCCGGTCGGCATCGTGGCCGGCCCGCCCGGCCGTGGTGGCCGCGCACGGTCGGGTTCGTGTCCAGCAGCCGCTCGAACAGCATGCTGTCGTGGGTGTTTGCCGCCGACAACATGATGTGCAGCGGTAGCCCGTTCGCGTCGCACAGAACGTGGTACTTGGAGCCGGCTTTACCCCGGTCAGTGGGGCTGCGGCCGGTCAGCTCGCCCCCCTTTTCGACCGCACCGACACCGCGTCGATGCAGCCTCTGGTCCAGTCGAGCTCGTCGATGTTGGACAGCTCGTCGAGCACGAGCTGGTGCAGCCGGTCCCACACGCCGGCGTCCTGCCACTCACGTAACCGCCGCCACGCGGTGTGCCCGGAACCGCATCCGAGCTGCTCGGGTAGGTCTCGCCAGCGGCAGCCGGTGTCGAGCACGAACAAGATCCCCTCTAGCGCGGCACGGTCATCGATCCGGGGCCGCCCACCCGGACCGCGCGGCGCTGGTCGGGACGGGATCAGGGGTTCGATCAGGTCCCAGAGCCGGTCTTCGACCCGCCGCTGCTGCGTCGTCTTCGCCACGACCGCCCACGATCGACGACCAGGACCGGCAGGTTACGCAGTGACACACCCTTAAGTTTTGAGACCAGGTCTAAGGCAGCTTCCAGGCGACGCACTCCGGCCGGACCCGGGTCTGGGCGAACTCCCGCACTGCGCGGAGCACGAGCTCGGCCGGCACCTCGCTGCCCTCGGGCTGCGGGAAGTGGCCGCCCTGCAGGCTGAAGTAGTCGGCGGACGCGGCGCCGTCGCCGTCGGCGGGCAGGTGCGCGGCGCCGTGTTCCTGCCACACCAGGGCGCCGCGCTCACCGCGCAGGCCGACGACGAGGTGGGGTGTCCCAGGGCCCTGACCGGCGTAGATCCACCAGACGACCCCCGCGTTGGCCGACGGCGGCACAGCTGCCTGCAGCGCGGCGAGCACCGTCTCGGCGGGCACGCTCGTGATGTCGTACCCCGTCCGCCGATCACCCGTGGTGGCCATGGTCCGCTCCGCTTCCAGTGAGGATCGGTGCTGATCCTACTGGGCCACGGTGTGAGAACGAAGTGTGGAACATCAACTCACTGTCCGAAGAGGACAGTCAGGGGTGGTCCGCCCGCAGCCGCGCGGCGCGAACCGTGAGGTAGCGGCGTTCCGGGGCGTTCGTGGTGCGCGCCGCGGCGGCCTCGTAGCAGCCGATCGCGGCCGCGGTTTCGCCCGCGCGTTCCAGCAGGTGAGCGCGCACGGCGTCGAGACGATAGTGGCCGGCGAGCCGCTCGTCGAGCGTCGCGAGCAGGTCCAGACCGGTGGTGGGCCCGTGGACCATCGCGGTCGCGATCGCGCGGTTCAGCGTGACCATCGGGTTGTCCGCCAGTGTTTCAAGCCGCTGGTAGAGCGCCAGGATGCGCGGCCAGTCCGTGTCCTGCGCGCGCAACGCGATGTCGTGGCTCGCCGCGATCGCCGCCTGCAGCCCGTATTCACCGGCGGGCCCGTCGGAAAGCGCCGCGGTGGCGAGCGAGACGCCTTCCCTGATCGACGACCGGTCCCACAACGCACGGTCCTGGTCCTCCAGCGGCACCAGGTCACCGTCGGGCCCGGTCCGCGCGGGACGCCGCGCGTCGGTGAGCAGCATGAGGGCCAGCAGGCCCGTGACCTCGCCGCTGCTTTGAGGCAACACCGTGGGCAGCACCCGCTGCACCAGGCGCGCGAGCCGGATCGCCTCGCCCGAGAGCTCCGTGCGGTGCAGGCTGGCTCCGGCGCTGCTGGTGTAGCCCTCGTTGAACACCAGGTAGAGCACGTGCAGCACCGATTTCAGCCGCGCCGCGCGTTCGTCGCCGGCCGGCAGCCGGAACGGCACACCCGACGCCTTGATCTTCCCCTTCGCCCGGCTGATCCGCTGCGCCATCGTCGCCTCGGGCACGAGGAACGCGCCCGCGATCTCCGCCGTCGTCAGGCCGCCGACGGCCCGGAGCGTGAGCGCGATGGCCGAAGCCGACGTCAAGGCGGGGTGACAGCACAGGAACAGCAGGGTGAGCGTGTCGTCCTCGTCCGGGACCTCGGCGCCGCCCGGCTCGGCGGACACCGCCAGCTCACGCCGCGCGCGGGCTTCGTCGCTGCGGTACGCGTCGGTCAGCCGCCGCGCCGCCGCCTGGATCAGCCAGCCGCGCGGGTTGTCCGGCACGCCGTCGCCGGGCCAGTGCAGCGCCGCGGCGAGCAGCGCCTCCTGCACGGCGTCCTCGGCGGCGTCGAAGTCGCCGAACCGCCGGGCCAGCACGCCGAGGACCTGCGGCGCGAGCGTGCGCAGCAGGTCCTCGACGCGGTCGGCCGTCATCAGGCCGGCGCGCTCATCACTTGGCGGACCTCGATCGGCTGGCGGATCGGCGTGCCCCCGAGCCCGGGCGCCGCCGAGAGCCGCGCCGCGATCTCGAGCGCCCGCTCCTCCGAGTCGACGTCGATGATCCGGTACCCCGCGAGCAGCTCCTTGCTCTCGGTGAACGGCCCGTCGGTCACCACGGTCCCACCGGCACCGCCGGACACGACCTTCTTCGCCGCCTCCGGCCCGGCCAGCCCCTGCGCGTCCACCAGCTCGCCCTTGTCGGCGAGCTCCTCGTTGAGCGCCCGCTGGAACGCGATGTGCGCGCGGATGTCGTCGGGGGACCACTCGGTCATCGGCACGTCGCAGGCCTCGCCGCCCGAGTACGTCTGCATCACCATGTACTTCGTCATCGTCGCTCCTCCGCCCTTCCGGCGTGCCGCGCGTCGGCACGCTCACTGTAAGGACGGAGCCGCTCCCGTGTCCTCTACACAGCGCTCTACCCGGTTTTCTCCACGCGCCCGAGCAGCACGTCGCGGGTGAGGTCGAGGTGGCCGCGGTGCTGGGCCAGCTCCTCGTACACGTGCAGCAGCGCCACGCCCTGAGTCGCACCGATCGGGGTGTCGCGGTACTTCGGCGGGACCTCGCCCTTCGGCGGCGCCTCCGGGGCGCACCCGGCGACATCGGCGCCGAACCGCTCCCGGAGGGCCCGCATCCGCTCCACCAGCGGCGCGACGGGTCCCGCCGCCTCGAACTCCGCCGCCCGGTCGCGCGCCACGTCGCGGCCGGCCACGACCTGGCCGCCCCAGAACGCCATCACCCCGAGGCAGTGCGTGACGATCGCGTACGGCGAGTTCGTCCCGGCCGCCTCGGGGCGCGCGTTCACGAGCTCGTCGCCGAGCTCGGTGAGTGTGGCCGCCATCCCGTCGAGTGCGCGGTCGACGAGGTACAGGTATCCGTCCGTGGTGATCACGCCGGTGAGCGTAGCCCCGCGATCGCATCTGGATCCACTGTGGACTTTCAGGCGCCGATGGCGTCCAGCTCCGCCACCGCTTCGGCCGGCAGCACGAGGTCGGCCGCCGCGATGTTCTCGCGCAGGTGCCCGCGCGACGACGTGCCGGGGATCAGCACGGTCGTGGCGGAGCGCTGCAGCAGCCACGCGAGCGCGACCTGCTGCGGCGACGCGTCGAGGTTCGCGGCGACCTTGGCCAGCGTCTCCGACTGCAGCGGGCTGAAACCGCCGAGCGGGAAGAACGACGCGAACGCGATGTTCTCCGCGGCGCAGCGCGCCACCAGGGCGTCGTCGTCGCGGGTGACCAGGTTGTACAGGTTCTGCACGGTGACCACGGGCGCGATGGCCTGCGCCTCGGTGAGCTGCGCGCTGGAGACGCCGCTGAGCCCGAGGTGGCGGATCAGGCCCTGCTCGCGCAGCTCGGCCAGCGCGCCGAACTCGTCGCTGAGCGGGGTGTCGTCCGTGCCCTCGTGGGCGCCGACGCGCAGGTTCACCACGTCGAGCCCGTCGAGGCCGAGGTGCTGCAGGTTCTCGCGTACCTGCGCCTTGAGGTCTTCCGGCTCCAGCGACGGGATCCAGGCGCCGTCGGGGCCGCGGCGCGCGCCGACCTTCGTGACGATGTGCACGTCGGCGGGATAGGGGTGCAGCGCTTCCTTGATGAGCTCGTTGGTCACGGCCGGGCCGTAGAAGTCGCTGGTGTCGATGTGGGTGATGCCGCGCTCGACCGCTTCGCGCAGCACGGCGATCGCCTCGTCGTGGTCCTTGGGGGAACCGAAGACGCCGGGGCCGGCCAGCTGCATGGCGCCGTAGCCCATGCGGCTGAGGGTGAGGTCGTCGGCGAGGGTGAGGGTGCCGCCGGGAACGCTGTCGGCCATGGTCGGATGCCTTTCCTGCTGGGTTTTCCGGACGGTTGTCCCGCCCGTGTTCCACGATGCGCCCGCGGGCCGGGGGATGGGACGGCCCCTGCGTTCCTGGGAGTGGCGGAGCCTGGGAGTGGCAGGGCCAGGTTTTCCGGCGCCGGCCGCGGTTACCGTCGCCGGTGTGGACACGACGAACGCGCTGGGCGAATTCCTCCGCGCCCGGCGCGACCTGGTGCGCCCGGAGGTCGCGGGGCTGCCCGGCGGGACCGGTCGCCGCGTCGCCGGGCTGCGCCGCGAGGAGGTGGCGATCCTCGCCGGCATCAGCTCCGACTACTACCTGCGGCTCGAACAGGCCGTGACCGCAACCCGTCGGAACAGGTGCTGCGCGCGCTCGCCGGTGTGCTCCAGCTGGATGGCGACGCGATCGCGCACCTGCTGAGCCTGAGCCGCCCGACGCGCCGGAAGAGCCCGCCCCGGCGCCTGCCGCCCGGCGTCGACCGGTTGGTGGACTGCGTGACCGACACGCCCGCGTATGTCCAGGACAAGCTCACGAACGTGCTCGCCGCCAACCCGCCGGCCACCGCGTTGTCCCCGAACTACCGGCCGGGCGTGAACCTGCTGCGCGCGGTCTTCCTCGACCCCGCGGAACGCGCGCTGCGCCGCGACTGGACGGAGGCGACGGCCGCGGGCGTGGCGACGCTGCGCGCCCGCGTCGGCCCGGACGTCGACGACCCGCGGCTGCGGGAACTCGTCGGCGAGCTTTCCGTGCGCAGCGCGAGGTTCCGTCAGCTGTGGGGCCGCCACGACGTGCGCCCGAGAGTCGGCCGCGTGCACCGCTTGACGCACCCTTCGATCGGTGACTTCGAGCTGCGGTCGACGAAGCTCACCGTCGACGGTACGGACGCCGTGACGCTCGTCGTGTTCCAGGCCGACCCGGGCAGCCGCAGCGCCGAGCTGCTCGGCAGTCTCGCCGCCTGATTGGCCCTGTCGCTCCCAGGAAAACGACGGCCTACCCGGGTGGCCCGTGCACTTGCCGAAACTGGAGGCATGACTCTTTCGATCGGATTCATCGGTCTTGGCGACCAAGGCGCCCCGCTGGCCACGGCCATCGCCGAAGCGGGTTTCCCGCTCGACGTGGACCTCCCGTCGCTCGTCGCCGTCCTGAAGAACGGCAGCGTGGGCAGCTTCACCCTCTCCGCCCTCGGCGAGGCCATCACCGCGGAGAAAGTGGAGCACCTCAGCAAGGTCGAACTCCTGGACATGGACCTCTTCGCCGCGGCCATGGCGGAACGCAACGCCCCGGCCGACGCGGTGACAGCCCGGGCCGTCGCCGGGGCTTCCGGCCTGGTGGAGCTGATGCGGACGCTGACGAAGTAGCGTCGGGGGGCGGCCGGTTCACCGGATCGAGGGAAGCCGCGGCGGCCGAAACTGTCGGTGCCGGGTCCTACCGTTCTCGGCTACGGGACCCACCCGGATCGAGAACAGGACAGCCCCATGACCGTGGAACACCTCGAAGACTTCGCCGCTCTCGACCCGTTTTTCGGTGTCGTCCAGCAAGGCCTCGCCGGCCTCGCCGAGGGCGAGCACTTCTTCGACCTGCTCGCCGAAGATCTCGTCACCGAGTTCGTCGTCACCGTCCCCGGCTACCCGAAAAGGGTCGAAGGCCGCGCGGCGCTGGCCGAGCTCTACCGTGGCTACGGCGACGCCATCGTGCTCGACGGAGCCGGCGACCTGGCCGTGCACCACGACCGCGAGAAGTCCGTGGTCACCCTCGAGTACTCGGTGCGCGGCCGGATCGTCGAAACCGGCCGGCCGTACGAGAACCGCTTCGTCTCCATCGTCACCGTCGCGGACGGCAAGGTCGTGCACTGGCGCGACTACCTCGACTCGCTGGCCGTGGTGCAGGCGTTGGGCGAAGCGGTTCCCGTGCGGGACTGAAACTAGCCGGCGGCCAGGCGGGGACCGATCACGTCGGCGAACGCGGCGACGTCGGCCTCCGGCAGGTCGTAGCCGCTTTCGGCCGTGTGCGACGGGAAGAAGAACACGTGCTCCACGCCGGATTCCTCGCGCGCCTGCAGGAGCCGCTCCGCGCAGTACTCGGCGGGCCCGAAGAGCCCGAACGCGTCGCTGATCTCCTTGGCCTGCGCGGAGGTGAACGCGGTGGGGTCGTGGTCCTCGGGGATGTCGAGACCGGCCGCGCGCAGCCACCGCAGGTTGGCCGTGCTCGGGTAGTTGAGGAACGGCTTGTCGGGCCGGAAGTAGCGCCGCACCCACTCGCGCGCGGTGTCGAACGGCTCGATCGCCGTGGGCACGATGAGGATCTCCTGCACCGACTCCGGCGCCCGGCCAGCCCGCAGGGCACCCGCGCGCACGTGCGAGCGCGCCGCCTCGATGCTGTCCGGGTGCAGGCCCGCGAGCATCACCACGCCGTCGGCGACCTCGCCGGCCAGCTCCAGCATCTTCGGCCCGGCGGCGAGCACGAAGATCCCGGGCGCGGGCTTGGCGACGTTGTTCATCTTGATCTCGTGACCGTCCACAGTGGCCGTTT
This sequence comes from Amycolatopsis sp. NPDC050768, assembly GCF_040654155.1. NCBI lineage: Bacteria > Bacillati > Actinomycetota > Actinomycetes > Pseudonocardiales > Pseudonocardiaceae > Amycolatopsis > Amycolatopsis sp. NPDC050768. The sequence goes on from NZ_JBFAHL010000019.1 coordinate 50,585, forward strand.
CACCGGCCACGAGCTTGCGGATGGCCGTGACCGCCTCGCCGAGCTGCTCACGCCGCCCCTGCGGGCGGCCCGCCTTCTCGACGGAGAGGAACCCCGGCGCGAGCGTGAGCAGCACGCGGCCCGGGCCGATCTCGGCGAGCGAGTTCGCGATCGCCGCGAGCACGAGCGGGTGGCGCGTCACCGTGTTGGTGGTGGCCGGGTACAGCTGCAGCTTCGACGTCGCCGCCGCGGCCAGCGTCAGGGCGGAGTAGACGTCGCGGCCCGAGTGGTGGTGGTCGTGCACGCCGACGCCGTTGAACCCGGCCTCTTCACACGACACGATGAACTTCGTCAGCTCGGGCAGCGGGCGGCCGACGGGAACCCGGATGTCGACCTTCACGGTCATGGGTGGTCCTTTCTTCCAGCGAGAAGCACTCAGTCCGGCGAGAAGCACTCAGTCCGGCAGGGGTTTGCCCTTGGTCTCGGGCAGGAACTGCACGGCGAGAATGCCGAGCAGGTAGATCGGGGCGAAGATCGCGGCGGCGTGGCCGAATCCGCCCACGGCCGAGGCCAGCGGGCCGATCAGCACGGCGCCGGCCATGGCCAGGTACCGCGAACCGCTGAACACCACGCTGATCGCCGTCGCGCGGATCGACGTGGAGAACAGCTCCGGCGTGTGCACGGTGTACCAGCTGTACACGCCGCCGGTGAGGAACCCGGCGATGAGCTGGAGCCACGTGGCGGTCGCCGCGTCGTGCACCAGCAGGAACACGATGGGCACGATCGCCACGCACCCGGCGAAGTACACCTGGACCGAGAGCTTGCGGCCCCAGCTCTCGGCCAGGAACCCGAGCAGGACGCAGCCCACGATCTCGCCGAGGTTGTACAGCGCCCCGGCCCAGCCCGTGTAGAACGCGACGCGCTTCGGATCGTCGACGAGTCCGCCGACGAAGCTGGGCAGGAACGAGCTCACCGCCCACCAGCCGCCGGTGATCGCGATCGAAACCGCCAGCGCGCCCAGGAAATTGCGCCGCACGCCGGGCGCCAGCAGCTCACCCAGCCCGACTTTTCGCTTGCGTTGCGCCGCCCATCGCGGGGATTCGGGGATGCTGCGGCGCACCAGCAGCACCACCACGAGCGGAATCACCCCGAACAGGTACATCCAGCGCCACGACAGCCCGAGCGTCGAGCCGAGCAGCACCCACAGGCCCGACACGAGCACGCCGCCGACGGAGAACCCCGCCTGCAGCAAGCCGGCGCCCCGGGCGCGCCACCGCTCCGGCCACACCTCCTGCAGCAGCGAAGTGCCCACACCCCACTCGGCGCCGATCCCGAGCCCGGTGAGGAACCGCGTGAGCCCGAAGATCCACCAGTTCCCGGACAACGCCGAGCACGCCGTGAAGACGCTGTACACGGCGACGGCCACGATCATGGTCCGCCGCCGGCCCAGCCGGTCGCCGAGCACGCCGCCGACGATCCCGCCCGTGGCCCAGCCCGCGAGCGTGATGGCGACCAGGTAACCCTGGTACGTCGTGAGGTGCGGCAGCTGGTCGTGCGGCAGCAGCTCGGTGAGCGTCGGCCGCGCGGTGATCAGCAGCACGAACGTGTCGTAGCCGTCGGCGACCCAGAACACCAGGGTCAGCGCCAGCACGCCCCACGCCTTGCGGTCGAGCCGCGGTGGGTTGGCCAGTGTGGTCATCTCTCACTCATCGAGGTAGGTCCGGATCACGGAGAAACGCAGGTATTCGTCGTTGACGTGCGCGACCGTGACGGCCACGGGCTGCTCGTCGGCCCGGATGTGGGTGTGGCGCAACCGAAGCAACGGCTGCGTCGCCGGGATCTTCAGCGCCGCGGCCACGTCCGGCGGTGGCAGCACCGGCCGGACCTCGGCCACGGAGTAGCACACCGGCGGGCCGAGGTGGCGCTCCACGAACTCGAACGTCGACTGCGCGGGCTCCAGCGCCCGCGCGTCCTCGCCGAGCAGCCGCACCGGGAAGTGGTCGACGCTGTGCACCGCGGGCTCACCCGCGGCGGCGAAGACGCGCTCGATCCGCAGCGCCTGCTCGCCGGCCGGGATCTCCAGCGACGCGGCCATGTCCGCCTCGAGCGCCGCCACCCGCTGGTCGGCCGTGCTCACCGACGCCTCGTGACCGGCTTTCGCGAGCAGGTCCATGAACGCGCCCGCCTCGGCGAGGTTGGCGCCGAGGCCCAGCGCGTGGCGGTTGATGAACGTGCCGTGGCCGTGCAGCCGGCGGATCCGCCCCTCCTTCTGCAGCGACTGCAGCGCCGAACGCAGCGTCGCCCGGCTCACGCCGAGCGCGGACGAGAGCTCCGCCTCCGACGGCAGCCGCAGCCGGCCCGCCTCGCCGAGGCGGGTGATCACCTCGCGCAGCCGGTCCTTGACCTGCCGGTACGCGTCGGACGTGATCGCCGTGAGGTCGGCCGGCAGAGCGGGTTCGGGGTGGATCCGCGTGACCACGGGTCAGTCCTCGCGGTGGCCGATGGGACCGTTGTACGTGCGCAGCCAGTCGACCAGCTCGCCCAGGCGCCCGACGATGTGGTCGTGGTAGCGCTTGCCCTTGTCCTCCGAGAGGCCCTTCGACGAGCTGAACGAGCCGGTCGGGGTGAACGCGCGCTGCTCGTCGCCGGACCAGATGATTTCGACGCCGTCGGGCGCCGGGCCGAACAGGTCGTTGCCGACGAAGCCGCCGAAGACCGCGTCGAAGTCGACGGAGGCGTCGGTGAGCCGGTCGGTGCGGATCTTGCCCGGGTAGCGGTAGTGCACGTGGGAGAGCTCGAGCTCACCGGCGTGGTGCTCGTTGGTCTCCTTGATCGTCGGCGAGGCCGACCGCGCGAGGTGCAGCGGGTCCGCGACGGCGAAGAGCACCTCGGGCAGCTCCTCGTCGTGCAGCACGCGCACGGCGCTGTTGAGCGCGGGCAGGTTCGAGCCCTTGTGCCCGTTGAGCAGGATGATGCGCGTGAAGCCGTGGCGCGCGAGGCTGCGGGCGACGTCGCGGATCAGCAGCATCAGCGTGTCCGGGCGCACCGTGATGGTGCCGGGGAACGCGCCGTGGTGCGACGAGTCGCCGTACCAGATGGGGGGCGCGACCAGCACGCCCTTGCGCTCGGCCACGTCCTCGGCCAACGTGATGGCCACGTACGAGTCGACTCCCAGCACACCGGCCGGGCCGTGCTGCTCGGTGCTGCCGATCGGCACGATCACGATCCGCTCGTGCTCCAGGTACGAGCTCACTTCTTCCCAGGTCAGGTCCTGGATCCAAACCGAAGGCAGGGTGTCCGCCACGGGTACCTCCCAGATGGTGAAACAGGTCGTAAGACGTCAGACGTCTAACTTAAGCTGCGTGGCAACCCCCGCCAATCGGGACCAAGGAGTGGGATGGACAGCGTGACCAGTACCGACGACCGGCAGGCCCGGCCGGGCAGGCTGCGCGTGCCGCCGCTGTTCGGCGCGGCACTGCTGATGGCCATGAGCGCGGCGGGACCGGGGTTCATCACCCAGACCGCCTCGTTCACCGTGCTCTACGGGGCCTCGTTCGCGTTCGCGGTGGTGGTCTCGATGATCATCGACGTCGCCGTGCAGCTCAACGTATGGCGCATCCTCGGCATCTCGGGGCAGCGCGCGCAGGACATCGCGAGCAAGGTGTTCCCGGGCGCCGGCCAGGTGCTCACGGTGTTCGTGGTGCTGGGCGCGGTCGTGTTCAACATCGGAAACATCGCCGGCACCGGCCTCGGCCTGCACAACCTGCTGGGCATCGACCCGCGGATCGGCGCGGCCATCAGCGGCATCCTCACCATCGCGATCTTCCTGGTCCGCTCGGTGCTCACGGCAGTGGACCGCGTGATGGTGGTGCTCGGGCTCGTGAAGATCGCGCTGATCATCGCGCTGGTCGTGGCCACGGCGCCGCCGGTGGGCCAGGCCGCCGTGGGCACCGTCGACCCGAAGGGCCTGCCGTTCCTGCCCATCCTCACGCTGATCGGCGGCACCGTCGGCGGGTTCATCACCTACTCCGGCGCGCACCGGCTGATCGACGCCGGCATCACCGGTGTGGCGAACCTCAAGCGCATCAACCGCGGCGCGTGGACCGGCATCCTCGTGGCCTGCGTGCTGCGGATCGTGCTGTTCCTCGGCTTCTTCGGCGTGGTCGCGACCGGCGCGACGCTGGCGAACAAGAACGACGCCGCGGGCTCGGCGTTCCTCTCCGCGTTCGGCACGGTGGGGCTGCACCTGTTCGGCCTGGTGTTCTGGGCCGCCGGGATGACGAGCGTGATCGGCAACTCCTACACCACCGCCACGTTCCTGCAGTCCTACGTCAAGCCCGTGCGCACGCACTTCAACCGCGCCGTGATCGTGCTGATCGGCCTCGCGACGATCATCTTCATCGCCGCGGGTCAGACGCCGCAGTCGATGCTGGTGTTCGCGGGCGCGATCAACGGGCTCGTGCTGCCCATCGGCCTGGCCATCATCCTGTGGGTGGCGCTGCGCCGCCGCGACCTGATCGCGGGCTACCGCTACCCGAAGGTGCTGCTCGGCGTCGGCATCGCCGCCTGGCTGTTCACCGCGTACGCCGCCGTGGAATCCCTGACCTCACTCGGTTCGATCTTCTCCTGAGGAGTTGCTGATGACTGTCACCCCCGCTCTGAGCCCGGCCGAATCCCGCGAAGCCTTCCGCGGCGGCCTGCGCGTGCCGACCGCAGGCTGGGCGCCGGGCTACGCCCAGGCCAACATGATCATCGTGCCGCGCGAGTACGCCTACGACGCGCTCCTGTTCGGCCAGCGCAACCCCAAGCCGTGCCCGATCATCGGCGTCACCGACACCGGCAGCCCCCACACCGACCTCGCGCCGGGTGCCGACCTGCGCACCGACGTCGGCGCCTACCGCGTCTGGCGCGACGGCGAGCTGGTCGACGAGCCGGACGACGTGCTGGAGTACTGGAACGACGACCTCGTCACGTTCCTCATCGGCTGCAGCTACACGTTCGAGACGCCCATGGTCGCCGCGGGCATCGAGGTTCGCCACATCAGCAAGGGCCAGAACGTCTCGATGTACAAGACTTCCCGCGAGTGCGCCCCCGCGGGCCGCCTGAGCGGTCCCATGGTCGTCTCGATGCGCCCGATCGCCGCCGACCGCGTCGCCGACGCCGTGCGCATCTCCGGCCAGTTCCCGTCCGTGCACGGCGCGCCGGTCCACATCGGAGCGCCCGAAGCCCTCGGTATCGAGGACCTGTCGAAGCCGGACTTCGGTGACCCGGTGGAGATCCGCGAGGGCGAGGTGCCGGTGTTCTGGGCGTGCGGCGTGACCCCGCAGGCCGCGATCATGCGGTCGAAGCCGCCGTTCGCGATCACGCACGCGCCGGGGTACATGTTCGTCACGGACGTGCCGGACTACACGTACGCCGTGTGAGCCGGGGGCCGATCCGGCACTGCCGCGGGGCAACGGGTGCAACGCGGCCCCCGGCGTGCGGGAGATCGGCTAGCGTGGCGCCGTGCAGATCTCCGAGTTCGGTTCCTGGGCCACGCCGTTCACCGCCGACCTGATCACGCAGAGCGCCGTGCGCGTCACGGATGTGCGCGCCGACGGGCGGGCCGTGGTGTGGTCGGAGGCGAGGCCTGCGGAGGGTGGGCGGGTGCAGCTCGTGCGGCGGGAAGCCGACGGGAGCACCGCCGACCTGCTGCCGGACGGGTTCGGGGCGCGGACGTCGGTACACGAGTACGGCGGGGCCGACTGGTGGGTGCGCGACGGCGTGGTGTGGTTCGCCAACTGGGCCGATCAGCGGCTGTACCGCCTCGACCGCGACGGCGAGCCGGAAGCCGTCACCCCCGAGCCCGAGGTCCCGCGCGGCGATCGGTACGCCGACGGCGACCTGACCGCCGACGGGACGCGCCTGGCCGTGGTGCGGGAGCACCACCCGAAAACGAGCCGGGGCGCGGCCGACGTGCGCAACGAGATCGTGCTGCTCACCGAAGGAGCCGAGCCCGAGGTGCTCGTGTCCGGCCCGGACTTCGTCGCGAGCCCGCGCTTCTCGCCCGACGCGGGGAAGCTCGCGTGGGTCGCGTGGGACCACCCGAACATGCCGTGGGACTCGACCGAGCTGCGCGTGCGCGACCTGGCCACCGGCGAGGAGACCGTGGTCGCGGGCGGGCCGGGGGAGTCGGTGTCCGAGCCGCGGTGGCACGCCGATGGCACGCTGTACTTCCTGTCCGACCGCACCGGCTGGTGGAACCTCTACCGGCTCGGCGAGAGCGGCACCGTCGAGCCGGTGGTCGTGCTCGACGCCGAGATCGGCGTGCCGGCCTGGGGCCTGGGCACGGGCCGGTACGTGGTGCTGGCCGACCACCGCGTGGTGTTCGCCCGCTGGTCCGGCGGCATCGACGGGCTCGCCCTCGCGAGCCCGGACGGCACCGTGACCGACCTCGACACCCCGTTCACCGCGATCAGCGTGCTGCGCCCGTCCGGCGGCGACGAGCTGCTCCTCATCGCCGGCTCGCCCACCGCCGAGCCGAGCGTGTACACGCTGACCGCCGAGGGCAAGGTCGCCACCGTGCGAGAACCCCGCGACACCGGGATCGGCGCCGAGTACGTGTCCGCGCCCGAGGCGATCGACTTCCCGTCGGGCGAGCGCGTGTCCCACGCGTTGTTCTACCCGCCCGCGAACCCGGACTTCGAGGGTCCCGCGGGGTCGAAGCCGCCGGTCGTCGTGGTCGTCCACGGTGGACCGACGTCGCACGCGGTTCCCGTGCTGTCGCCGGCGATCCAGTACTGGACCAGCCGCGGGTTCGGTGTCGTGGACGTGAACTACGCCGGCTCCACCGGCTTCGGCCGCGCCTACCGTGAGGAACTCCACGGCACGTGGGGAATCCTCGACGTCGCCGACTGCATCGCGGCCGTACGCTGGCTCGCCGCCGAAGGCCGCGTCGACGGTGACAAGCTCCTCATCCGGGGCGGCTCGGCCGGCGGATACACCGTGCTGGCCGCCCTTTCGCGTGCGGACACGCCCTTCGCCGCCGGCACCGATCTCTTCGGCGTCGCCGACCTCCAGGCATTGGCGGCCGACACGCACAAGTTCGAGAGCCGCTACCTCGACCGCCTGATCGGCCCGTATCCCGAGCTGCGCGACGTGTACCTCGACCGCTCGCCGATCCAGCACGTCGACGCCTTCACCCAGCCTCTGCTCGTGCTGCAGGGCGCCGACGACCCCGTCGTGCCGCCCAACCAGTCGGAGCTCATCGTCGACGCCCTGCGCTCGCGCAAGGTGCCCGTCGCCTACCTCCTCTTCGAAGGCGAGCAGCACGGCTTCCGCCGCGCGGAGAACATCCGCCGGGCCCTCGACGCGGAGCTGAGCTTCTACAGCCAGATCCTCGGCTTCGACCTCCCCGAGGGCGAGGCCATCGAGCCGGTCGAGGTGGAGAACCTCCGGCCGTAGCACACCCGACCGGCCGGAAACCCCTGACCACCATGGGTTTCCGGTGCGTTTCGCGCACTCTCCACACAGGATCGCTCCGCGGTCCGTCGCGCCCGGACGGAGTCGATCTTGTGTCGAAACTCGTCCTTGACAACCTCGGGTGCGCCCTTCACTCTCTCTAATTAACCGCACGGTACATTAGCCGTCGGGCGAGGCAACGGTGCACCGCAGAGGAGACAAAAGTGAACGGTCGAGGAGATCGAGCGGCGCCCGCCGCGGGCCGGCCCGCGAAAGCGGCGCTCGCCGCCTGGATCGGCAGCGCGCTCGAGTACTACGACTTCTTCATCTACGGCACCGCGGCCGCGCTGGTCTTCGGCAAGATCTTCTTCCCGGCGTCCTCACCGGCCGCGGGCACGCTGCTGGCCTTGTCGACGTTCGGCGTCGGCTACGTCACGCGTCCCCTCGGCGCGCTGCTGCTCGGCCACCTGGGCGACCGGTTCGGCCGCAAACGCGTGCTCATCGCGACGCTGCTGCTCATGGGTCTGTCCACAGTGCTCGTCGGCTGCCTGCCCAGCTACGAAGCGCTCGGCGTCGCGTCGCCGGTGCTGCTCGTCGTTTTGCGGCTGCTGCAAGGGCTTTCCGCCGGCGGCGAGCAGGCCAGCGCCAACTCGATGAGCCTGGAGCACGCGCCGGAACACCGCCGCGCGTACTACACGAGCTTCACCCTCAGTGGCACACAGGCCGGCCAGATCGTGGCCACGGCGGTGTTCCTGCCCGTCGCCGCGCTGCCGCAGGACGCGCTGCTGTCGTGGGGCTGGCGCGTGCCGTTCTGGCTCAGCGCCGTGATGGTCGCGGTCGGGTACTTCATCCGCCGCTCGGTGGAGGAGACGCCGGTGTTCCGCGAGGAGGTCGCCGCCGGCGAGGTCGTCCGGCTGCCGCTCGCCGTGCTGCTGCGCGACCACTGGGCCGACGTCCTGCGCGTGATCGTCGCCGCGCTCATCGCCTCCGTCAGCACGATCTTCACCGTCTACGCGTTGAGCTACGCCGTGAACACGGTGGGGCTGAGCAAAACGCCGATGCTGTGGGTCGGCGTGCTCGCCAACGTCGCGGCCGTGATCTCGATCCCGCTGTGGGCCAAGCTGTCCGACCGCAAGGGCCGCAAGAAGATCTTCATCGCGGGCTCGCTGGGCTGCGCGGTGCTCATCTTCGGCTACCTCGGCGCGATCGCCGCCGGCAGCTACGTGTGGATCTTCGTGCTCGGCATCGGCATGTTCGGCATCGTCTACACCGCGACGAGCGCCATCTGGCCCTCGTTCTACGGCGAGATGTTCCCGGCCCGCGTGCGCCTGTCGGGCACCGCGATCGGCACGCAGATCGGCTTCGCCATCAGCGGTTTCCTGCCGAGCGTGGCAGCGGCCGTCGCCGGTGACGGGCGGGGCGCGTGGCTCGGCGTCGCGATCTTCACCGCGGGTCTGTGCGTGGTCAACGCGATCGCCGTGGCCACCGGCCGCGAGACCTACCGCGTCCCGACCGCGTTGCTCGGCCTGAAGAACGCGCCGGCGCGGCAGGCGAGTGAGGTCGGCGTCCAGCAGTGAGCACGTTCGAGGTCCACGCCCTCTGCTACGCCCGGCGCGACGGCGTCCGCGGAGACCACTTCCTCGGCCACCGCACGGATTCCACCGAGCCGCACCCGACGGCGTACTACGTGTGGCTCGCCGTCTCACCGGAGCACACGGTGCTCGTCGACGCCGGGATGCGCCCGCGGCGCGCGGCGCAAGTGCCCGGGCTGGAGTACACCGACCCGCTGGAGTTGCTCGCGGAGTTCGGCGTCGAGCCCGCAGGCGTGGACCACGTGGTGCTCACCCACCTGCACTACGACCACGCCGGCCGGGCGAGCGCCTTCCCGGACGCGACCTGCGTCGTGCAGCAGTCCGAAATGGACTACTGGACCGGGCCGTGGGCCACGCGCATCACGCGCGAACACTGGCTGCTGGACGAGGTCGAGCTGCACCGGCTCCGGGCCCACGACCGCCTGCGGCTCGTCGACGGTGACGCCGACGTCGTTCCCGGTCTCAGCGTCCACCTCGTCGGCGGGCACACCGCCGGCACGCAGGTGGTGCGGATCGCCACCGCGGCCGGCCCGGTCGTGGTCGCCTCCGACGCCAGCCACTTCTACGAGAACCTCGAGGCCGACCTCCCCGCGCCGTTGCTGCACTCGACCACCGGGGTGTACGGCGGGTTCGACCGCATCCGGGAGCTGGCCGGGGCGTCGGGGATCTTCCTGCCGGGCCACGATCCGCGCGTGCTCGACCGCTACCCGACCCACCCGTCCGGCCGGATCGCGAGGATCGCGTGAGGGCCTCAGCTCGCGGTCAGGTAGCTCACGAGCAGGTCGCCGAGCATGCGCCGGTGGTGCTCGCGCGTGGCCGGGTCGAGCAGGTCGCGGCCGAAGATCGCGTTGAACGTGTAGCGGTTCGCGGTGCGGAACACGCAGAACGCGCTGATGGCCATGTGCACGTCGAGCGCGTCCACGTCCTCGCGGAAGAGCCCGGCCGCGCGGCCGCGTTCGAGGATGCGGGTGAGCACGTCGAGCGCCGGGTTGGCGAGCGTCGACAGCGTGGTGGAACGCGCGATGTGCTCGGCGCGGTGGATGTTCTCGATGCTCACCAGCCGCACGAAGCCGGGGTGGGACTCGTGGTGGTCGAAGGTGAGCTCGGCGAGCTGGCGGATCGCGTCGACCGGGTCGAGGTGGTCGACGTCGAGCTCCTGCTCCAGCGAGCGGATCACCGTGTAGGCCCGCTCCAGCACCGTGACGAAGAGCTGGTCCTTGCTGGTGAAGTAGTAGTAGATCATCCGCTTGGTGGTGCGGGTCTTCGCCGCGATTTCCTCCACACGGGCGCCGTCGTAGCCCTTCTCGGCGAACTCCGCGGCGGCGACGTCGAGGATCTCGGCCTTGGTCCGCTCCGCGTCGCGGGTGCGGTCTTTCCCGGTGGCGTCTTCCGGCGACGGTGCGGCCACGGACGTCCCTTCTCCCTCCGGACGGATCTCGTCCCACTGTAGGCCGCTTCGCGGCGAACCCGCCCGGCACCACCGGCTCGTCGAAAGGAAACCTGTGTACCCAGCCACGGTCGTGGACGCGGTCCGCGAGCACGCCCGCCGCTCCGGCCCGGGCACCGTGCTCGCCGGGCTCGTCGGTTCGGGCATCGGCCCGTCGCTGAGCCCGCCGCTGCACGAGGCCGAGGCGCGCCGGCTCGGCGTGCGGCTCGCCTACGGCCGCTTCGACCTCGACGACTGGGGCCTGCCCGCGAACGCCGCGGGCGAGGTGGTGGCGGCCGCGCGTGCCGCGGGCTACGCCGGGCTCAACGTGACGCACCCGTGCAAGCAGGTCGTGCTGGACCACCTCGACGAGCTGTCGGCCGACGCCGCCGCGCTAGCCGCCGTGAACACCGTGGTGTTCCGCGAAGGCACGGCGGCCGGGCACAACACCGACTGGTCCGGCTTCGCGCGTGGTCTCGAAACGGGGCTGCCGGGCGTGCCGCTGGGCTCCGTCGTGGTGCTGGGCGCGGGCGGTGCCGGAGCGGCCGTCGCCCACGGCCTGCTCACGCTCGGCGCGGGCCGCGTGTGCGTGCTCGACCTGGACCCCGCGCGGGCCGAGGCGCTCGCCGCGGCACTGCAAGCGCGCTTCGGTGCGGAGCGGGCTTCGGCCGGCGGCTCGGTGGCGTCGGCCCTGGCCACCGCTGACGGTCTGGTCCACGCCACTCCCGTCGGCATGGCCGCGCACCCGGGCCTGCCGCTGCCGGCCGAGCTGCTGGACCCGCGGCTGTGGGTCGCGGAGGTCGTGTACCGGCCGCTGGAGACGGAGCTCGTGCGCGTCGCCTCCGAACGCGGCTGCCGCGTGCTCGACGGCGGCCGGATGGCCGTGTTCCAGGCCGCCGACGCGCTCGCGTTGTTCACCGGCGCCGAACCCGACGCCGCCCGCATGCGGCGGCACTTCGACCGCCTCGCCGCCCCAGGGGAAAGGGAACCCGCCGATGTCCTCGACTGAAGTGCAGACTGAGTTCCGTCGCGCGATCGCCACCGTCTGCCTGTCCGGCACGCTCGAGGACAAGCTGACCGCCGCCGCGGCCGCCGGGTTCGACGGCGTGGAGATCTTCGAGAGCGACCTCCTCGCCTCGCCGTGGTCGCCGAAGCAGGTGCGCGAGCACTGCGCGGACCTCGGCCTGTCGGTGGACCTCTACCAGCCGTTCCGCGACTTCGAGGCCGTGGCTCCCGCCGTGCTCGCGGCGAACCTGCGCCGCGCGGAGCTCAAGTTCGACGTGATGGAGCAGCTCGGCGCGGACACGATGCTCGTGTGCTCCTCGGTGTCCCCGGACGCGGTGGACGACGACGATCTCGCCGCCGAGCAGCTGCACACGCTGGCCGAGCGCGCCGCCGCGCGTGGGTTGCGGATCGCGTACGAAGCCCTGGCGTGGGGCCGGTTCGTGAACACCTACGAGCACTCGTGGCGGATCGTGCGCCGCGCCGCGCACCCCGCGCTCGGGCTGTGCCTCGACAGCTTCCACATCCTGTCCAGGGGCAGTGATCCCGCCGCGATCCGGACGATCCCGGGGGAGAAGCTGTTCTTCCTCCAGCTGGCCGACGCGCCGCGGCTGGAGATGGACGTGCTGCAGTGGAGCCGCCACCACCGGCTCTTCCCGGGCCAGGGCGCGTTCGACCTCACGGCCTTCACCGGCCACGTGCGTGCGGCCGGTTACGACGGGCCGCTGTCGCTGGAGGTGTTCAACGACGTGTTCCGCCAGGCCGACCCCGGCCCGGCCGCCGTCGACGCCATGCGATCGCTGCTGGCGCTGGAGGAATCGCTCGGCACGACGACGTTGCCGGCCGCACCAGCGTTGAGCGGGCACGCGTTCACGGAGATCGCCACGGCCGGTGCCGAGGTCGGGCAGGCGTTGGCGGCACTCGGTTTCGCGCACGTCGGGCAGCACCGGACCAAACCCGTTGCACTGTGGCAGCAGGGCGAAGCGCGGATCCTCGTGAACTCCTCCGCCGCGGCCGAGGAGACCGCCTCCGTGGCCGCGCTGGGGGTGGAGAGCGCGGACCCGGTGACCTCGGCGGACCGTGCGCAGCGGCTGCTCGCGCCGGTGCTGCCGCGCACGCACAGCGCGGGAGAGGCCGATCTGTCCGCGGTCGCCGCGCCCGACGGCACCTCGGTGTTCTTCTGCCGCACCGGTCCCGGCGACAGCTGGCTCGACGATTTCGCCGCCGTGGCGGGAAAAACCGTCGACGCCGGAGTGACGGGTGTGGACCACGTGTCGCTGACGCAGCCGTTCGACCACTTCGACGAGGCCGCGCTGTTCTACCGCGCGGTGCTCGGCCTCGAACCGGATCCGGTCACGGAGTTCGCCGCGCCGTTCGGTCTGGTGCGCAGCCGCACGGTCAGCGGCGGCACCGTGCGCATCGCCCTGGACTCCGCCCTGCTGCGCCGCGGCGACTGGGCCCCGGGCGTGCGCGAACCGCAGCACATCGCCTTCACGACGGCCGACGCGCTCGCCAGCGCCCGCGCGATGCGCGCCCTCGGCGCCCCACTCCTGCCGATCCCCGGCAACTACTACGACGACCTCGACGCCCGCTTGGCCCCGCCGCCGGACCTGCTCGACGCCCTGCGCGCCCACTCGATCCTCTACGACCGCGACGAACACGGCGTCCTGCTGCACTTCTTCACCGAAATTCTCGGCGGGCGCGTGTTCTTCGAGGTCCTGCAACGCCTCGACGGCTACGCGGGCTACGGCGCCGTCAACGCGCCCGTCCGCATGGCCGCCCACCGCCGCAGCCGCCTCGCCTGAGTGTCCTCACCTGCCGGTGTAGGTCTCCAGCGAGTGCGCGATCCACCCCGCCGTGCGGGCGATCACGAACACCGCCTCACCGGCGCCCTCGGCCATGCCGTGCACGAAACACAAGGCACCCAACGCGAACTCGACGTTCGGCTCGAGATCGCGCCGGCGGCGGACGAGGTCTATGGCGGCCTCGACGATCGCGAGCCGTTCGGGGTCCGCGGGCGCCTCGGCGAGCAGGCGCAGCAGCTCCGACGCGCGGGGATCGGCACTGCGGTACCGCGGCTGCCCGAAGCCGGACAGCCGGTCGCCGCGCAGGAGGCGTTGTTCGAGCACCCGCGAAACCGAGGCGGGCGAAGCGATATCACCCAGCCACGCCTGCACGGCGAGTGACGAACCACCGCCCAGCAACAGTCCACTCGCGACACTCATGCCCGCGAGCACGGCCGAGTACGGGTCCGCCGCCTTGGCCGCGGCCTCGCGTACGGCACGCGTCGACGGGCCGAGGCCGTGGTCGGCCAGCAGGACCAGCGCGGCCGAGAGCACCGCGATCCGTTCCGGCGTCGCGGGTTCCGCTGTCAGCCGGCCCCACAGCCGCTCCGCAATGGGCCGGCCGCGCTCGCACACCGCGCCCGGCTGCGGCAGCGACTCCACGAACGCGGGCGCCATCGTGCGCGCCGCCGAGAGTACCGACGGCACGGACAGGTCGTAGCGGAACGAGTCGCGCGCGCCGAGCAGCGTCGCGGTGACCTTGAGCCGGTCGAGCGGCAGGCTGTCGGCCGGCATGGTGTCCTGCAGCCGGCGGATGGCGGAGACCAGCTCCGGTTCGAGGTCGCGCGCGGGCGCTACGTCGGGCTGCTCCCACAGCAGCTCGGCCACCTCTTCGTACGACGCCGTGCGCGCCAGCTCCACGGCGTCACGCTCGCGGTAGAGCAACGTGTCACCGTCGAGGCGCGCGACCTGGCTGGTGTCGGACGAGACCGCCGGCTCGTCGTCGTGCAGGAGCGTGCGCGTGCCCTTGCGCTGCCCGAAGCCCTCGACCTCGCTGCGCGAGAGCCAGCTGCGCCGGTCGCGGGGGAGCCGGTGGCGCTTCAGCAGGCCACGGCTGATGTAGGCGTACACCGTGCTCTGCTTGACCCCGAGGACGTCGGCTGCCTCGGCGATCGACAGCACCTCAGTGTCGGTGCTCACGACTGGTGACCCCTCCTCTTCCGGCAATCTCGTGCCGCGTTGACGATTCGCGGCGAGTCTAGTGACCACTGATGCTTGTCACGGAACAGAAACATCGGGTTGACAACGGATTCCGGACAGGCCTACGGTCTCGTCGTTCTCGTCAATGTTGACTCTCAATGTTGATTGTATTGATTTTCGAGGTGGAGTGCCAGTGCAGGTTCATGACATCGCCGTCATTCGCGGGGACGGGATCGGTCCCGAGCTGGTCGACGCCGCGCTCACCGTGCTGGGCGCGGTCACGGCCAAGAGCGGCTTCGAGCTTCACTACACCGATGTCGACGCCGGTGCCGACACCTACCGCCGAACCGGCGTGGCCTGCTCGCCCGAAGACCTCGACTACCTGCGCACCGCCGTCGCGGCCACGCTCAAAGGCCCGGTCGGCCTGCCCGACGTGCGGTTCCCGGACGGCACCGAGGCCGGCCTGCTCGGCGGCATCCTGCGGATCGGGCTCGACGCGTACGCCAACGTCCGCCCCGCGCTGCTGCTGCCCGGCGTCACGTCGGCGCTGGGCGGGGTGAAGGCCGGCGGCATCGACTACGTCATCGTCCGCGAGAACACCGAAGGCCTCTACGCCTCACGCGGCAAGGGCGTCGGCAACCGCTGGGCCGTGTCCGACACGCTCATGACCACCCGCGAGGGCACGCTGCGCATCTGCCGTCGCGCGTTCGAGCTCGCGGCGGCCCGCGGCGGCGCGCCCAACGACGGCAAACACCGCGTGACCTGCGTGGACAAGAGCAACGTGCTGCGCAGCCACGCGCTGTTCCGCGAGATCTTCTTCGAGGTCGCCGCCGGCTTCCCCGACGTCGAGACCGAGGTCCTCTACGCCGACGCCGCGGCCCAGGCCCTGGTGCTGCGTCCCGGCGACTTCGACGTGCTGGTGATGGAGAACTTCCTCGGCGACGTGCTCAGCGACCTCGGCGGCGCGACCGTCGGCGGCATCTCGCTGTGCGGCTCCGGAAACATCGGCGACGTCAGCGCGTACTTCGAGCCCATCCACGGCAGCGCGCCCTCGATCGCCGGCAAGGGCCTCGCGAACCCGATCGGGCAGATCCTCGCCGCCGCGATGATGCTCGACCACCTGCACCACGTCGCCGAGGGTGACCTCGTGCGCGCGGCCGTCGCCGGCGCGCTCGGGGCCGGCGACATCGGCATCCGCCCCGACGGCTCGGCGACGGGCGGCCCGACGGCCGTCGCCGAAGCGGTCGCGGCCCGGCTCACCTGACTCCTTTCCCGATGAAGAGAACGGAACACCCGTCATGAACACGGAGCTCGAGTTCACCGGCGCCCGCCGGCGCCGCATCATCATCGCGGCCTCCGCGGGCAACTTCGCCGAGTGGTACGACTGGGGCGTCTACGGCGTGGTCGCCACGATCATCGCCGCGAAGTTCTTCCCCGGCAACGATCCCGCCGTGGCGCTGCTCAACACCTACGCCGTGTTCGCGCTCGGCTACATCGCCCGCCCCATCGGCGGCATCTTCTTCGGCTGGATCGGCGACAAGTACGGCCGCCGCCGCGCGCTGTCGATCTCGATCCTGTTCACGTGCTTCGGCACCGCGCTCATGGGTGTGCTGCCCACCTATGCGCAGATCGGCCTCCTGGCACCGGTGCTGCTGCTCGTGTGTCGCCTCGCGCAGTCGATGGGCGCGGGCGGCGAGTACGCGAGCGCGATCAGCTTCGTGTTCGAGCACAGCCCGGCCGCGAAGCGCGCCCGCAACGTGAGCACGCTGATCGCCACCACGTTCATCGGGATCCTTTGTGGATCGCTGCTCGCGCGGGTGTTCTCGAGCATCCTCACGAAGGACGAGTACCAGACGTTCGGCTGGCGCATCCTGTTCCTCGTCGGCCTGCCACTGGCCGCGTTCGGCGTGTACCTGCGCTCGAAGGTCGAGGAGAGCCCGGAGTTCGAGCTGCTGGTCAAGGCGCGCGAGAAGGCGAAGGCCGCCGCCACTCCGCTGCGCGATGCCCTGCGCCTGCACTGGGTGCCGATCGTCATCTTCATCGTCTGCACCGCGAGCTACGCGCTGCTGAGCACCACCATCACGTCGTTCCTCACCACGTTCCTCATCAACGTCGGCAAGCTCGACAGCACCGAGGCCTACAACGCGACGATCGTGAGCAACGTGCTCGTCATCGCCGGCACGCTCGTGATGGGCCCGGTGGCGGACAAAATCGGGCTGCGCAAGGCGTTGAGCCTGACCGGGCTCGTGGTCGCGATCCTCGCGGTGCCGTCGCTGGCGCTCGCCGCGGGTGGCGGGGTCGGCGCGTTCACCGGCGGCGCGCTCATCGGTGCCTGCAAGGGGCTGCTCGCACTGCCGGCGCTGCTCGCGATCAGCCAGATCTTCCCGACGGCCGTGCGCGTCACGGCGGGGGCGCTCGCCTACAACGTGGCGCAGGCCGTGTTCGGCGGCACCGGCCCGATCATCGGCGTGTGGCTCAACGACGTGACCGGCGGCCCGTACGGCCTCGGTGTGTACCTGGCCGTGCTCGGCCTGGTGACGGCGATCGTCGCGTTCCGCGCGCGGCGTACGTTCGACCACGACGAGGCCGTGGTCCCCGTTGCCGACGTGGTTTCCCCGGAGTCGCGGTGAACATCCTTCCGCTGACCCAGGGTTATCCCGGCAAGAGCACCCAGCACGGCGGGCTCGGCTGGAGCAGCGTCACCCTCGTGCGCCACGGCGAGCGGCTGATCCTGGCCGACACGGGCTCGTTCGGAATGCGCTCTCTGCTCGCGCAGCGGCTGGCGGGCCACGGCGTGGATCCGGGCGAGGTCACCGACATCCTGCTCACGCACGCGCACTACGACCACGCCGCGAACTACCTGCTCTTCCCGTCGGCCACCGTGTGGGTGGGCGCGGCGGAGCTGGAATGGGCGGCGGGGCGCGAGCCGGGGTTCGACCCGTTGCCCGAGCTGTACGCCGCCGATCTGGCGAGCAACCCGCGGACGCGGCGGGTGAGCGAAGACGGCGAGATCTTCCCCGGCGTCGAGGCGTTCGCCGCGGCCGGGCACACGCCGGGCTCGCTCGTGTTCCGGGTGGCCGGTTCCGTGCTGTTCAGCGGCGACGCCGCGAAGAACCGCGCGGAGCTGCTGGGCGGCGATGTCGACATGACGCTCGACCGCGACGCGAGCCGCGCGTCCGTACACAAGATCCTCACCCTGTGGCGGGAACACCCGGACACGCTGCTCGTGCCGGGCCACGACGTGCCGATGCTGTGGCACGACCGTCCTGTTTACACGGACACCCGGCGAGCCGGGATCCGTTCGTGGTTCGGCGAAGACCTCGCCGCGACCACCGAGTTCGACCTGACCGAAGGAGAAGACCACCGATGACCGGCGACACCCAGATCACCGCCGAGGACCTGCGCGGGCTGGCGGCCCGCGCGCTGGCGGGGAACGGGATGTCCGAAGAGGACTCCTCGCGCGTCGCCGACGTGCTGGTGCTCGCCGACCTCTTCGGCATCCGCACACACGGCGTCGCGCGGATCCCGCAGTACCTCGACCGCGCGCGCCTCGGCGGCGTCGACCTGCACGCGAAGGTGGCGGTGGACCAGGTCGCGCCGGCGTTGTCGCGAGTGGACGGTGCCAACGGCATCGGGCCGCTGGTCGGCTCGCACGCGCTGGACGCGGCGCTGGCCTCGGCCCGGGCGACCGGCCTGGGGGCGGCCTTTGTGCGTGGCAGCAACCACTTCGGGCCCGTGATGCCGTACCTGTTCCGCGCGGCGGAGCAGGGGTTCGCGGCGATCATCGCGAGCAACGCGACCACCACGATCGCCCCGTGGGGCGGCCGTGAGGCGCGGCTGGGCAACAACCCGCTCGGCATCGGCGTGCCCACGCCCGGCGGTGACCCGGTGCTGCTGGACATCGCGATGAGCGTGGCCGCGCGCGCGAAGATCCGCGCGGCCGCGGCGGCGGAGGAGTCCATTCCGGACACCTGGGCCACCGACCGCGACGGCAAGCCGACGACGGATCCCGCGGCCGCGTTGGACGGGTTCCTGCAGCCGCTGGGCGGGCACAAGGGTTACGGCCTGTCGGTGATGGTCGACCTGTTCGCCGGCGTGCTCTCCGGTGCCGGGTACCTCACGCGCATCAGCTCGTGGAGCGTCGATCCGGAGCGGCCGCAGAACCTGGGCCACGTGTTCTTCCTGATCGACGCGTCGAAGCTCGTGCCCGGTGCCGAGCTGGCGTCCCGGATGGACGATTTCGCCGGCATCCTGCACACCACGCCGCCCGCGGACCCGGCGCAGCCCGTGCGGCTGCCGGGTGAGTTCGAGCTCGCGCGCTACCACCGGCAGCTGCGCGACGGCGTGCCGGTCGACGACGGCGTGCTGGCCCGGCTGTCCGAGTTCGCGGGCGCCGTGCGGTGACGAGGGTGCCCTCCGGTTCGTGCGACTGTCACGTGCACGTCTTCGACCCGCGGTTCCCCTACGCCGGGGACCGGGCCTACACGCCCGGCCCGGCGAGCGGCGAGCAGCTGGACGAGCTGCACTGGCGGCTCGGCGTGAGCCGGGCGGTGCTCGTGCAGCCGAGCCCGTACGGCACGGACAACTCGTGCCTGCTCGCGCAGCTGCGCGTCCGGGGTGACCGGGCGCGCGGTGTCGTGGTGTTCGACCCCGCCGCGCCGGCGCCACTGGGGGAGTGGCACGCCCTGGGGGTGCGCGGGGCGCGGGTGAACCTGGCGACGTTCGCGGTCGACGATCCGGCCGTGGCCCTCGCGCCGCTGCGCGCGACCGCGGCGGCCATCGCGGACCTCGGCTGGCACCTGCAGGTGTTCACGGAGCTGTCCGTGGTCGCGGCGCTGGCCGACGACCTCGCGCGGCTGCCGGTGCCGGTCGTCCTCGACCATTTCGCGCTCGCTTCTCCCGACCTCGGTCAGCCCGGGTTGCCCGAGCTGACCGACCTCCTGCGATCCGGTGCGGCGTACGTCAAGCTCTCTGCGCCGCACCGGATTTCCACTGCTCTCGACCACGCGGACGTCGCGCCGCTGGCTCGCGCGTTGGCGGCCGCCGCTCCGGACCGGTTGCTGTGGGGCACCGA
Source organism: Amycolatopsis sp. NPDC050768 (assembly GCF_040654155.1). Taxonomy (NCBI): domain Bacteria; kingdom Bacillati; phylum Actinomycetota; class Actinomycetes; order Pseudonocardiales; family Pseudonocardiaceae; genus Amycolatopsis; species Amycolatopsis sp. NPDC050768. The sequence goes on from NZ_JBFAHL010000019.1 coordinate 70,082, forward strand.
CTGGCCCCACACCGGTGGCCGGCCGCGCACTCCGGGCAACCGCCTGAGCGTCGAGCCGTTCGAGCCGATCGACGACGCACGGGCGTTGGCCCGGCTGCTCGAATGGACCGGCCCGGACGTGAGCCGGCGGATCCTGGTCGACAACCCGGTCGGGCTGTACGGGTTCTGACGGGCGTGGTGTCCGTCTCACTCGACGGGCACGCAGGGACCGGGCGAGCTAAGTTGCGCGGAACAACCCTCTGCCCGGCGAGGAGGCGGTCCTGGTGAGCACGACGACCTTCGCCGCGGTGTCCGCCGTCAAACGGCGGTCGCCCGGCGGTTTCGACGCGGACATCAGCCCGCAGTGGACGATCGGCGGCAAGCCCAACGGCGGTTACCTGCTGGCGCTGATCGCGCGCGCCGCCGTCACCGAGCGCGAGCACTTCGACGTGCTCGCCGCCAGCGCCCACTACCTGCGCTCACCCGACCCGGGCCCGGCCGAGGTCGAGATCGAGACGCTGCGCACCGGCCGCAACTCGAGCCAGGTGCGCGGCCGGCTGGTGCAGGAGGGCAAGACGGCCGTCGAGGCCCTGTTCACCGTCGGCACGCTGGCCGACGGCGAACCGTACTGGCAGGACGGTCTGCCCGATCCGCGGCTCGAGGTGGACTCCCCGTTCCGCGTCCCGGGCGCCACGCCGTCCGGGCTGCCGGTGTCGATCATGGACGAGATCGAGGTCCGCCTGGACACCACCAGCGCGCGGGTGTTCACCGCGGGCCCCTCCGGCGGCGGCGAGCTCGTCGGCCGCCTCGCGTTGCCGGGCGACGAACCGTTCGACCCGGTGAGCCTGCTGTTCGCCGTCGACGCGTTCCCGCCGGCCACCTTCGACATCTCGGCCAGCGGCTGGGTGCCGACCCTCGAGCTCACGGCCTACGTCCGTGCCCGCCCGGCCCCCGGCCCGCTCCGCGTGCTCCACCGCGCCCACCTGATCACCGACGGCCGCGTCGACGAGTCCTGCCACATCTGGGACAGCACCGGCAAACTGGTCGCCCAGGGCACCCAGCTCGCCGGCATCCGCCTCTAGCACCGCCCCCCAATATGGCGTTGGTACTCAACGCACCCGATGTGGCGGGTGGGGGGGGGTGTTGGCCGCAGAGCCGCCCCGGGGGGTGGTGT